>JAHAYO010000102.1 GCA_018384595.1 Thiopseudomonas sp.
GGCCTTAGCGGTTTGGGCCAGCTTGCTGGACCGAACCAGCGTCAGCCTGACTCCGGTCCCGCCCGCCCCAGACACCACAGTAAAAAAAGCTGCACCCAAAGCAGTAATGACACGACAGAGAGCCAGCCCCTATAGTCGTGCTTTACCGCCCCACTTTGTGACGAGAAGCCACCATGATCATTTCCGCCTCCACCGACTACCGTAAAGCCGCCAAACGCAAGCTGCCGCCCTTTCTGTTCCACTATATCGATGGCGGGGCCTACGCCGAGCATACACTGGCGCGCAACGTGGCCGACCTGTCGGACGTGGCGCTGCGCCAGCGTGTACTCAAAGACATGTCGCAGCTGGATCTGTCCACCGAGCTGTTTGGCGAGCAACTGCGCATGCCGCTGGCCCTGTCACCGGTCGGCCTGACCGGCATGTACGCCCGTCGTGGCGAAGTCCAGGCGGCACAGGCGGCCGACCGCTTCGGCGTTCCTTTTACCATGTCAACGGTGTCGGTCTGCCCGATTGAAGAGGTGGCGCCTAAAATTCGCCGGCCCATGTGGTTCCAGCTGTATGTGCTGAAAGACCGTGGCTTCATGCAAAACGTGCTGGAGCGAGCCAAGGCTGCCGGGTGCACCACACTGATATTTACTGTAGATATGCCCACCCCGGGTGCCCGTTATCGTGATGCCCACTCCGGCATGAGCGGCCCCTTTGCAGAATACCGCCGCTATCTGCAGGCCGCCCTGCATCCGTTCTGGGCCTGGGATGTCGGCCTGCACGGCAAGCCACACGATCTGGGTAATATCTCCCGCTACAAAGGCGGTGCGGTAGGACTGGAAGACTACATCGGTTATCTGGCCGACAACTTTGACCCGTCCATTTCGTGGAAAGATCTGGAGTGGATTCGCGAGTTCTGGGACGGCCCCATGGTCATCAAGGGCATTCTGGATGCCGAAGACGCCAAGGATGCCGTGCGCTTTGGCGCTGATGGCATTGTTGTTTCCAACCACGGTGGCCGCCAGCTTGATGGCGTGCTGTCCACCGCCCGCGCCCTGCCAGCGATTGCCGACGCGGTCAAAGGCGACCTGAAGATTCTGGTCGACTCCGGCATTCGCAACGGGCTGGATATCGTACGCATGCTGGCACTAGGTGCCGACTGCTGCATGATCGGCCGCGCCTATATCTACGCGCTGGCCGCCGCCGGTGAGACTGGTGTCAGCCACCTGCTGGAACTGCTGGAAAAAGAAATGCGTGTCGCCATGACCTTGACCGCCAATGCTAGGGTCAGTGACATCAGCCGCGACGCGCTGGTGCAATAACCGGCACAGACTCACGGATCACGCCCGACACGCCGCTCAGGTCAGGACCGCGCCCTGCCCGCCACGCGGCCAGCCCATCCGGCCCCCTGTCTGACCAGCAGCCTCATTACATTCAGTCGCACTGGCCCTGCGAGGCTCTCAAAAAGCCGTGTTGTTATCCACTCAATGGATTCAACAACGCTTAAAGAATGGAATCTGGCCAGCCGCGGCATGAGCCACACAGCAGCAAAGCATGCTCCCAGATATCACCAAATCGAATATCAAAATCAAAATTCAGTCTTTCTAAGAATATTCGCTTGTCCCTATGATGGCTGCCCCGCGTGACAGGGGTTACGCCTTACATTAGGAGCATCGCATCATGAACACACCCGCCCGCAACATACCGGTGGCCGCCCGCATTCGACACCTGCTGGCCGGCCTGTGCATGGCGGGTCTGGTTAATACCAGCGTGCATGCCCAGACTTTACTGAACGTGTCCTACGATCCGACCCGCGAGTTTTATTCCGAGCTGAACCGGGCCTTCAACGAGCACTGGCAACTGCAGGGCAACGCGCCGGTCACCCTCCAGCAATCACATGGAGGATCAGGCAAGCAGGCCCGCTCGGTGATCGACGGTCTGCGTGCCGACGTAGTCACGCTGGCACTGGCCGGCGATATAAATGAACTGCATCACCTGGGCAAGCTGATACCCGCTGACTGGCAAAGCCGTTTACCCCACGCCAGCACCCCCTACACGTCAACCATCGTGTTTTTGGTGCGCAAGGGCAACCCGAAAAACATCCGCGACTGGAACGACCTGGTGCAGGACGGGGTTGCCGTGATTACGCCCAACCCAAAAACGTCCGGCGGTGCACGCTGGAATTTTTTGGCCGCTTGGGCGTACGCCAGACAACATTACGGTAGCGACGAAGCCGCTCTTGAGTTTACCCGCTCGCTGTACCGCAACGTACCGGTACTGGACTCCGGAGCCCGCGGCTCAACCAATACCTTTGCCCAGAACCAGATCGGTGACGTATTGCTGGCGTGGGAAAACGAAGCCTTTCTAACGCTCAAGGAGCATGGCAAGGATGCATTCGAAGTCATAGTGCCCAGCCTGTCCATCCTGGCAGAGCCACCGGTTACCCTGGTGGACCGCAACGTCGACCGCAAAGGCACCCGCGCCCTTGCCGAAGCGTATTTGCAGTATCTGTACAGTGACGAGGGCCAGCGCATTGCTGCCAAACATTTTTTCCGGCCCCGCAACACAGAGATTGCCGCCGAGTTTGCTGCGCAATTCCCCACGCTGAAGCGGGTCACCATTGATGAGGCGTTTGGAGGCTGGCAAGAAGCCCAGGCGCGTTTTTTTGCAGAAGGCGCCCTATTTGACCAGATTTATCTGGACCGTTAACAGCCAACGGTCGCCTGCCACACTCCGGGTGGCAGGCGTCACGCCCGCTAGATACAGAACGACTTCAGCGGCGGAAAGCCGTTGAATTCCACCGCGCTGTAGCTGGTGGTATAAGCACCGGTGGAGAACCAGTACAGGCGGTCACCGCTGGCTAGGTTGAGCGGCAGGCCGTATTTGTAGTCTTCGTACATGATGTCGGCACTGTCGCAGGTGGGACCGGCAATGATTACGTTTTCCAGCTCGCCCTGTTTTTCGGTCCAGATCGGGAACTTGATGGCCTCATCCATGGTTTCGATCAGGCCGGAGAACTTGCCCACGTCGGTAAATACCCAGCGCTCAATGGCCATACGTGACTTGCGCGATACCAGCACCACTTCACTGACCACTATGCCGGCGTTGGCCACCAGCGAACGGCCCGGCTCCAGAATGATTTCTGGCAACTCGTCGCCAAAGTCGTCATGCAGGAAGCGAATGATTTCCTCGGCATAGGTTTTCAGCGGATTGGTCTTGGTCAGGTAATTGGCCGGAAAACCACCGCCCAGGTTGATCATCTTGAGCTGAATGTCGTGGTCGTCACGCAGGCGCTGAAAGATGTTCTTCACCTTGCCGATGGCCGCATCCCACACGCCAATATCGCGCTGCTGCGACCCCACGTGGAACGACACACCGTACGGCACCAGGCCCAGCTCGCGCGCCAGCACCAGCAGATCCATGGCCATGTCGGTCTGGCAGCCAAATTTGCGCGACAGCGGCCAGTCGGCCGAGCCGGACCCCTCGGTCAGGATGCGTACATAGACTTTCGAGCCCGGCGCCGCCTTGGCGATATTGCGCAGGTCCTGGGCCGAGTCGGTGGCAAACATGCGCACGCCCTTCTCATAGAAGTAGCGCACATCGCGGGCCTTTTTGATGGTATTGCCATAGCTGACCTGCTCGGGCTTGACGCCGCAGGACAGTACCTTGTCCAGCTCGTAGATGGAAGCGATGTCGAAGCTGGAGCCCTTCTTGTGCAGCAACTCGGTGATTTCGATGGCCGGATTGGCCTTCACCGCAAAATAAATTTTGGCAAAGGGAAAGTTGTCCGCCAGATCATCATAGGCACGGCTGATGGTATCCAGATCCACCACCACAAAAGGGGTTTCCTGCTGGTCAGCAAATTTCTTGATTTTGGTAAAAGTGGCGGGTGCGAAGTAGTCTTCCACGCGAATGGACATAGGTTTGCCTCCGTACGGGCATACGCAGGTACCCTGCCTGACAAGGTCCTGAGCGCCCGGAAAATCGAAAAAAGGATTAAGGAACCGCCGGCCCATGGCCAGCAGAATCCAGAACGCTTATCCGTTTCCCCACTTTGGTTCGCCTACTTCCCAAGGCATGTCGCCGAGGATCAGCAGCGGTAAAACCCGCCAACCTCTCGTCGTCAGTACTTGAGCCGGATGGATCGTTTCAGCATGGGCGTTCAGGGGGCGCAATGTAGTTTTTTTAGGACAGAAGTGCAAGCACTGAAACCATTTCATTGCACAGACAACAGTAGCCACAACGGCTCATGCGGGCCGACAACACCCCGGCTCCCTGATTGCCGCAACGCGGAGCGAACGGCATTTCACAGCGCCTGTCATGGTTTTGTAACCTAGGGCTCTTACCCTTTGCGCCAACGTTACCACACCCCTGAACGAGCAAAGCAATGCTGAATCAAATGAAAATCCCCGTGCGGCTGGTACTGCTCGGTGGGTTTCCCATGGCGGCACTGGCACTGGTCTTACTCCTATCTTTCCAGCTGTCCAGCCAGAAAGACCTGCTGTTTGACCGCCTGTACCAGCACCACATTCTGGCGCTCAACGACCTACTGTTGATCCAGCGACTGACTCAAAAAACCGCACTTGACGCCATTCGCTTATACCGAACCGGATGGGCGGCGACCGGCACAACAATCGATGCCGTGAACCAGAGCCTGGAAGAAGCAAAAGCCGTCTGGCACGCCTATCAAACACAACGAACACAGGGCGAGTCCGACCTGAACCAGCGTGCCGACCAGCAATTTGAACAGGTCGTCACCCTGTATCAGCAATGGCTACAGCCGGCTGGTAGCGATGCCCTGCACATCCTCATTCTGAATGACTCGACCTTCAACATGGAAACAGACCAGAGTCTGGGCAGTTTTGACCAGTCCCTCAACACGCTGATCCAGAACCAGCTGGATGCGGCCAGCGCCGTGCAGCTGGAAGCCTCAGCCCTGACCAGGCTGCTGCTGCGCGCCTACATCTATGGCGGCGGCCTGCTGATCATCGGCTCCGTCCTCCTGGCCTGGCGCATCCAGCACTCCATCCAGCAGCCATTGCATGCCTTGCGCAACCTTATTCTTGAGGTTGCCCATAGCTCCAACCTGACGCTGCGGGCCAGACCGCTGGGGAATGATGAAGTCGCGCAAGCCGCCACCGCACTCAACCAGCTGCTTGACCATTTTCAGGGTCTGGTGCAAAAGCTGGAGTCCAACGCCCACTCGCTACGTGGCCATGCCGGCCAGGCCAGAAGCATCAGCCAGCAGATCAGCCACAACAGCAGCCGGCAAAGCCTGGAAGCCACCCGAATGAGCCAGTCGCTCAACGCACTGGCCGACACCATTGGCACCGTGGCAACCTGTTCAGATGCCGCCGTCAGTCTCGCTAGGCAGGCAGATCAGCTCAGTCAGGATGGCACCGCATACGCGGCCAACAGCATGGACAGCATGGAAGCCCTGGCCAACCGGATCGAAACCACCCACTCCATAGTGGCCAAGCTTCACCTCAACTCGAACAATATCACCCAGGTGCTGGAGGTCGTGCAGTCCGTTTCCGAGCAGATCAACCTGCTTGCACTCAATGCAGCCATTGAGGCAGCACGGGCCGGTCAGGCCGGGCGCGGCTTTGCCGTGGTTGCCGATGAAGTGCGTAACCTGTCACGGCGCACCGCAGCATCCATTACCTCAATCGGTGCGTTGGTCGAGCAGCTGCAAAACAGGGCTGACCAGGCCAGACAGGCCATGCACGAAGCCTGCGAGCAGGCCAGCAGTAATGTGATTTACGCACGCCAGTCCAGCCAGGCACTGCAGGAAATTCGTGCCAGCGTGCAGGAAATCACCCGGCTCAACACCGACATTTTTACCGCAACCGGCCAACAACGCGTGACGGTCGGGCACAACCTCGACGCTATCCAAACACTCAACCAGTCAACCCTGCAACTGGACCACGATGCCGGCGAATCGCTGCACATCAGCCAGGAGCTCGCCGGTATCGCAGCAACCCTGAGTGCCGGTATCCAGCAATTTAAAGTATGAGCAGCCCAAGCATGAGCATTGCAGCCGAGTTTTCAAACATCCTGGCCACCCAAGCCATTCAACCCCTTTTCCAGCCCATCATTACCGCCGATGGATGCAGCGTCTACGCCCATGAGGCCTTGAGCAGGGGGCCCGAACACAGCGTATTTCACAACCCGATTCCGCTATTTGAATATGCAAAATCGCAAAACCGGCTATTCGCCCTTGAGCGCATTTGCCGCACCAAAGCCATTGATCAGTTCACGAGCCAGAATTTGCAGGGCCGGCTGTTTATCAACGTATCTCCCGAAACCCTGCTGCAGGCTGATCACCAGCGCGGCCTGACCCGTGATCTGGCCAACCGCTTTGGCATCAGCCCGGAGCAGGTCGTCATCGAAATAACCGAGCACAGCCCCACCCATGATTACGCCCTGATGCGACAGGCCGTCAGTCATTACCGGGCCGAGGGTTTTTCCATTGCACTGGACGACCTCGGCGCCGGCTATTCCAGCCTGCGCCTCTGGTCAGAGCTGCAACCCGAGTTTGTCAAAATCGACCGCCATTTCATTTGCGACATCGACCAGGACAGCTTCAAGCGTCATTTTGTCAGCTCCATTCTAAGCCTGGCACGCCTAGCCAAAAGCCAGGTCGTTGCCGAAGGCGTAGAGACGCTGCAGGAGTTCAGGGTGTTGCAAGAAATTGGCGTGGACTTTTTTCAGGGCTACTTCTTTGGCAAGCCGGCTCCTGTTGGCCTGCCATCGCTTGCGGCAGGCATGCCGGAGTGCGCACCTGTCTGATCAGGGCCATGAGCTGCACACATCCCGAGCTTGCCGCCACGCCGAGCTGTAACTGTTTGCGCATGCCCTGCTACTCCCAGCGCACCACGGCGCGTTCGCCCGGCGCCAGTTTTGCCTGCCAGGCTTCAGCGACATCCTGCAAGGCAAACGCCCGATAACCGGCCACCAGCTCGCCACGGGCGGCGCGTTGCAGCATGACGGTGAGATGCTCGCGGTTATACTGGCGCAACTGTTCGGCACTGATGCTGCCCAGGCCCGAACCCAAGATGCTGACCGGCACGCTACGCAAAATACCCGAGGCCAGACTGATGTCTGCGCCAGCCATCTGGCCAATGGTGACCAGCTGTACCGGCTCGGGGCAACATTTGGCAAAGGCAGCCAGCAACCACTGCACGGGTTCGCCCCAGAGGTAGTCGAGCACTACATGCAACGGGCTGTCCTGCTGGACCCGGATCAGCTGGTCAATGATCTGCTGCGGCTCATCCTGCAGCGAAATGCAGTGATCAGCGCCCAGTTCGCGCAAATACGCCAACGACTCGGCGTTGCGGCCGGTGACGATGATGCGTGAGGCGCCACGCAACCGCGCCGCCTGTACCGCCATGCGGCCCGACACGCCGGTCGCCCCGTTGATCAGTACAGTCTGGCCCGGCTGGATGTTGGCACGGCATACCAGCGCCGCATCGGACCCCAGCAGGGCATTGGGCAGCAGGGCAGCCAGTGCCGCGGGCAATTCTTCAGGCACCAGCACACAGTCATCCAGGTCAACCAGCGCGTATTCCGCCAGCATGCCGGTGATGCCCATGGCATACATACGCCGGCCATCAGGCAGACGGCCCACGCCGTCAACGCCCACAGCGACAGGAAACTGCGCATACCGGGTATAGTGCTTGCCGGCGGCCTTGAGCTTGTCCAGCTGCTTGATGCTGGCGGCTTCCATTTTCAGCAAGGCCTGGCCCTGTACGGGCTGCGGTCTATCAAGCTGGCCGAAACGCGGCACAGCCCCATAGGTGTCCAGCACCGCTGCATACATCATCTGGCTCATTCATTTTCTCCCAGAAAACCGCCGGACTGGCGTTGCCAAAGGCGGGCATACACGCCGCCCTGCTCCAATAACTGTTGGTGGGTGCCGCTTTCCACAATACGCCCCTTGTCCATTACCACCAGCCGGTCCATAGCGGCGATGGTCGATAGACGGTGAGCAATGGCAATGACGGTCTTGTTACCCATCAGCCGGTCCAGGCTGTCCTGAATGGCGACTTCGGCTTCGGAATCCAGCGCACTGGTGGCCTCATCCAGCAGCAAAATGGGTGCATCTTTCAGCATTACGCGGGCAATGGCGATACGCTGGCGCTGCCCGCCCGACAGTTTAACCCCACGATCGCCGACATGGGCATCCAGTCCCGTACGGCCGCTGGCATCGCTCAGGCCGGGAATAAACTCGGCCGCCTGCGCCTGCTCGATGGCATGCTGCAGCTCCGCCTCCGACGCGTCGGGGCGTCCATACACGATATTGTCACGCACAGAGCGGTGCAGCAGCGAGGTATCTTGCGTCACCATGCCGATCTGCGCACGCAGTGAGTTTTGCGTTACTGCGGCAATGTCCTGGCCATCAATCAGGATACGGCCGCCCTGCAGATCGTAAAAACGCAGCAACAGGTTGACCAGCGTGGACTTGCCCGCCCCAGAGCGACCCACCAGCCCCACCTTTTCCCCCGCTTTAATGTGCAAATTAAAATCCTGCAAAAAGGGGCTACCGTCACGATAGGCAAAGCTCACCGCATCAAATTGAATCTCACCACGGCGGATGTCGATCTCGGTCGCATCCGGCGCATCCTGCACCCGCACCGGTTGGCGCAAGGTATCCAGCCCGTCACGCACGGTACCCAGATGCTCAAACAGCATGGTGGCTTCCCACATAATCCAGTGCGACAGGCCCACCAGCCGCAGCGCCATGGCCACCGCCGCCGCTGCAGCGCCCACACCAATGGCCTGCGTTTGCCACAGGTACAGACCCAGCGCGGTAGTCGCCGCGATCAACAGCATATTCAGGCTATGGTTGATAAATTCCAGCAAGGTAACCCAGCGCATCTGGCCGTGTACGGTACCCAGAAATTCCTGCATCGCCTGCTTGGCATAACGGGACTCGCGCCCGCCGTGAGAGAACAGCTTGACCGTACTGATGTTGGTATAGGCATCGGTGATACGCCCGGTCATCAGTGCGCGGGCGTCGGCTTGAGTTTGCGCTAGCTTGGCCAAACGTGGAATGAACACGCGCAAACAGAGTAGAAAAAGCGCCATCCAGCCGATAAATGGCAGCAACAACCAGCTATCAAAACTGGCCAAAATTACGCCGGTACTGACAAAGTACACCGCCACATAGACCAGCATATCAGCGCAAGTCATCACCGTATCACGCACGGCCAGCGCTGTTTGCATCACTTTCGCGGAAATACGCCCAGCAAATTCGTCTTGGTAAAACTGCAGGCTCTGGCTCAACAGCAGCTGGTGAAATTGCCAGCGCAGCCGCATCGGCAACACGCCCTGCAACACCTGAAAGCGCAGATTACTGGCCAGCAGCACCCACAGCGGACTGCCCAGCACCAGCGCCAGCATCCATAGCAGTTCGGTTTTGCGGGCCGCCCACAGCTCGCCCGCACTGTACTGGTTCATCCAGTCCACCAGCAGGCCCATCAGCTGGAACAGCACCGCCTCGAACACCCCAAGCACAGCGTTGAACAGGATCAGCGCCAGCAACCAGCCGCCCGAACCACGGGTGCAAGCGCGCACAAAAGTCAGCACGGAGGTGGTTTCGGTAATTTTCAGGGACTCGTCAGGAAAGGGGCTGACGCGCCGCTCAAACCAGCCCAACCAAGCGTTGATCGTTTTCATACCTGTTTACTTCAAGGGTCGTCAGCGGCTTAATCGTGTCCGATGGTACTGCGCATCTGCTCCATCACCTGCACAACCTGGCGGGCACCGGCGTCGATGTCGGCAATGGCATTACCGGCACGATTGGCAAGCTCGACACCCTGGCGCACCCGGTCACGGCTGTTTTCCATGTTGGCCACCGCGGTTTGCGCCATGCGGTTGTTCTGGCTGACCATGGCAACAATTTCTTCCGTGGCGCTGGCGGTACGGGCTGCCAGATTGCGCACCTCATCGGCGACAACGGCAAAACCTCGCCCCTGCTCGCCTGCCCGCGCCGCTTCGATGGCAGCATTAAGCGCCAGCAGGTTGGTCTGGTCGGCAATACCGCGAATGGCCGACACAATGCCGGCAATCTGCTCCGACTGCTGGCTGATGGCATTGATTTCTTCCGCAGCACTGTGAATTTCTTCGGCAATACCCTGCACCACCGCCACCGTTTCTTGCACGATGGCCGCACCATTACGCGCTTTTTCTGCCGATTGCAGCGACGATTCATACGCCATGCTGGCCGCTTCGGACTCGCGCTGCTGCATCATGACCTGGGCGGTAATGTCGCTGGCAATTTTTACCACCTTCATCACCTTGCCGTGCCGGTCCAGCACTGGGTTATAGCTGGCCTGCAGCCACACCACCTGCCCCTGCTTGCTGACACGCTCAATACGCCCAGCATAAAACTCGCCTTGCTTCAGCCGACGCCAGAAGTCCGCATATTCGGGCGAGTTCACATAGCTGTCCTGACAGAAAATGCGATGATGACGCCCGCGCAAGTCTTCATTGCCATAACCCGTGGTGTTACGGAAATTGACGTTGGCGTAAAGAATGGTGCCTTCAGGATCAAACTCTATCAGCGCCATGGAGCGTCCTAGTGAGTTAATCACCGCTGCCTGCACCTGCTCGTTGGCATACTGGCGCGTGATGTCCAGCGCCAGCAGCATCACATGCTCAACGCGCCCAGCGTCATCCAGCACCGGCGCAAATCCTGCGCGCAGCCAGAACTCTCGGCCGTCCTTGCCCAAGCAGAGGCAACGCAAAGAGTCGGACTGCCCGGCCTTCAACCTCTGCCATAGCTCGCGGCATTCACGGCTTTTGACATAGTCGGACGTAAAAAGCACGGCATGCGATTTTCCGGAAAGTTCGTCTTGACGGTATCCCGTCAAGGCCAGGAAAGCATCGTTTAGCCGCAAAATGTCGCCATTTACAGATATCTGTGCAATCAGCATGGCCCCATCGACCGTCCGCTGTACCTGCTGGCAACGCGCCAGTTCATTCTGGCACTGCTCAAGCGCTGCTTTCAATTTACCGTTAAACATAAACAATTTCCTGTAAACCCCACATCAAGTGGGCTTTGTTATCGTGCTGACGCAGCCTGTCTTGAGCCCACGCTGCCGGACAGTCACCACCGCGGCGCACGCACACTCCAATAGTACCGGCAAAACCGCTATAATTGCGCCCCGTTTTTTCCAGTTGCCAGAGTACAGCCATGAGCCAACACGCAGCCGAGGTGGCCAAGCGCCGCACCTTCGCCATTATTTCCCACCCGGACGCCGGTAAAACCACCATTACCGAGCGCCTGCTGCTCATGGGTCAGGCCATCAGCGTGGCCGGCACGGTCAAGTCGCGCAAATCGGACCGCCACGCCACTTCCGACTGGATGGCAATGGAACAACAGCGCGGCATTTCCATCACCACCTCGGTGATGCAGTTTCCTTACCGCGAGCACATGATCAACCTGCTGGACACCCCCGGCCACGAAGACTTCTCGGAAGACACCTACCGCACCCTGACCGCGGTGGACAGCGCGCTGATGATGATCGACGGCGGTAAAGGGGTGGAGCCACGCACCATCGCCCTGATGAACGTCTGTCGCCTGCGCGACACGCCCATCATCAGTTTCGTCAACAAAATGGACCGTCACATCCGTGACCCGATTGAGTTGCTGGACGAAATTGAAGAGGTACTGAACATCCAGGCCGCCCCAATCACTTGGCCGATTGGTTGCTACCGTGAATTCAAAGGTGTCTACCATCTGACCAACGACTGCATTTATGTCTATACGCCCGGCCACGGCCATGAACGTACCGAAGAAAAAGTCATTCAGGGACTGGACAGTGACGAAGCACGGGCGCTGCTGGGCAGCATGTACGACAGCTTTGTCGAAGAGCTGGAACTGGTACAGGGTGCTTGCCACGAGTTTGACCACGATGCCTATCTGGCCGGCAAGATGACGCCGGTATTCTTCGGAACTGCACTGGGCAACTTTGGCGTCAATCATGTGCTGGATGCCTTTGTGGACTGGTCGCCCGCACCGCTATCACGCATGACGCAGGATCGCGAAGTGCTGCCCACCGAGGACAACTTCACCGGTTTTGTTTTCAAGATCCAGGCCAACATGGACCCGCGCCACCGCGACCGCATTGCCTTTATGCGTGTGTGCTCGGGCAAGTACGAACAGGGCATGAAGATGCGCCATGTGCGGATCAAGAAAGACATTCGCATCGCCGATGCCCTGACCTTTTTCTCCAGCGACCGCGAGCGGCTGGAAGATGCCTACGCCGGCGATATCATCGGCCTGC
Organism: Thiopseudomonas sp.; assembly: GCA_018384595.1. Lineage (GTDB taxonomy): Bacteria > Pseudomonadota > Gammaproteobacteria > Pseudomonadales > Pseudomonadaceae > Thiopseudomonas. The sequence continues at coordinate 12,279 of JAHAYO010000102.1, forward strand.
ACAACCACGGCACCATCCAGATTGGCGATACCTTCACCCTGGGTGAAGAAATGAACTTTATCGGCATCCCGCACTTTGCGCCGGAACTGTTCCGCCGTGTGCGCCTGAAAGATCCGCTCAAATCCAAGCAACTGCGCCAGGGTTTGCAGCAATTGGCCGAAGAAGGCGCTACCCAGGTATTTTTCCCGCAGCGTAATAACGACATCATTCTCGGTGCCGTGGGCGTGCTGCAGTTTGACGTGGTCGCCAGCCGCCTGAAAGAGGAATACAAGGTGGAATGCGCTTACGAGGCAATCAACGTCTGGTCGGCGCGCTGGGTAACTTCGGACAACGCTAAAAAACTGGACGAGTTCAAGGACAAAGCCTATGAGCATCTGTCGGTTGATGGCGGCGGTCACCTGACCTATCTGGCACCGACCCGGGTCAACCTGAGCCTGATGGAAGAGCGCTGGCCTGATATTCAGTTTCATGCCACGCGAGAACATCACTAGGGTTTGTTTTTACGGTGTGGACGGGGCTGGGCTGCTGTCGCGGTGTTAGTGGTGAGTTTGCGGCTTGGTTGCAGTGTGAGTACTGGCAAAGCACGACGAAAGATTCTTGCCAGAATCAACACGTTATACTGATCACCCCCTCTCCCGGCACATCATGCTAACCACGCCCCACTTGTCATCCCAACATCACGTCCCTACTTGTTTCTCACTCTAACCACACCACCACTTGTCATGCTGCGCGTAGTCGCAGCATCCACGGGCCTGCGACTACGCGCCGGGTGACTCAGCTGCTTGCTGCACACCCGATTGCAAAACCAAGATTCGTACAGCATTCTGTACAGCAAACGCATCCCGCACAGGAGAGTTCTTATGGATGTCATCAGCTATACAGATGCCAGAGGCAATCTGGCAAAAACC
>JAHAYO010000121.1 GCA_018384595.1 Thiopseudomonas sp.
TCAGATCGGTCACACGCAGCAGAAAGAAGTACTCGACCTGCACCTTGCCGTTGGACAGTTTTACGTTGTCCTGGCGAATTTTGCCGGCCAGGGAAAAGTCCAGCGCAACCAAAGTGCCCTGTTTGGCAATGGTTTTTTGGTTGAACTCGGCGTTGTCACGCAGCTCGCGCACATCTTCGCTCATGCTGTCCAGCGCACCGCCTGCAGCCACCGCCGAGGTCAGCACAAACTTGCCGGAGCGGCGCAGGGCGGAGGTGATCTTGGCTGTCAGTTTTTCGGTATCAATGCGCTGCGGGGTATCGTTGACCACACGACCAATGGCAACTACCTTGCGCTGGCCGGGTGCAATGCTGACAAAGGCAGGATCACTGAGCATGCTCTGAATCATGGTTTCAGCGGCACTTTCAAAGTCTTCACGATCCAGTCCGAGCGACAGCGCATTGCCTTTTTTGACCTGAGCAGCAGAACCGTCGGTATAGCTGGTCTGGGCGCAGCCGGTCAAAACTAGGGTGGCAGCCAAAACGGCCGATGCTAGGGTACGAGTCTTCATGGGTATTTCCTTGTGTGATGGGACGCGGGTTACTTGATATAAACTTTCAGGTCGCGGGCGCGCTTATCGCTGGCCAGCTTCTGCAATACATATTCTTCGTTGCGCGTTAAGCGCAGCGCACGATAGCGCTCGTCAATCGGGTTGCGCAGGGCAAAACCGTCCTGGCCCAGCCACTCAACTTTGTAATTGATGGTGCGTGAGCTGGAACTCATAAACACGATCTGGGCTTCCAGCATGCCGTTGTCGTTGGTTTTGTAGCGGATATCCTGCACATACTTGGGATAGGTTGAAGTCTCGGTGACTGCGCCATCGCGGATATGCAGGCTGCTGGGCGTGCTGCACCCGGCCAGTAGGGCGGTGAGGGCGACTGCGCCCAATAGCGTATTAACTTTCATATTTACCTCTCAATAACACTGATCTGGGTTGGGTAATAAGGTGCGTAGGAACGCACCACCACCAAAACGTTTTTGCCTTTGTTTACCGACTGGCTGAGTAGCTCTTCACCATTGGCGGCGTGGATATCAAGTTTGCCGTTGTTTTCCAGCATCACCACCGAGGCTGTTTTGGGCAGGCCGCGCCAACTGCGCGTATCGGCCTGGGTTGCTAAGGTTGTCAGTGCGCTGCTGGCCAATGCCAGCAGGCCGCCGGTCGAGTCGTTTTTGGCAACCACTGCGTTGAGGGCAGTTTTGGTAATCGTGGATGCGACTGCCTTGGCAATCACGCCCGGCAATTCCAGCTTGAACTCGGTAGCCACCACCGTATCAAAATCCACCACGCGGCTGGTCTTCACCTTGTTGACCTGCAAGCTGCCAAACGATGCTTCACGCTTTTTCAGGGTTGGCATGGCAAAGGTGGCGGTTATCAGCTTGCCGTCCACCGGCAATGGCAGAGTAAAACGGAACTCTTCCTTGATGGTGCCAAAGCCGTCTTCATAGGCGACAAAAATGTGGTTTTTCGCTTTCTTGCTGCTCATCGAGCGGGCGCGCTGCTCAAACAGCTTGTACTGGGCCTGCAGCTGCGCGTCTTTCGGATTGATTAACGCCACCTCTCTGAGCAAGTCGCTGGCCTTGGCGTAATCTTTGTCCATATAAAAGAACACCGAGGCCAGATAGGTGGCGTAGGGGTTGACGAAATCCTTGGTGGTATCAAATTCACGGAACAGGTCGTCATAACGCCCCATGATGCTATCGGTGCTGGTGTCGAGGTCATCTTTCTTCAGTGTTTGCTTCGACTTATCCAGCTCCTGCCGGTTTTTTTTAATTTGCTTGGCGAAGTATTCCTTGGCCTTGTCTTGGCGCATCAGCGCTCGGTTGAACTCGACACGGGCGTTTTCAAAATCGTTCAGGCTCATGTAGTTGAGCCCTTTGTAGCTGTTGACCATGATGCGCTCGTACAGCGTGCCCCCATAGTCAAACACGTTATCGTTGATCAGGGTGCTGGCCACGGTGCGTGTGCCCTTGGCCGCCAGATTTTCTAGATCGACATCCGCTTTATAAGACTCTTCTGCCGCATCAAAGAAGCGGTTGCTCTTGCCGTAATCGCCACAGCCACGGGCGATCAGGCCGGTATTGATGCCGGTATAGATAACATCCTTGCCAGTGTTGATCTTGGTTTCGTTCTGAGCAAAAAAGTCGTCTGAACAAAACTTGTTGATCAGTGCATTTTCAAAGTCTTTTTCTTTTTGGGCATGCGGCGCACAGCCGGCTAGCACGGCGGCTGTCACCAGCGCCAGTAGTGTTTTTTTGGTGGGTGTCATCGTACTTTCCTAAAGCTGTTAATCCGTGACGTGCACGGCCTTGATCCGTTTTATCTATCCTTGAGCCAGCGCCCATGACGATTACACGCCCTGTTCTTGCAACACTCGCTATTCGGTAATGACAGACAGCACAAAAACTCAGGGCGTATTGGAAAGGCAACGGCCTTACTCAACGCCCTGTACCGAATACTGCTGACCAATGGTGCGTTATCCACGGCCCGACAAAGGACATCAGTTCAATCGAGGCCGGATTCTGCGTCAAATTCGGCGGGATAACAACATGACATTACGCCAAAGTATGGCAACCCTACCAACCAACGAAGCGCAGACACAGTTAAAGCTCTATGCCACACGACGATACATCCATTTGCTTTATAACTGCATTTTCCCTAAAGCGTGTGCAGCGCCACCCCCAACATATCAATAAAAGCCCGCGTCTTACTCGGCAGCAGTCGCCGACCTGGGTAGAGCGCCCAAACGCTGGCCGCCGGCAAGCTCCAGTCCGGCAGCACCCGTTGCAGACGGCCTGCCTGCAAGGCGGGCCGCGCAAAACAGTGTGGCAGGGCTACGATGCCTGCGTCATGACAGGCCAGGTGCATCAGCAAATCCGGCGTATTGGCGCGGATGCGGCAGGGCACCTGCTGTTGCCAGCTGTGCCCGTCGCACTCCAACTGCCAGCACTGCGCCTGCCCCCTGGCTCCACGCAGCAGCAGCGCCTGATGCTGCAACAAATCATCGGGCGTCTGCGGTTCGCCCTTATTGCGCACATACTCCGTGCTGGCATACAGCCCGCTGCCCATCTGCGCCAGCTTGCGCCCGACCAGCAGGCCGTCGTCATCCAGATCACCAATGCGTACCGCCAGGTCAAACCCCTCGGCCAACAGGTCAACCCGCCTGGACGACAGATCCAGCTCCAGCTCGACCGCCGGATGCAGCGCGGCAAAGGCGGCCAGCATCTCGACCAGAAAGACGTTGGCAAAATCGCCGGGTATCGACACCCGCAAACGTCCACTGGGTTCTAGTTTGCGGCGTTCGCTCAGCGCCCAGGCAGCACTGACCTCCTGCACCACCTGCTGGGCATGCTCCAGCAGGGCGTGGCCAAAGTCGGTCAGGCTCATGTGGCGGGTGGTGCGGATCAGCAGCCGCTCGCCCAGCTGCTCTTCCAGCGCGCTGATACGCCGCGACAGGGTTGACTTGGGCCGTCCCATGCGCCCAGCCGCCGCAGTAAAGCTGCCCAGCTCGGCCACACGGGCGAAAATCAGCAGATCATCGGCCGACAACTGTTGCTCTGATGAAACAATGCTATCCACTTAGCCCCCTTAATCCATGATTATTCCTGTTTTAGAATAATGCCACAGTCAACTCAACAAGGAGCCTGCGTCATGAACATTCTGCAAATCAATGGTAGCGCCCGCCAGCAAGGTGCCAATTCAACCCTGCTGGCTGACCGCATCAGCGAACGCCTGTTACAGGAAAACCCCGGTGCACGGCTGCAGGTGCTCGACTTGGCCAGCAATCCGGTGCCGGTGTTTGACGATGCCGCCATCACCGCCCTGTTTACGCCTGCCGACCAGCGCAACGCCCAGCAACAGGCCCGCGCCGACCAGAGCATGGCACTGGTCAAGCAACTGCAACAGGCCGATGTGCTGGTGCTGGGCGTGCCCATGTACAACTTTGGCATTTCGTCCCAGCTCAAGGACTGGATCGACAACGTCAGCCTCAATCAGGTGACCTTCCGCTACACCGCCAACGGCCCCGAAGGCTTGCTGCAGAATAAGCGGGCACTGGTCGGCTTTGCCCGTGGCGGCCTGTATCGCGGTACCGAAGCCGATACCCAGACGCCCTATTTCAAGGCCTGGTTGAAGTTTGTCGGCATTGAAGATGTACAGTTTGTCTATGCCGAGGGTCTGAACATGGGTGACGAGGCCAACAAGGCCGGTTTTGCCAGCGCCGAACAGGACTTAGCCCGCGCCCTGGCCCGCTAACCACACGCAAGAGGATTCGCCATGCGCCATTTTTTATCACGCCGTATCGAACAGGTACTCAGCGGACGCGCCACCTCCGATGGTGCCGGTGTCAGCCTGACCCGTTACCTCTATGGCCCACAGCTGCAGCAGCGGCTGGACCCCTTCCTGATGCTGGATGCCTTTGGCAGTGACGACCCTGACCAGTACATTGCCGGCTTTCCCGACCATCCGCACCGGGGTTTTGAAACCATCACCTACATGCTGGAAGGCCGCATGTTGCACCGCGACAGCGCCGGCAACCAGGGCCTGCTCGACAGCGGCGGCCTGCAGTGGATGTGCGCTGGCAAGGGCGTGATCCATTCAGAAATGCCGCAGCAGGTGGCCGGACGCATGGAGGGTTTTCAGTTGTGGCTCAACCTGCCGGCCAGCGACAAGCTATGCGAGCCTTGGTATCAGGACATTGCTGCAGAGCACATCCCCACGCTCACCACCGACAGCGGTTGCCGGATTCACGTGGTCGCTGGGCACAGCCAAGGCGTAGCAGGCTGCATACAGCGCCCGCATACCGAGCCGCTGTATCTGGATGTTGAACAGCCCGCCAACAGCCCGCTGCAACATGCCATTGTCAGCGGACACAATGCCTTTATCCTGCTGTACCGTGGCCGGCTGAGCATTGACGGCCACGCTGTAGCAGCGCCCGCCATGCTGATTCTGGACAACCCGCAGGACAGTAGCGGCGTTGAGATTGAGGCGCACAGCGACTGCCGCTATCTGGTGGTAGCCGGGCAGCCGCTGAACGAACCCATCGAACAGCACGGCCCGTTTGTGATGAACAGCAAGGAGCAGATTTATCAGGCCATACAGGACTTTCGTAACGGACTGATGGGCTAGCGCGCCACATCCGCCAGCAGCTTAATGCCCAGCAACCCCATCAGGCTGCCGGCGACACGGTCAATCCAGACCTTGCCGGCCAGATAGCGGGCACGCGGCGCAGGAGCCGACAACACCAGCGTCACCAGTGCATACCAGCCAAACTCAATCACGAACACCAGCAACGGCAACGCCAGGGTAACGGCTAGCGGCACCTCGCGGGGCAGCAACGACGCAAAGATACCCGCGTAGGCCAGCGCGGTTTTTGGGTTACTCAACTGGGTGGCCAGCGCCAGCGCAAACGCCCGCCACAGGCTGGCGTTGTTTTTGTGGCCCATGCTGTCCATGACCAGCGGCTGACGGGCGCCGCGCACAATGCGCCAGCCGATAGACAGAAGGTACAGTCCGCCGACCAGCTTGAGCGCGCCATATAGCACCGGCACCGCTGCCAGCAAGGCCATCAGTCCCAGCAGGGCGATCACCGCAAACACCACACCGCCCAGCCCCATGCCCAGTGCAGCCGCCAGCCCCGCCGGCCGCGACACCGCCAGCGCCGTACGCGCCACCAGCAAAAAACTGGGGCCGGGAATCATCGCCCCTAGCGTAAAGGCGGCGGTCATGGTGAGCAGGGCGAGGGAAAGATCCATGGGACATCCGGTAGTCGGCGGCTAAAAACGCACAAAGAGTGCCACGTTGGCCAAGCGCCTGCAATGCAGGGGGGGCTGGTTCACCGCTCTTGCACCTTAACTGTCATCTGCACGACGACCCACAACGCCGGCTGCCGCGCCTGCGCTTCGCCATGCGCGCAATGACGGGGCTCTTGTTCATACCTCCCACACCCACGCCCTGCTTGCATCTCGGCGGCGAAGGCATCCGCCTGCAGCGCTCGCCTATAACCAGCAGCACGACTACACTGGATTCCTTTCCCCTAACCCTGTGGAGCCAGCATGACCACCCCACTACAACCCGGCCCCATCCCGGCCCTTGCTGTCGCAGACGGCCAGGACTCGGCGCGCTGGCGTATTTTGCTGGTGGTGCTGGCGGCCATTTTCATGTCGCTGATGGGAGTGAGTATTGTCAACGTGGCGCTGGCTTCGATCCAGCAGGCGCTGGAGGCCAGCCGTTCCGACATCCAGTGGGTATTGTCCGGCTATGCACTGACCTTTGGCGTGGTACTGGTCAGTGCAGGGCGGGCCGGTGACCTGATGGGCCGTGGCGGCTTTTTCATGATCGGCGTGGCACTATTCACTTTAGCCTCGGTGGCGGCGGGACTGGCACAGACCGCCGACCAGCTCAACCTGGCGCGCTTTGTCCAGGGTGTCGGTTCGGGCTTTATCAACCCGCAGGGCGTGGGCATGATCCAGCAGTATTTTCGCGGGCCAGAACGGGGCCGCGCGTTCGGCTTTTTCGGCACCACCGTGGGCGTATCCGTGGCCATCGGGCCGGTGCTGGGCGGCCTGCTGATTGAGCTAGGCGGCACACATTTGGGCTGGCGGCTGACTTTTTTGATCAATGTGCCGGTCGGCCTGCTCACTCTGTGGCTGGGGTATCGCTGGTTTCCACGCCCGCTGTTGCACCGCCCGCGCTTAGCCAATGGCGCTGGGCAGCGCACACAGGGGCTAAGCTCTCTCGACCCAGTCGGCGCGCTGCTGCTGGGGCTGGGCGTGCTGGCGGTGCTGTTTCCCTTTGTTGAGGCACGCCAGTCGCAGCGGCTGTGGCTGTTGCTGCCCACGGGGCTGCTGCTGTTCTGGCTGTGGGTGCGCTGGGAAGGCTTTTATGCCCGTCGCGGTTTCAGCCCCATGGTGGAACTGAGCATTTTCCGCACACCCAGCTACCGCAATGGTGCCGCCATCATGACCCTGTATTTTCTCGGCATGACCAGCGTGTGGGTGCTGGTGCCGCTGTTTATCCAGCTAGGGCTGGGTAAAAGTGCGCTGGACGCCAGCCTGATCGGCATCCCTTCGGCGCTGTTATCGGCCTGGTCGGCCCACTGGGCAGGCCAACGTATCACGCGCATGGGGCGTATCATCGTGATTGGCGGCCTGTGCACTGCGCTGGCGGGGCTGGCCAGCAGCATTCTGGTGGTGCAGCTGCACCAGCAAGGACTCATCAGTTACTGGTGGCTACTGGGCAGTCTGGCGCTGTTCGGGCTGGGGCAGGGCTCGGTAATCAGTCCCAACCAGACACTAACGCTCGCCGAGGTGCCCATTGCCTACGCTGGCAGTTCCGGTGCCATCATGCAGACCGGCCAGCGCATCGGCACTTCGGTGGGCATTGCGGTGATTACCGCGCTGGTGTTTACCCTGCTGCAACATACCAGCTGGCACCAGGCGATCAGCCTGGGGTTTGCCGCAATCATGCTCAACCTGTCTCTGGCGCTGTGGATGTCGGTATACGACCTGCGTAGCCGCCAGTGTCAGCACATTAGCTAATCCCTGAGGGCCATCATGTCCGTTATTGCCTTTCGCCATTCATTGCGCCGTCTATGGGCGCTGGATAAGTTCGGCCCCGGCCTGCGTTTTTTTATTGCGCTAAGCCTGTGCACACTCTGGGTCTGGCTGTTTGGCCGCATGGACAGCCTGATTCCACTCTATCTGGGCGTCATTGCCTCAGCACTGGCCGAGACCGATGACAGCTGGCAAGGCCGGTCACTGTCGGTCAGCGTCAGCCTGGTGTGCTTTGCGCTGATGGCCACGGCCATCGAGCTGCTGCATGCCCACACCCTGTGGCTGTCGCTGTATGTGGTGGCGGCCACCTTTGTACTGATCATGCTCGGCGGAGCCGGCTCGCGCTATGCATCCACCTCCTATGCCACACTCATTTTGGGTATCTACACCATGATCGGTCTGGAGCAGCATGGCCCGGGGGAGCTGTCGTTCTGGCAGTACACGCCCCTGTTGCTCTGCGGTGCCCTGCTGTATGGCGTACTGTCGGTGCTCTGGCACGGACTGTTCGCCCAGCAGCCCGTGCAGCAAAGTCTGGCCCGGCTGTTTCGTCGCGAGTGTGATTATCTGAAGGCCAAATCGGTGCTGTTCGAGCCGCTGCGCAACATGAACGTCGAAGCCCGGCGCCTGGAGCTGGCACAGCACAATGCGCAGCTGGTCGATGCGCTGAATGACTGTAAAAACCTGATTCTGCAACGGGTAAGCCGTGGCCGCACCCAAGCGGTCACCCACCGTTACCTTAAACTGTACTTTCTGGCTCAGGACCTGCATGAGCGCGCCACCTCCAGCCATGCGCCCTATCAGCAGCTGGCCGACGCCTTCTTTCACAGTGACGTGCTCTTTCGCTGCCTGCGCCTGATCCGCCAGCAAGGCGACGCTTGCCAAGCGCTGGCCCAGGCCATTGAGCTGCGCCAGCCGTTTGATTACGGCGCAGGCCACAGCCAAGCGCTGGACGATCTGCAGGCCGCCATTGCGTGGTTACACAAACAGAATAATCCCGAGTGGAGCAGCCTGCTGCATTCCCTGCGCGCGGTAGCCGACAACCTGGCCCGCATGGACCTGCTGTTGCAACAAGCCAGCAACCCCGACGCCCTGAGCCTGCACCAGGACAGCGGCCTGTTTGACCGCGAACCCAAAACCCTGCGCGAAGCCGGCGAACGCATTATCCGCCACTTCACCCTCAAGTCAGGGCTGATGCGCCACGCCATCCGCTTGGCCATTGCCGTAGGTGCGGGCCTGCTGATCATGCATGTGCTGGCCCCGGACCAGGGCTACTGGATCCTGATGACCACCGTGTTTGTGTGTCGCCCGCACTATGCCGCTACCCGCACACGCATGCTGCAGCGCATATTAGGCACCCTGCAGGGGCTGGCTATGAGCTGGCTGCTGTTCCAGTTTACGCCGCTACTCTGGGTTCAGGCACTGTTTGCCATTGCGGCAGGGGTTGGCTATTTCAGCACCCGCACCAGCCACTTCAAGGCCTCTACCGCCTTCATCACCTTGATGATGCTGATCTGTTTCAACCAGATCGGCCATGGCTATGATCTGTTCCTGCCGCGTCTGTTGGACACGGTCGCCGGTAGCCTGATTGCTGGGCTGGCGGTGTTTTTCATCCTGCCCGACTGGCATGGCCGTCGCCTGCACCAAGCCGCCGCCACCACCCTGCGCGCCCATGCCCGCTACCTGCAGCACATCATGCTGGAATACAGCCAGGGCAAAACCGACGACATGCAATACCGCATCGCCCGCCGTGAAGCACACAACGCTGACGCCGCCCTGAGCAGCACACTGGGCAACATGCTCAAGGAGCCGGGCCACTTCCGCCGCCAGAGCGAGCCGGGCTTCAGGTTTTTACTGTGCTCACACAGCCTGCTGGGCTACATTTCCGCGCTTGGCGCACACCGCGACAACCTGGCCGACGCCCCCAACTATCCTTCGCTCAACCGCGAAGCCGGCCAGCTGGCCGATACCCTGATCCGGCTGGCGGACAGCCTGGAGTCCAGCCGGCCGGTCAGCAGCGACTGCAGTGAAGAAAACGAACAAAGCCACCGCCTCGCCACCCTGCCAGTTGGCGACGACGACCACCTGCGCCTGTTGCTTAATCAGCTACTGCTGATTAGCCAGCAACTGGCCACCCTACGCACACTGGCCAGCGAATTGACGGCTGTGGCTTAAAACCCGGTCAGCCACACCTGCGCATAGCCGCTGGCCGGATAACGAGCAGGCAGCACGGGCCGTCCGGCCACCGGTTGCAGGGTGTGACTGTGCTGCAACAGGCTATCCATCACCTCGACCAGCTCCATACGCGCCATGGGCGCACCGGGGCAAACGTGAATACCGGCCCCGTACAGCAGGTTGTCCTGCGGGTTACGACCCCAGCGGAAGCAGTCTGGCTCGGCAAAAACGCGGGGGTCACGGTTGGCGGCTACCCAGTTGATAACCACCTGCTCATCCTGACCAATTTGCCGGCCACCCAGCTCGACTGGGCAGGTTGCGCGGCGACGGTTTTCCAGCAAGGGATTGTGCATACGCTGGATTTCATCGTTGGCGTAATACAGCTGCTCCGGCTGTGCGCGCAGGCGCTGCTGCAAGGCCGCGTTATCGGCCAGATAGTGGGCAATAATGCCAATGGCAGCGGCCAGCGTACCCACCTCGCCCACCGTCCAGTTGCGCAGAATGCTGGCCATTTCAGCATCGCTTAGTGGTCGGCCATTGACCCGGCTGCGCATCAGCTCGCTGGTAATATCCGCCTCTTGGGCAGCAGCAGATTGCCGACGTTGGGCGAGCTGCTCGTCAATCATGGCGTCAAACGCGGCGGCCAACTGGGCCAGCGCGGGCCGATCCTGCGCAAAGCGGGCCTGATGGCTGCGCTGAATCCAGTCCTGCAACCGCTGTTGCAGGCTCTGTGGCCAGCCCATAAAGGCACACTGGGCGCGCAGGGCAAACGGCAAGGCAAAATCGGCCATGATGTCTACCGCATCCCGCCCTTGCAGCGGCTGCGCCAAGTCGTCAGCAATAGCACGGCATAGCGGCCTGAACCAAGCCACCCGTTGCTCGCTAAAATAGGGTTCGATTAAGTGGCGAAACGGCCCATGCTCCGGTGGGTCCATGCCGTTGGGCACCGAAACGTGCTGGGAAACGCGGTTACTGAACTGTGTGTGATCCAGCAAGACCGCCCGCACATCAGCATGGCGAAACAGGGTCCAGTGGCCTGCGGTATCGTGCGCGACAGGACAGTGCTCGCGCATACGGTCATAGGCAGCACGCGGGTCAGCCTGCGTTGCTGCATCTCGAATCGTCCAGTCTGCCCGGGTTGGCGGTGTCATGTTCAAGCCCTCACTGCAGTGCATTGGGGCCATAGTTGCACCTTTTTTAGACAGGGCACCATGCCTGTAATCAAGCCATGTCGGCAGTCGCTACGCACACGCGGTTGCGGCCCCGCTCTTTGGCCTGATACAGCGCACGGTCTGCCCGCACCAGCACGTTGTGCGCATCCTGACCATCGAGCATACACAACCCGATGCTGATGGTGACCTGAATACTGTCCGCGCCACTGAGCGTGCAGGACGCAGCAATTTTGCCCCGAATACGTTCAGCCAGCTTGATCGACTCATCCAGTTGAGTGGTGCTGAGCAGGACAGCAAATTCCTCGCCGCCTAAACGGCCGACATAGTCTTCGTCGCGCAAGTTGCTGGCAATAATCCGCGCCACGGTTTTCAACACCTCATCCCCCACCGGATGGCCCCAGCTGTCATTGACCCGCTTGAAGTGGTCAATATCCAGCATCAACACCGCGCCCGATAACACACCCTGCCCAGACTGAATACGAACATCCAGCAACTCCATAAAGCTGCGGCGGTTAGCCAGACCGGTTAGCGGATCGGTATTGGCGCGCGAAATCAGCTCGCTCTCTTTACGTTTGCGCTCGCTGATGTCTTGCACCAGCCACACATGCCCCAGCGCACGCTGCTTGCGCTGAATGGCCACCCAGCTGATCTCATAGGCCTGCCCACTACCGGTGCTCACTTCCATATTGCGCCGCGCGGTTTGCCCCGGCGACAGCGGGCGAAACCAGTCACGCTGCCAAGGTGACATGCGCTGTAAAACTTGCATGTGACTGGTCCCGGCCAACTGCTCGACCTCCTTGCCCAGCCCCAGCATGCGGCCAAAATTGCGATTCACCGACACCACGCGCCCGCGTTCGTCCTCAAGCAGCACGCCGGCCGGAAAATAGGCCAACAAGGTGGACAGCCGTTCCTGCTCCAACATCAGAGCATTGCCCTGACGGGCACGAATCAGCGACAGATAAAAAATAACCAGCAAAGCGACCAGCAAAACCATACTGGCGCGCAGGTTTTGCTGACGGCTTTGTTCAATACTACGCAGCACCGGCCCCAGCACCTTGCCTTTACCCAGCCCCAGCACCAACACTGCCGGATACTCTTCCAGCCGATACCATGAGTAGAAGCGCTCAATACCGTCAACCGGCGCTTTAGCCTCATAAAAGCCATGCGAATTATCAGGTTGCTGCAGAAAGCTGCGATCGGGCTGTACGGATTTACCCAGTGCATCGGCCATACGGTGGCTGCGGGTCAGGTACTCGCCGGCGGGGGTCGTCAGCAACACCACATCATCAGGATCAGGATAGACCGCCTTGAAAGCGTCGGCCAAATAGCCGGCTGAAATTGACACCAGCACAATACCGTCAAATTTTCCGTCACGCAGCAGAGAGTGGCTGAACTGCAAGGTCCAGTCGCCGGTATACAGATTGACCACCGGCAAGCTGATAGAAAAGTGTGCAGTATCCAACCGCTGGTGTTCGCGGAAATAGTCGCGATCAGCCAGCGATACCATAGCCCGTTGCTTGCGACTGCCTAGCACCTCGCTAAACAGCACCTGCCCAGCGGCATCCGTGACCGCCACCAGCTGCAGCGCTTCAGCAGGAAAGTAGCTGGTGGCCGGCTCAATCTGGCTACGAATACCCGCTTCACCCTCCTGGAGCCAGCGCACACCCAAGTGGTGCACAACAAAGTCGATGCCTTTCAACTGGCTGTACATTTGTCGGCTCAGCGCGTGGGCCGCTTCTTCGGCGCGCAGACGCGCATTGCTGGCGGCCTCATCCAGCTGCAACAGGTACTTGCGCTCCAGCGATTGCCAATACAGGCCCATACTGGCCAGCAACAGCACGGTACCCGTCAGAATACCGATCCAAAAATGGCGAGGGAGTCCTGTCATTATTTTCATCGCGTTTCTCCCGTGGTGCAGCCTGCGCACAAGGGTGCGGTTGCCCTGCAACCTCATCCAGCCCTTGCGAAACCAAAATATACACCAAAAACCACAGTGTGCAGCTCGCCCCCAACAAATGATATCTATGCGCCATCG
>JAHAYO010000064.1 GCA_018384595.1 Thiopseudomonas sp.
CCCTCCCCCTTTCCTGCCTTAACCCGGCTGTCATGCGCACCGCAAAAACACTGGGCACAGCTCAATCTGCCCTTGCCGGCGCAACGCGGCAGTTTTCTGCCATCCAGACTCAATGCGTTAATTTTTTGCACAACCTTGCACCCCGCCATGGGGGGTATTGCTCAGCCATTACTTTGCCCGCCTGTCCGGTGCGTTGGAATGGTTTGCATTTCAGCACGTTAGCCCGTACTTTATGCGGGCGCTGGCCGCGTTGGGTAATCACTGGCTCGGCCCGTGCGCACCCCTTGTTCAATAGGGGGAAACGGCAGCCTAGGCTGCTGTTTTTTGGAGTTTTTATGCATTGGGGTCCATGGTGAGTATGTTTCCATTTCTATCAGCCGCGCGCGTAGCGGCGCTGGGCCTGTTCCTGACGCTACTGCCGGGCTGCAGCACTTGGTTTGGTAAGGACTTTACCGCACCGAAGGTGCAGCTGGTGCGTGTGGAACTGGTGTATGCGCGTATGCTGGAGCAGGAGTTTTTGCTGGAGTTTCGCGTTAAAAACCCCAACAACCGCAGCCTGCCGATTCGTGGGCTGAGCTATAACCTGACCCTAAACGATATTCCGCTGGGTCATGGTCAGGCCAATCAGTGGCTGACGGTGCCGGCAGGGGGCGAGCGGCGCTTCTCGCTGCGCGCCCACACCAATCTTTGGCGGCATGCCAAACAGGTGGTGGCGATTCTGAAAAAGCCGGATCAGCCCATCCGCTACGCGCTGGACGGCGAGCTGAAAACCGGCCTGATATTTAATAAGAAAGTTAAGGTACGTCGCCAAGGCAGCATTACGCCGGGCGACTTTATCAATGATGCTTACTGACTGATTTTATAAAGGTATTGCGTGAATACATATTTACTGATCGCTGGGCTGTGCGCCTGTGCGCTGGTGTTAGCTTTGTCTGCCTATGCTTTGCATCTGTGGCGCAAGGTGTGGCAACACAAAAAAAACCTGCAGGCCCACGAGCAACAGGTGGCGGACAAACTCCAGCATGACTTGCGTGTGCTGTGTGGCAGCCTACTGGACGAGCAAGTGCCCTGGCTGGAGGGCTGCATCCGCATCAAGGTGATTCTTGAGCACTACAGTTTTTCACTCAGCCGCGAGCCGCTGTTTAAGGTATTTCAGGATGTGTATAGCGCCACCGAACAGGTGCCAACCCACGAGGCGTGGAAGGCGCTAAGCAAGCTGGAGCGGCGCAAGCACGAAGCGACCTTTGCCCTGCTAGAAGAGCAGCACCGCAGCGCCAGCCTGCAAGCGGCCAACGCGCTGCTGGAGCAGATCGGCGGTCGTATTGGTGCAACGCTGTTTACCCCCGCGCAAGGCGGCCCCGTTGCCAGCGCAGGCAACACCACCCTGCATTGATGACTCAGCGCTAAGCGCTTGGCTTACGCCACTGCCGAGCGCTATCGACAAACTCCACCATCCAGCCGCCAACGGTCAGGCCGTCATGGCCCTGCTGCAGGCTGTCGAGGCAGCGGGCATAGAACTCGGGCGTGTAAACTCCCTGGCGAATATGCAACAGGCTGCGGGAAAAGTCGTGGGTAAACTCGGGATGCCCCTGAAAACACAGCACTCGGCCGCCCAGGGTGAAGGCGGCATTGGGGCAAAAGTCGCTGCTGGCCAGTAATTGTGCGCCGGCGGGCAGGCGGGTAACTTGGTCTTGGTGACTGATCAGCATCTGCAGGTGGCTGGGAGCGTCCAGCCCTCTGACCGGCGAGCACAGCATGCGATAACGGTGCACGCCCACGCCCCAGCCCTGCACGGCCCGCTCGGTATGCCCGCCCAGTACCAGCGCCAGAATCTGGTGGCCAAAGCACACACCCAGCAGAACATCGCCAGCGCGGTAACGGATAAGCAGGTATTCGCGCAGGCGCACAATCCA
Source organism: Thiopseudomonas sp. (assembly GCA_018384595.1). Lineage (GTDB taxonomy): Bacteria > Pseudomonadota > Gammaproteobacteria > Pseudomonadales > Pseudomonadaceae > Thiopseudomonas. Next base: position 1,914 of record JAHAYO010000064.1, read on the forward strand.
TGCGTCCATGCCAAAGGAGTCGGCCTTGCTGCCGGTCACCAGATAGGCATCAAAGCAGCCGCGCTCGTCGGGGTATTCGCCGCGCACCACATTGTAGATTTCAAAGCAGACCGCCTTGCCCTGGTTGCCGAGCAAGCGAATGAACATCTGGCCAAAACTCTGGTAGTCCGGCTGCAATTGCGGATGCAGGTCGTCAGCTTCCAGGATACAAATTCGTAACGGCACGGGACCTCCGGCACAGGGTGGCATGAACGAAGACAGGGGGCAGAACAACCAAAAACCGGCCTGGGCAGAACGCGCAGACCGGTCAACGGGGTGCATCAGTTTACGCCGCTTGTGGCGCTTGGCAACTGTCTGCGTTTATTCGCGGTAGCGACGCAGTTTCAGCGGCTTGCCGCCGACACGGGTGTCCTTGAGTTTACCCAGCAGGCGCTCAAGACCTTCTTCCGGCAGCTCGACCAGGCTGAAGGTTTCGCGGATCTGGATGCGACCAATGGCATCGCGGGCCAGACCGCCCTCGTTGAGGATGGCGCCCAGCAGGTTGCGTGCGGCCACGCCATCACGGGTACCCAGTGCCGTGCGGCAGCGCACGCGGTTTTGCTGGTCCACCAGCATCGCCGGGGAGCCACGGTGCTCGCGGCGCTCGCGGCTGCCACGCTCGGGGCGTTCGACACGCTCGCCACGTTCAAAGCTGCGGTTGCGCTCGGGGCGGGCGGTAACTTCCTGGACCGGATACTCGCGCTCGATGCCGGATACGTCAAAGGCCATGCCTTCGGTGAGCTTGCCCAGCAGGGCCAGCGCCAGATCCTCGGGATGGCAGTCCAGCGTGGTGGTCAGGCGCTCCAGCAGGGATTTGTGCTGGCCGTTGGGGGCCTGCATGCGCGGCGTCAGGTCAGCCTGCAACTTGCTGATACGCGCTTGCAGTACGGCGGCTGCATCGGGCAGCTGAACCTGGTCGATTTTCTGGCCAATGACGCGCTCGACCACGCTGAGCATACGGCGCTCACGCGGGGTTACCAGCAGCAGCGCCTTGCCTTCGCGGCCGGCACGACCGGTACGGCCAATGCGGTGTACGTAGGACTCGGGGTCGTAAGGCATGTCCACGTTGAGTACGTGGGTGATGCGCGGCACGTCCAGACCACGGGCGGCGACGTCGGTGGCAATCACGATGTCCAGGCGGCCGTCTTTCAGTGACTCGATCACCTGTTCGCGATGGTTCTGGGCAATGTCGCCGTTGAGGGCGGCGGCCTTGTAACCACGGGCTTGCAGGGCTGAAGTTAGGTCCAGCGTTTCTTGCTTGGTGCGCACAAAGGCGATCAGAGCGTCGAAGTCTTCCACTTCCAGCACACGCAGCACCACATTGGCCTTCTGGTCGGCGTGAACCATGATGCAGGCCTGCTCGATGCGCGATACGGTCTGGGTTTTGCTGGCAATTTTTACATGCTGCGGCTCACGCAGATGCTGCTCGGCAATGGCACGGATGGAGTGCGGCAGGGTGGCGGAAAACAGCACACTCTGACGCTCGGCTGGCAGCGCCTGAAAGATCAGTTCCAGGTCGTCCATAAAGCCCAGTTTGAGCATTTCGTCGGCTTCGTCCAGCACCAGATAGCCCACGCTGGACAGCAAATCGCCATTGCGTGACAGATGGTCCACCAGGCGGCCCGGTGTGGCCACAATGACCTGCGCGCCCTGGCGCAGGGCGCGCAGCTGCAGGCCCATGGGCGCGCCACCGTACACCGCTACCACGCTTACGCTCGGCATCTGGCTGGCGAAGGTTTCAAAGGCCTCAGCCACCTGCAGGGCCAGCTCGCGGGTGGGTGCCAGTACCAGCACCTGTGGTTCGCGGCGCTGCGGGTCGATTTTGGACAGGATGGGCAGCGCAAAGGCGGCGGTCTTGCCGGTACCGGTTTGCGCTTGGCCGATCATGTCGTGACCGGCCATGATGATGGGGATGGCTTGCGCCTGGATGGGAGAAGGTTCTTCGTAGCCCGCTTTGGTGATGGCGTGCAGAATCGGCGACGAAAGGCCGAGCGCAGCAAAGCTGCCGGTTTCCTGGGTCATGGTATGCCTCGTATGCATCGGCAATACCCAAGAAAGCTGCTTACCCATGAAAGATCGAAACGATCGCCCCGGCAACCTGTGTTGAGTATGTGCGCTGAATGCTTTTGTATGAAATTGGAATGCGGAACCTTGCTGGTTCCTTGTACGTCTGGGACGCAACAGTCGAAGCTTGGCTTCGGTGGATTGTCTAATCCTGAACGGGCCCAAATCAGGGCGCGCGAATTATAGCAAAGCGTGACCCTTTTCACAAGGTGACTTTTTACTGGTATCCGGTACTGCTTTTATTCTGCCGCTATGCTGGCCGGCAGCACCAGCTCGCGCAACGAGACGAATGTGAGGGGGTGCCCGCTTAGCGGATCAGTAAAGGCCAGCCGGCGCGCCAGCAGTTGCAGCGGCTGGCTGAAATCATCGGCGGCACGGCGCAAGGGCTGCGGGTAGAAGTCATCGCCGATAATCGGCGCGCCCAGCGCGGCCATGTGCACCCGCAGCTGGTGTTTGCGGCCACTGGTCGGTTGCAGTCGGTAATGCCAGTGATGTGCGTGCTGGTGCAGCACATCAATACGGGTTTCGCTGTTGGCCTCCCCCGCCACTTCGCAGCTGCGGAAAAAGTGCTGCGCATCGGCCTGCATGCGGCTGCGCCGAATATGCGGAAGGCTTAACTGCGGCAGCGGCGCAGCCAGTGCTTCGTATTCTTTGACCACCTGTTGCTGGCGAAACAGCGCCTGGTAGGTGTCGCGATGTTGCGCCGTTTTGCACAGCAGCAAGACACCGGCGGTCAAGCGGTCGAGGCGGTGTACGGGGGTCAGCTCGGGAAGCTCGAAGCGGGTCTGCAGGCGGCGCAGCACGGTCTGTTCCACATAACCGCCCACTGGGCTTACTGCCAGAAAATGCGGTTTGTCGATCACCAGCAGCTGTTCGTTCTCAAACAGAACATGCTCGACAAAGGGGACTTCAACTTCGTGCGCCAACTCGCGGAAATAGTAGATCACCTGCCCTGCGTGGCAGACGCTGTCTGCCATTAGCGGCTGCAGCTGCGCGTCAAGCACCTTGCCCTGCTGCAGGCGTTGCTGCCACAGCGGTGCAGGAATACGGGAAAAACGCTGGCACAAAAAATCCAGCAACCGCTGCGGACTGCTGGATGGGACTACGACACGGCTGGCACCCGCCGGTTTAATGGGCCCGTTCAAGGCTGGCGTTAGTGCAAGGTGTGCTGCACGGTTTCCATTTCATAGTCTGGACTGTCGTCATCGCCGGTCAGGTGACTGGCCGCTTCCAGACCGGCATGCAGCATGATACGGGCGACATCAATATAGTGTTCGTGTAAAAAATCGCGGGCCTCACCGGAAAACGTCAGGGTAACCAGTGGGTTTTCTTCATCAGCACGGCGCAATACGATGCGCCCGTCCTGTAGTTCAACAATTTCCAGAAGTGCTTTTTGCATGATGCTCTCGGGCCGGCGATAGCGGCCTGCTAAAAACGGGGTGCTAAGTTTATCCTGAAAGTCGGACGCTGGCATGTGAAAGCAGCGCTGAGCAGACTTGCGCCTAAAACAGCAGGCAGGGGCTGGTGATCGCCGCTGCCTGCTGCCTGTATCACTTGCGCTTGTCTTCTACCTGCCACTGTTTGCCATCAAAGGTGGCACGCCAGCCGGACGGTTTGCCGTCGATTTCGCTCAGTACGTATTGCTCTTTGTTTTTACGGCTGTAACGCACCACCGACGGACGGCCATCGGGATCATGAGTGGGCGCACTAAACAGGAAGCTGTACTTGGGGTCGATTTCGTGTTTGTGCGGCAGCAGCTCGATAATCAGCGGCGCACGGGTTTCACGTTTTTTCGGGAACTGGCTGGCGGCGAGGAATAAACCGGCGGCACCGTCGCGCAACACATAGGTGTCATCGACTTTTTCGCAGCGCAGCTCAGGCATGGGCACCACATCCATCTTGGGCGGCGCGGCCTCACCGCTGGCCAACAATTTGCGGGTGTTTTTGCACTCACTGTTGGTGCAGCCAAAGTATTTGCCAAAGCGACCGGTTTTGAGCTGCATTTCGCTGCCGCACTTGTCGCATTCAAGGCTGGGGCCGTCGTAGCCTTTGATGCGGTACTCGCCCTGCTCGACTTCAAAGCCGGAGCAGTCTGGGTTGTTGCCGCACACATGCAGTTTGCGTTTTTCATCCAGCAGGTAGGCATCCATGGCGGTGCCGCATTGGCCGCAGCGTTTTTTCTGCCGCAGCAACAGGGACTCGGACTCACCCTCGTCATCTTCGGCAATTTCGTTGCCGGGAATCAGGTTCATGGTGGCCTTGCAGCGCTCTTTCGGCGGCAGCTCATAGCCAGAGCAGCCGAGGAAAACGCCGGTACTGGCCGTACGAATCATCATCGGGCGGCCACACTCTTGACAGGCAATGTCGGTCAGGGTTGGCGCGTTGCGGCGCATGCCCTGCTCGTCGTTGCCGTCGGCGCGCTCCAATTTGTGCTTGAAGTCGCCGTAAAAATCGTTGAGCAGTTGTTTCCAGTTGAGCTGGCCCTGCGCTACGCCATCCAGACGCTCTTCCATCTGCGCGGTAAAGCCGTAGTCCATCAGGTTGGCAAAGCTTTCATTCAGGCGCTCGGTGACGATATCGCCCATTTTTTCGGCATGGAAACGGCGGTTTTTCAGCGCAACGTAGCCACGGTCCTGAATGGTGGAAATAATCGCCGCGTAGGTGGACGGGCGGCCAATGCCCTGTTTTTCAAGCTCTTTAACCAAGCTGGCTTCGCTATAGCGGGCCGGCGGCTTGGTGAAGTGCTGCGTCGGATCAAGCTTGAGCAGATTCATGGCCTCGCCTTCTTTGAGGTCAGGCAGCACTTCGTCTTCGGCATTTTTGCCCTGCGGCGGCAACACCCGGGTGTAACCGTCAAACTTGAGGATGCGGCCACGGGCGCGCAGCTGGAACTCGCCGGCCTGCACGGTCAAGCTGGTGGACAGGTATTGCGCCGGCGGCATCTGGCACGCCACAAACTGACGCCAAATCAGCTCATACAAACGCTCGGCATCGCGCTCCATACCCTTGAGCATGCCCGGGCGCAGGTTGACATCGGAGGGACGAATGGCTTCGTGCGCTTCCTGTGCGCCTTCTTTGCTGCTGTAGAAGTTGGGCTTTTCCGGCAGGTATTGCTGGCCATACTCGTCGCCAATAAAGCCGCGCACCATGTCGATGGCATCGGCGGACAGGTTGGTCGAGTCGGTACGCATGTAGGTGATGTAGCCAGCCTCATACAGGCGCTGCGCGGTGGTCATGGTTTTTTTAACACCAAAGCCCAGGCGGGTACTGGCCGCTTGTTGCAGCGTCGAGGTAATAAAGGGCGCATTGGGGCGTGTGCTGGTCGGCTTGTCTTCACGCTTGCTGACGCTATAGGCAGCATTTTTCAGCAACGCCAGTGCTTCATCGGTTTGCTGTTTGTTGACCGGGCGGAAGGCGTTGTCGCCCCAGCGGCTGACTTCAAAACGGGCGCCCTGTTGCTTGCCGTTCACTAGGTCGGCATGCACTTGCCAGAATTCTTCGGGAATAAAGGCGCGAATTTCTTTTTCACGCTCAACCACTAGCTTGACCGCTACCGACTGCACCCGACCCGCCGACAAGCCACGGGCAATTTTTTTCCACAGCAGCGGCGACACCATAAAGCCCACCACGCGGTCAAGGAAACGACGGGCCTGCTGGGCGTTTACCTGGTCCATGCTCAGTTCGCCCGGCTCGGCAAAGGCATTTTGGATGGCTTTTTTGGTGATTTCGTTAAAGACCACGCGCTTGAAGCGGCTGTCGTCACCGCCAATGGCTTCGCGCAGGTGCCAGGCAATAGCTTCTCCCTCGCGGTCCAAGTCCGTTGCCAGGTAGATTTCGTCGGCGTCTTTGGCCAGCTGTTTCAGCTCGGCAACGACTTTTTCCTTGCCAGGCAGGATTTCGTAACGGGCCTGCCAATCGTTTTCCGGATCAACACCCATGCGCCCGACCAGCTGGCGGTGGGCTTTTTCCTGTGGGCTGAGGATTTCATCGCTTTTACCTTTGCGGGCAGCCGTAGCACCGCCACCCGTGGGCAGATCCCGAATGTGGCCCACACTGGATTTGACCACAAACTGGCTGCCCAGATATTTGTTGATGGTTTTGGCCTTGGCCGGTGATTCCACGATAACCAGCGATTTACCCATGTCAGAAACAGTCCTGGCTTGAAAGCAAAAATTTAATGCGCACACACGGCAAGCGGCAGTGCGGCAACGTATCAATCAGTAAAACAGAGAGGCTATATATAGTGCGATTCAGCCCTGGTCAAGCTTGATGCCTGGTAGGGCTGCTCTTTACACCTTAAAGGACAGCCGCCGCGCTTGTCCAATCGGGCACCGCCAGCGTGCCCAAAATGCAGGCGGTATGGCGCAACAGATCCTGAAGCACACTAAGGAAATGCACATGATGACCAGAACTTACTTATTGGTCACAAACAATTCCATTTACCCTATTTCGCTTATAGACTGAGCCGGCAGATAAAATCTGTACCCAACAACAACAAAAATACGGGTGCTCTGTTTGGCGGAACTGTCTTGCGCATGAAGACTGTTTCGGCCGGCTGCCTGCACGGCAGATGCCAGGCACCCCGCAGGAGAACCTCATGTACCGATTAGCAACCCTTTGCTTGGCGGCCAGCCTTACTTGGAATGCCCACGCCAAAGTTGATCCCGGAAAGGCTGCCAGCCTTGGACGCGAACTGACCCCGCTCGGTGCCGAGCGGGCGGGCACCCCCGACGGCCTTATTCCCGATTGGCGCGGCGGCATTACCGAGCCGCCCGCGCATTACCGGTCCGGCATGCACCACCCCGACCCCTTTGCTGCCGACCGGCCGCGCCTAATCATTACCGCCGACAACCTGCACGAGCATCAGGCGCAGCTGCCCGCCGGACTGCAACAGTTGCTGCGCAACAACAGCGACTACTTTATCCAAGTCTTTCCCACGCGCCGCTCAGCTGCCGTGCCGCAGCGGGTCTATGACGCCACCCGTATCAATGCCGAAACAGCCGAGCTGATTTCGCGGGGCAACGGCGTGCAGGGGGCCACCGCCGGTATTCCCTTTCCCCTGCCCCAGTCCGGGCTGGAGGTTATCTGGAACCATATCATGCGCTACCGTGGCGACCAGGTACGTACCTGGACCCAGCATGCGGCGGTGCTGCAAGGGGGCAAATACAGCCTGCTTAAGCGCGAGCGCGACATCCTGTTTGTCTACGGCCAGCCCGAGCTGTCGGCAAAAAAGCTCGACAATACCTTGCTGTATTACAAGTACCGGGTCGTGTCGCCTTCCAGCCTAGCCGGCACGTCTTTGCTGGTGCAGGAAACGCTCGACCAAATTCTGGCCATGCGCAAGGCCTGGCGCTATGACCGCGGTGAGCGCCGCGTCCGCCGCCTGCCCAGCCTGGCCTACGATGCCCTGCAGCCGGATACCAGCGGCATGGCCACCGCCGACATGGTGGATGCTTACAACGGCGCACCTGATCGCTATGAATGGACACAGGTGGGCAAGCAGCCGATGATCGTGCCCTACAACAGCTACGCCCTGCACCAGCAAGGCATTGCCTACGACCATATTTTGCAGCCCAGCTTTGTCAACCCGCAGTTACTGCGCTACGAGCTGCACCGTGTCTGGATTGTCGAAGCCAAGCTGCGCAAGGGTTTTAACCATCCCTATCACGCACGCCGTTTTTATATCGACGAGGACAGCTGGCAAATTCTTGCCGTTGATCTGTACAACAAACAAGGCGAACTGGTGGGCGTACAGGAAAGTCACTCCATCAACTATTATGAGCTACCGGCTTTTTTCAGCACGCTAGAAACCATTTACGACTTCAAGCGCAAACGGTATTTTGTCGACGGGCTGGACAACAACGAACCCATGTACCGGTTTGATATCGAACTTAGCCCCAGTGACTTCACCCCAAGCGCCCTCAGACGCGACGGTAACTAATCCACGCATCCAGCCCCTTTTAACCGGGGCTGGACTCACGCCCCGGCACAGCATGAACTGGCATATTTTCTGTCGAGTTATCGACAATTTCGGCGACATTGGCGTCTGTTGGCGGCTGGCCAGTCGCTTACATCGCCACTACGGCCAGCACGTTCATCTCTGGCTGGATGACCTTTCAGCCCTGCACGCGCTATGCCCACAAACGTACCATGCCGCCCATCAGTGGCTGCACGGCATCCGTGTGCACCGCTGGCAACAGCCTTTTAAACTCCAGCGTGAACTGCAGCATGCCGACGTTATCGTCGAAGCATTTGGCTGCGACCTGCCAGGCAACCTGCTGCAACAGATGCGCCAAAGGCAGCCACAGCCGGTCTGGATCAATCTGGAGTACCTCAGCGCCGAACCTTGGGTTGACGCGCTACATAGCCTGCCCTCGCCGGTACAGGGTATGCACAAAACATTCTTTTTTCCGGGCTTTACCGCCAACACTGGCGGCCTGCTGGCGGACGAGGCCCTCTGCGGGCTACCCGAACAGCTACAGCAGGCAGGCGCGCGCCGACGGCTATTCCGGCAGCTGGGCATTGATCCGCAGCTGGCCAGCCTCGCGCTGCACATCAGCCTGTTCAGCTACGAAAACAGCCGTCTGCCGGAATTGCTGGACAGCCTGTGCAACAGCCCGCAGCCCGTGCACCTGTGCGTTCCACAAGGGCGCATCAGCCAAGCAGTGACCCACTGGCTGGGGCAGCCCTTGCACACGGGTTGCAGCTACCGGCGCGGCGCGCTGTGTCTGTCTGCCCTGCCGTTTATGGCGCACCCCGAATACGACCGCCTGCTGGCCAGCTGCCAGCTCAACTTAGTGCGGGGCGAGGAGTCGTTTGTGCGTGCGCAGATGCTGGCACTGCCCTTGATTTGGCATATTTACCCACAGGACGACAACGCCCATCACGACAAGCTGGACGCTTTCCTGCAGCGCTATCTGCAGGACTGCCCCGCCGCACTGCAACAGCCAATCCGAGCGGCTTTTATGGCTTGGAACCGGCCTGATGCGCCGCCCGCCGATTGGCTGGCCTTGCTTGAGCTGCTGCCTCAGTGGCAGCGCCACGCCAGCCACTGGCGTCAACGGCTGCTGGGTCATGGCGATCTGGCCGGCAACCTGTTACAGCACGCCAAACAACAGCAATCCACCCATCGCTAACATCGCCGGTATTATTTTTGCCTGCCCATCTGGTGCAAGCAAAAAAACTAGGTTACTTTAGCGCACTTTTTTTATTCCACTTCTTCTGGATTGCTCCCTATGAAAACAGCACAAGAATTTCGTTCCGGTCACGTTATGGACATCAGCGGTCAGCCTTGGGTCGTGCTGCGCGCCGAATTTAACAAGTCCGGCCGTAACGCTTCAGTCATGAAAATGAAGCTGAAGAACCTGCTGACCGGCTCCATCCAGGAGAGCGTGTTCAAGGCCGACGACAAGTTTGACGCCATCCAGCTGGAACGCCGCCAAGTGACCTACTCGTACTACGCCGACCCGCTGCACGTCTTTATGGACGAAGAGTACAACCCCGTTGAAGTAGAAGCCGAAAACCTCGGCGACACCCTCAACTTCATCACTGAAGGCATGACCGACGTCTGCGAAGCCACCTTCTATGACGGCAAGGCGATCAGCATCGAGCTGCCCACAACCATCGTGCGCAACGTGGCCTACACCGAGCCTGCCGCCCGTGGCGACACCTCCGGCAAGGTGATGAAAATTGCCAAATTGGACAACGGCTACGAAGTCAGTGTGGCTGCATTTATCGAGATTGGCGAAGCCATCGAAATTGATAGCCGTACCGGCGAGTTCAAGGGCCGCGCCAAGTCCTAATCACGCCTGTTACCCACAAAAAACCGGAGCCTAAAGCTCCGGTTTTTTGTGGCATGTCACTTGCTTTTGCGCCAAAAAGCCCCGCCCTGACGGGTGGGGCTAAGCATCAAACCCGCTCAAACACGGTGGTAATGCCCTGGCCCAGACCAATACACATGGTGGCGATACCCAGACGACCATTGTTCTGCTTCATCACGTTCAGCAGGGTGCCGGAAATGCGCGCACCGGAGCAGCCAAAGGGGTGGCCCAGTGCAATCGCGCCACCATGCAGGTTGACCTTCTCGTCCATCTTGTCGAGCAGTTTGAGGTCCTTCAGCACCGGCAGGGACTGCGCGGCAAAGGCTTCATTCAGCTCAACAAAGTCGATATCGTCCATGGTCAGGCCAGCGCGCTTGAGCGCCTTCTGCGTGGAAGGTACCGGGCCATAGCCCATGATGGCAGGATCAACCCCGGCCACCGCCATCGCACGAACCACGGCCAGCGGCTCCAGCCCAAGGTCTTTGGCACGTTGCGCCGACATCACGATCATGCAGGACGCACCATCGGTAATCTGCGAGGAGGTACCGGCAGTGACGGTGCCGTTCTTCGGATCAAAGGCAGGACGCAGGGCCGCCAGACCCTCAACGGTGGTTTCCGGACGGATGGTTTCGTCGAAATCGAACACTTTAAGGTGACCGTTCTCGTCGTAGCCTTGCATGGGGATGATTTCATCCTTGAACTTGCCCTCGACCGTGGCCTTGTGTGCCAGGCGGTGCGAACGTTCGCCAAAGGCGTCCTGCGCTTCGCGTGTGATGCCATGCATCTTGCCCAGCATCTCGGCGGTCAGGCCCATCATGCCGGACGCCTTGGCAGCGTACAGGGACTGCTGCGGGTTGGGATCCACACCGTGCATCATGCCGACGTGGCCCATGTGCTCCACACCACCCACCACAAAGACGTCACCATTGTTGGTCTGGATCGCCTGTACGGCAGTGTGCAGCGCGCTCATTGAAGAGCCACACAGACGGCTGATGGTCTGGCCGGCGCTGGTATGCGGGATGCGTGTCAGCAGGGAGGCCATGCGGGCGATGTTCCAGCCCTGTTCCAGGGTCTGGTTGACACAGCCCCAGATCACGTCTTCCACCTCTGCTGGGTTGATCGCGCTATTGCGCGCCAGCAGGCTGTCGATCAGGTGTGCCGACATGTTCTCGGCCCGGGTGTTGCGGTGCATGCCGCCCTTGGAGCGCCCCATCGGGGTGCGGCCAAAATCAACGATGACGGCGTCTCTTGGATTCAAGCTCATTAGTGTAGTCTCCTGTTAGCCGAAGAAAGATTGGCCGTTTTTCGCCATTTCGCGCAGTTTTTCGGTGGGCTGGTACATCGCGCCCAGCTCGGCGTACTGGTCTGCCAGTGCAACAAACTCGGCCACGCCGATGCTGTCGATGTAGCGCAGTGCGCCACCACGGAATGGAGGGAAACCAATACCGTAAATCAGGCCCATGTCGGCTTCGGCGGCAGTTTCGACGATGCCGTCTTCCAGGCAGCGCACGGTCTCCAGACACAGCGGAATCATCATGTAATTGATGATGTCCTCATCGCTCAGCTCGCGCTGTTCGTAAACAACCGGAGCCAGCACCTCGGCAATGGACGCATCCACTACTTTTTTCGGCTTGCCCTTCTTGTCGGTTTCGTACGCATAGAAGCCTTTGCCGTTTTTCTGGCCCAGACGCTCGGCCTTGAACAGCACGTCAACCGCGGTTTCGCGCTCTTCCTTCATGCGGTCAGGGAAGCCTTCAGCCATGACATCACGGGCGTGATAGGCAGTATCCATGCCGACCACATCCATCAGGTAGGCCGGACCCATCGGCCAGCCGAAGCGCTCCATGATCTTGTCGATGCGGGTAAAGTCCACGCCGGCACTGACCAGCTTGGCAAAGCCGCCAAAGTATGGGAACAGCACGCGGTTGACCAGAAAGCCTGGGCAGTCGTTGACCACAATCGGGTTCTTGCCCATCTTCTGTGCATAGGCAACCGTGGTGGCAACCGCTTCGTCAGAGCTGTGCTCGCCACGGATCACTTCGACCAGCGGCATCATGTGCACCGGGTTAAAGAAGTGCATGCCGACAAAGTTTTCAGGACGCTTCAGGGCCTTGGCCAAGTAGTTGATGGAAATGGTTGAAGTGTTGGAGGCGATGATGGTGTTTTCACCCACCTGCGCTTCCACTTCAGCCAGCACCGCATGCTTGACCTTGGGGTTTTCCACGACCGCTTCAACCACAATATCCACGTCGCCAAAGTCGCCATACGACAGGGTTGGGCGAATGGCATTCAGCGCATCGGCCATTTGCGGCACGGTCATGCGGTTACGCTCAACACGCTTGCTGAACAACTTGGCCGCTTCGCTCAGGCCAAGCTGAATGCCTTCTTCGCGCACGTCCTTCATCAGGATCGGCGTGCCTTTCAGTGCGGACTGGTAGGCAATGCCGCCGCCCATAATGCCGGCACCCAGCACCGCTGCCTTGTTGACGGGGCCGGCCACTTTCTCGTAGCCCTTGGCTTTGCGCTTGAGGGCCTGGTCGTTGAGGAACAGACCGATCAGGCTGGCTGCCTGCGGGGTCTTGGCCATTTTGGCAAAGCCCTTGGCCTCCACTTCCAGCGCTTTGTCACGGCCCATATTGGCCGCTTTTTGCATAGACTTGATGGCTTCGACCGGCGCGGGATAATTTGGGCCCGCTTTACCGGCCACAAAACCCTTAGCGCTTTCAAAGCTCATCATCTGCTCAATTGGATTGAGCTTGATTTTGTCCAGCTTAGCTTGGCGCTTGGCTTGGTAATCCAGCTCACCACTGGCGGCGCGGCGTACCAGATCCAGCGCTGCATCACGCAGCATGTCGGCCGACACCACCGCATCAACCGCGCCCACTTTTAACGCTTCGTCAGCCCGCGCTTCTTTACCGGCCGCAATCCACTCAATGGCATTGTCGGCACCAATCAGGCGCGGCAGGCGCACGGTTCCACCCCAGCCTGGGTAAATGCCCAGTTTGACCTCGGGCAGGCCGATCTTGGCCTTTTCCGCCATCACGCGGTAATCGGCTGACAGTGCAATTTCAAAACCGCCCCCCAGCGCGATGCCGTTGATAGCAACCACTGTAGGCACATTCAGGTCTTCAAAGGCGCAGAAGGTGCGGTTGACCTCCATAACGCCTTCAATCAGCTGCTCTTCCGGCAGGGCAAACATCGCGGTGAATTCGGTGATATCAGCACCGACAATAAAGACATCCTTGCCGCTGGTGAGCACCACGCCACGCACGCTGCTGTCGGCAGCAATGGCAGCCACGGCTTCACCGAGTTCGGTGAGGGCAAGGCGGTTGAACTTGTTTACGGATTCACCCTGAAGGTCGAATTTCAGCTCGACAATGCCGTCTTCAAGGGCGGATGCCGTGAAGGCTTTACCTGCGTAAATCATTCACTGTTCTCCACTGGGTAGAAAAGCCGAAGCTGCAAGGGGCAAGACTGGATAAGCCATGCAAGGCATGTAGAAAAAAGCATGCGACCCCGTGCAGCGTGCAGCTGCTTTATAGTTATTGGGTCCCCGACCAACAATTTCATACGGTCGTTTGATTCGGGTTGGCACACATTCAGGCAAAAACGGCCGTTTGTCAAATGCTTTAACCAGAAAGCGTCGGTTGTTAGCGCACAATAGCGCTGGATGAGCGGGGGTTTTTTGATAAAAGCACTTTTGCGCAGCCCGTTTTTGTTCGGGTACACTGCAAAGACTATTTTTGCGAGAACAGAGCCATGGCCTACCAACATATATTGATTGCCACCGACCTTAGCGCCGAGTGCCACCGGGTCTTGAGACCGGCCACGCAAATGCAGAGTGCACTGGGCTGCAAGCTATCGCTGGTGCATGTGATCGAACCGCTCGGCCTGCGTTTCGGCGCCGATGTACCGCTTGATCCCGGCATTCTGCACGACCAACAAGCACGCCAAGCAACCGCACGGCTGGACGAGGTACTGGATGACTGGCCGACGCTGCTGCCACAGGACTGTCATTTGCGTCACGGGCAACCACGGGCAGAAATTCACCAGCTGGCCCGTGATCTGGGTTGCGACCTGATTCTAGTTGGCAGCCATGGCCGTCATGGCTTGGCACTGTTACTGGGTTCAACCGCCAGCGATCTGCTGTCGGATGCGCCCTGCGACGTGCTGGCCATCAACTTGAAAAAAGACTGATATGGCCTGCGGGCACGAAAGCACCCACAGGCAATAGGCGGGATCAGAAGGACAAAAAGTTGCCTTCTTCCATGATCAGCGGCCGGACTTTTTCCAGCTGCGCATCCAGCGAGTAGGTCATGCTGGACGCCATGGAGAAGAAACTGAGAAATGCTTTGAGGTTGGTGTCGCCGGCGCAGACATCGTGAATACGGTGCCACAGCGCTTGGTTGACCAATTGCAACTCGGCAAAGTCACGGGTCAGTGCTTTGAGCTCCCAGTCCGGCTGCTGGCCTTCGCGCTGTTTGAACAGCTCGCGCAGTACATACATCGATACCGTGCGCAATACAAACTCGCTGTCGCTGGCAAAGGGCAAATGATTGCGCGCCATCGGCTTGAGACGACTGAGAATCGGACAGCCCGAGGTAGCCATGATGACGCCCAGCAGCGAGCGCATAGCAACCTCCAGATTGACCAGTTTGCTGTATTCGCGCTCGTCGGTGCGCACATGGGTCCAGGCTTTGCGAAAGGCCGGCAGCCCTTTGAAATCTTCCACAACCGACTGTAAATCCACCGCCGCCGGACAATTGGCGTGCTCGCTGGACTTGAGCGGGCAGTTGGTGCACTTGTGATAATCCAGCCGAGTCCAGTCACTTGCCGTACTGGCACGGTCAGTGGCCAGCACCCCGCGTTCAATCTGAACCTTGTAGCTAAACGCATGCTCGTCATCGAGCGTAATGCGGTATTCGACGGCCATTGCTCTCCCCTATTCGCCTTCCAGTTCTGCCCAGCGCTCCAGCAGAGCATCTAATTCCTGTTCTGCCCGTTGCAAACGCAGCAGCACCTGTTCGGTATGCACATGCGGCTGCTGGTAAAAACTTGGGTCCGATACCTGCTGTTGCAGGCCCTGCAGCTCATGCTCCAGCGCATCCATTTGCTCAGGTATGGCATCTAGTTCGCGCTGTTGCTTGTAGCTGAGTTTTTTCTTGCTGGGCACTATGCCATCAGCGTCGGATTTCTGCAGCTGCTGCGCCGGTTTTTTTTCATTGTCTTGCTGCAGGTCAGTAACCGTGGCTTGTTGCTGCGCCGGCATACCGCCTTCCGTCATGCCCAACAGCCGCACGGAGCCGCCTTGACGCAACCAGTCTTCATAGCCGCCCACGAACTCATTGACCCGTCCGCTGCCGTCAAACACCAACAAACTGGTGACCACGTTATCCAAGAAGGCGCGATCGTGACTGACAATCAGCACGGTGCCTGCAAACTCCGACAGCACCTCTTCCAGCAGCTCCAGCGTTTCGCTGTCCAGATCGTTGGTGGGTTCGTCCAGCACCAGCACGTTGGCCGGTTTGGTAAATAGCTTGGCCAGCAACAGCCGTGCACGCTCGCCACCGGATAGCGCCTTGACCGGCGTGCGCGCACGCTGCGGGCTAAATAGAAAGTCGCCCAGATAGCTGAGCACATGCCGCGACTTGCCGTTGATGGTGATCTGGTCACTGGATTCGGCAACGTTGTCGGCCACACTCTTTTCTGGGTCCAGCTGACCACGCAGCTGATCAAAATAAGCCACTTCCAGCTTGGAGCCGCGCTCAATATGCCCACGGGTCGGCTCTAGATCACCCAGCAGCAGCTTGAGCAAGGTGGTTTTGCCGCTGCCGTTGGCACCCAGCAAGCCGATGCGGTCGCCGCGCTGCAACACCATGGAAAAGTCTTGCACCAGCTCGCGCCCGCCCGGATGGGCAAAGGCTATGTGCTCGGCAACGATCACCTGCTTGCCTGAACGCTCGGCGCTGGCCAGCTGCATAGTGGCACTGCCCTGACGTTCACGGCGCTGGCTGCGTTCTTCGCGCAATGCTTTCAAGGCTCGCACGCGGCCTTCGTTGCGAGTACGGCGGGCTTTAATGCCCTGACGAATCCACACTTCTTCCTGCGCCAGTTTTTTGTCAAACAGTGCATTAGCGGTTTCTTCCGCTGCCAGTTGTTGTTCTTTGTGCTCCAGAAAACTGGCGTAGTCACCGTTCCAGTCAATCAGGTGACCGCGGTCCAGTTCAAGTATGCGCGTGGCCAGGTGCTGCAGAAAGGTACGGTCGTGGGTAATGAATAGCACAGCACCGTTAAAGTCCAGCAAGGCGTCTTCCAGCCAGGCAATGGCACCAATATCCAGATGGTTGGTCGGCTCGTCCAGCAGCAGCAAGTCGGGCTCAGCCACCAGCGCCTGCGCCAGCAGCACCCGGCGGCGCCAGCCTCCCGACAATTCTTCCAATTTCTTTTCTGCCGGCAGCTGCAGGCGGCTTAGGGTGCTGTCCACCAGCTGTTGCAGACGCCAGCCGTCACGGGCTTCCAGCTCTTGCTGCACCCGGGTTAGCTCGTCTAGGTCGTCTTCGCTTTCCACCGTCTGGCTCAGCTGGTGAAAACGGCTCAACAGCTCGCCCACTCCCTGCAAGCCATCGGCCACCACCTCAAACACCGTGCGCTGCTCGCCACGCGGCAGCTCTTGCGGCAGCTCACCGATTTTAAGCCCCGGAGCCCGCCATATTTCACCCGCATCCGGCAACTGAGTGCCCTGCACCAGCTTCAACATGCTTGATTTGCCGCTGCCATTGCGGCCAATCAAACACACCCGCTCGCCCTTGGCGATCTGCCAAGACACCCCATCCAGCAAGGGGTTCATGCCATAAGCCAGCGATATCTGGGACATTTTCAGCAAACTCATGCCGTTCTCCTGTAAAAAATGCACGCAATCCAGCAACACAAGGGTATATGCCGCACCCTGATGTACCGGATTTTTGCCACATCATACCGGCATGGACCATGAAAACAAAAAAGCCGCAACTTATTGAAAAGTTGCGGCTTTTATACTGATTTAAACATTAATGGACGCTAGTAAAACTACAATATGGTGCGGACGGGGAGTCTCGAAATAAACAAACGAATCAATCACTTACCTAACCAATCATAGCATTTTGTACATTCCATTGTACACGTCTTAAGGCACTTGTTTTTAAGCCGTTTTGTCGTGATTGAGTGTTTTACCAATCACGGAGCGGCACTATATAGATGCCTAGTTTCGAATGCAAATTTTTTTAGCATCCGTTAGCTCATGAACCAAGCAAATGGATGTTGGCTTCACGCACACGCTGCAACTGTTCTGATATCAGCCTGGCAGTTGATCGGCTCAACCCATGCTCACGCGCCACTGCTTCAAACTCGGACAATACACCCAACAGCTCGACAATACATTCTTGCGCGTCATTCCAGGATGCAAACCCTGCACGCCGAGCCAGCGCCTGCACGGCTTTAACCGTTGGTGCTTTACCATAGCCGGCAAAGGCGGTGGCATGCTCACCGAAGGGATGGGGGCTAAAAGTGACATCGTAGAAAGGTGCCGCTGACCAATCACCATTATCCGCCTGCAGAAACGCCCAGTTTTTGCTGTGATCATCCTGATTACAGGCAAACAGATTGAACAGTGCACGGCGAAACTGCAGTCGGCCCACTGCGGGGGATTTGCACAGATGGCGACTGGCCTTGATCAGATCCTCGTAATCCAGACTGGGCATACGGAAGTCTGCATCCAGCAGGCCACAGGCGCTGTGCATATGCACCCTGCCTGCGGCGGCCGTAGCATTAGGCAACCAGTCAAAGCGCTTTATCGCCAACCACACATCAGCCCCACTGCCCTGCGCCGCCGGCACAAGCGACCACTCCGGTGGCTCCAGCTGTGCCCGTTTTGCCAGGCTCAAAAAGATCGCCTCGCAAATGCCCTCCTCATGCCCCAGGGGCAAGTTGCTGGACGAGAATTTAACCAACCAGGCTTCATCACCGGGTTTGGCCAACGTACTACAACGACTCAGGTCACCGGGCTGAGCATAGACCTGCGCCTTGGGCCTCGCGCCCCCGGAACTGCCCGCTGCCGCCAGGGCGGTCAGTACCTCTTCTGTCTGGCCGTCATACAGCGTCTGTGCCTCCAGCCCAAGGGTATGCAGATTTACCGTGTCATCAGCTGTCGGGCTATACTCCGAGACAGGTGCGAAAGACAAGGCTCCGATACCGCTACCACCGACGAAGGCGAGTCGGTCCAGGGGCGTTAACTGCGCCGGCAGAATGCCGTGTTGGCGGAACAGACGATCCTGCAATAGCAAACCCCAACCG
>JAHAYO010000020.1 GCA_018384595.1 Thiopseudomonas sp.
TAGTCATAGCGGGCGTTGTTGTAATTGCGCACCGCCGCATACAGCTGGCGCTGAGCGTCCAGCACGTCAACCATGGTGCGGGTACCCACCTCATAACCAACTTCGGTTGCCTCCAGCGCACTCTGGCTGGAAAGGATCGTCTGTTTGCGTGCCTGCACCTGCTCCACATCGGTATTGACGGCGCGATGCAGGTTGCGGGCATTCTGTACCGTCTGGCGGCGCAAGCCTTCTTTGCTGTGTTCAGCGTTGTGCAGCTGGTGTACGCCTTGGCGCACCCGCGACGTGGTGGCACCGCCGGTATACAGCGGAATGTTCAGTTGCAGGCCTATAACCGATTGCTCGGCATGACGGTTATAGGTTGGGTTGCCCATGCCGCGGTTGGCAAAACCTAAGCTGTCGTTGTCGCCTTTCTGATACTGGGCAATGGCATCAAGGGTGGGTGCATGAGCGGCCTTGCGGGTGCGCAAATCATGCTGTGCGGCTTCCAGTGTATGCTCCATGGCGCGCAGTTGCAGGTTGTCGGCTAGCGCACGGTCTACCCAGGCACCGGCATCATTGGGCGCTGGCGGCTGTATCGGTAAACTGTGACGTATCCCTTGCAGGGTTTGTAATGGGTGATTCGTTAGGGTTTCCAGCGCCTGCAAGGCATCCTCAACGTGCTGCTCGGTTTGCATGCGATTGGCGCGGGCGTTGTCATAGGCGGCCTGGGCCTGCAGTACGTCAGTTTTGTCCGACAGGCCAACGTCAAAGCGGGCGCTGGCCAGTTCATGCTGGCGCTCGAAAGCTTTTTCTTCCGCCTGGCTGGCGGCCAGATTGTCTTGGCTGCGCAGGATGGCAAAATATACTTCAGCGCTTTGCAGTACCAGCGCCTGCTTGGTAGCAGACAGTTCCAGTGCGGCTTGTTCGCTGTCGGCCTGTGCGGTTTTCAGCTGATACCAGCGATCCAGCCGGAACAGTGGCTGATTCAGGTTGGCCTGATAACTGTAGGTATGGCGCTTGCTGATGTGTTCGCCCAGCTCGCGGGTATCCACTGTGGTGCGGCTGCTGTTGTTGCTGGCGCCGGCGCTCAGCTGGGGCAGCAGGCCGGCACGGGCCTGTGGCACATTTTCGCTGCGCGCGCGGTAAGCGGCGTGGGCGGCGGCCAGCTCGGCATTGTTTTCTACGGCTAGGCGATAGACATCCATCAGCCCAGACGGGGCTGCCTGTACCTGTGTGGCAAGCAGGCCGGTAAGCAACAGGCTATAAACAGCGCGCATGAATACATCCTTTGGGCAGTGGCGTCAGGCGGACAAGGCTAAGGTTTGGCCATGTTAGGGTCAAGTATTCATCCTGTGACCGGCCAGCATCACAGTGTCGCCTGCTTGCAGCTGTGCGGGAAGTCTGTTTAGATGGCTGCTTATTCTTGTCGGGGTGCTCTTTGGAGCTGAGATTGGCGCAAGCCGGATCCCGTTGAACCTGATCGGGCTAGTACCCGCGTAGGAAACAAGAGAAGGCGCAGCTTTTCGGTTGCGTCCCTTTTTTGTATATTCCCCCTAGGTTCCCCTGACGGTTGTTTGATCTCGATGCTGGCGTGAGGCTTGGCATGCGGGTGCAGTGCAGGTGGAGCAAAGCGTAGGCAGCATGGATGCTGCCTTCGAGCCTACAGGGATGTATTTACGGCGTCTTTGCGCAACCTGCACTGCACCCGCACTATGCACACAGCTTCTCATCAGCGTCGTTGCCATGAGAACGATATCCATGAATCAAATGCTGTCACCTGCCTTAAGTGAAACCGCTCAAGTAGATGAGCAATCTGTCCAGCCCTTGCCCAATTCGCGCAAGGTTTATGTTGAGGGTTCGCGCCCGGACATCCGTGTACCCATGCGTGAAATCAGCCTGACGCCCACCCTCACCGAGCAGGGCACGGAGGAAAATGCGCCGGTGCTGGTGTACGACACCTCCGGCCCCTATACCGATCCGACTGTAAAAATTGACGTGCGCAAGGGCTTGGCCGATGTGCGTAGTCGCTGGATTGAGGAGCGTGGCGATACCGAAGAGCTGCCGGGGCTGAGCTCAGAGTTTGGCCGCCAGCGCCTGAGTGATGCGCAGCTGGATGCCATGCGCTTTGCCGCGCTGAAAACCCCGCGCCGCGCCAAGGCCGGCCACAACGTGACCCAGATGCACTATGCGCGCAAGGGCATCATTACTCCGGAAATGGAATTTGTCGCCATTCGTGAGAACCTGAAGTTGCAGGAAGCGCGTGAAGCTGGACTGCTGGACAGCCAGCACCCGGGCCACAGTTTTGGCGCCAGCATTCCCAAAGAAATCACTCCCGAGTTTGTGCGCAGCGAAATTGCCCGTGGCCGCGCCATCATTCCGGCCAACATCAACCACCGCGAGCTGGAGCCGATGATTATTGGCCGCAACTTTCTGGTCAAGATTAACGGCAATATCGGCAACTCGGCGCTGGGCTCCTCGATTGAAGAAGAAGTCGCCAAGCTGACTTGGGGCATTCGCTGGGGCGCGGATACCATCATGGACCTGTCCACCGGCAAGAACATTCACGAAACCCGCGAATGGATCATCCGCAATTCGCCGGTGCCGGTGGGTACGGTACCCATTTATCAGGCGCTGGAAAAGGTGGGCGGCATTGCCGAAGACCTGACCTGGGAGCTGTTCCGCGACACCTTGATCGAGCAGGCCGAGCAGGGCGTGGACTACTTCACCATTCACGCCGGCGTGCTGCTGCGTTATGTGCCGCTGACGGCGAAGCGGGTTACGGGCATTGTGTCCCGTGGTGGTTCGATCATGGCTAAGTGGTGCCTGGCGCATCACAAGGAAAGTTTCCTCTACACCCACTTTGAAGAAATCTGTGAAATCATGAAGGCCTATGACGTGTCCTTCTCACTGGGTGATGGCTTGCGCCCCGGCTCAGTCGCTGATGCCAACGATGCTGCGCAGTTTGCCGAGCTGGAAACCCTGGGCGAGCTGACCAAAATCGCCTGGAAGCATGACGTGCAAACCATCATTGAAGGCCCTGGCCATGTGCCGATGCACATGATCAAGGAAAACATGGACAAGCAGCTGGAGTGCTGTGACGAAGCACCGTTCTATACCCTTGGCCCGCTGGTCACCGACATTGCGCCGGGCTATGACCACATTACTTCTGGCATGGGGGCGGCGATGATCGGCTGGTACGGCTGCGCCATGCTCTGCTATGTCACGCCCAAGGAGCATCTGGGCTTGCCCAACAAGGACGACGTAAAAACCGGCATCATTACCTATAAGATCGCCGCTCACGCTGCCGATCTGGCCAAGGGGCATCCGGGTGCCCAGATCCGTGACGATGCGTTGTCCAAGGCGCGCTTTGAGTTCCGCTGGGAAGACCAGTTCAATCTGGCACTGGACCCGGATACCGCGCGTTCATTCCACGATGAAACCATGCCAAAAGAATCCGGCAAGGTGGCGCACTTCTGTTCCATGTGTGGACCGAAATTCTGCTCGATGAAAATCACCCAAGATGTGCGCAACTATGCGGCGGAACATGGGCTGACCGATGAGCAAAAGGCCATTGAAGCCGGATTCAGGGAGCAGTCTGAACGGTTCCGTGAGGAGGGGGCGCTTATTTATAAGCAGGTGTAGTTTTTGGCTCTGGTGTGGCAGTCAGGTCGCGGCGCAGCCCAAACCAAAGCACCCCCGCCGCACGGCGCTTCGGCCCCGGGGGAGGATGGTTGGGTAGGCCCCGGCCAGCCGGGAGGAAAACCCCGCCGGGGGGG
>JAHAYO010000026.1 GCA_018384595.1 Thiopseudomonas sp.
ACGCTGAAGCGGCTGCGTAGTGGCAATACCAATACCTCCGATGTCGCTGGTGGTGTGTTGCTGCGTAACAATATTCATATTGCCGTGTGTGCAGAAAACGCGGTTAGCGAGACGCTGACTAGTCTGGCTAACAGCCCCGCCACCAGCAAAGCCAAAGCGAAGTTTATTCTCGCCACCGATGGCGTCACGCTCGAAGCGGAAGACCTCAACAGCGGCGAAACTGTTGCCTGTAACTATGCCGATGTTGCTGACCACTTTGGTGTATTTCTGCCGCTGGCGGGCATTTCCACCCTTAAAGAAATCAAAGACAACCCCATTGATGTGCGAGCGACGGGGCGTCTAAACAAGCTGTATGTCGAGTTACTGGACGATAACCCCGAGTGGGCGTTAGCCGAACGTCGCTGTGATATGAATCACTTTATGGCGCGTTTGATTTTTTGTTTTTTTGCGGAAGATACCGATATTTTTACCGGTGATGACCTGTTTACTAAAACAGTGGATCAGGTCAGTGAACGGGACGGCTCCAATACCGATGCACGTGTTTTAGGTGCAACTTTAAAAATGGGTGATACATTAGAGTATAATTTTAGCAGCCCAGAGCGTTACGGCTATTTAGTTGCTGCCAAAGGCAAAATAGATATTAATGGCCAGCAATTTAATGCACGTGATGGTGCAGCCATTCATCAAGAAGAAAAAATTATTATTACAGCCCTAGAAGAAGCTGAACTGGTTTTAGTTGACGCAAGTTAACCTAGCACTACCCCACTATTTTTTGTAACAAACATTGGAGTTTATAAAATGAGTAAGCAGTTTTTAGAAGCGTTAAAAAAGCGTCGTAGTCAGTATGCCTTGGGTAAAGAGCTACCCCTAGCAGAGCAAGAAGTTACTGAAATTATTAAAGAGGCAATTCGCCAATCGCCTTCAGCATTTAATTCACAAAGTTCACGCGCAGTTATTTTACATGGCGCACAGCATGAAAAGTTTTGGGATATCGTTAAAAACGAACTTCAAAAAATTGTACCAGCTGAAGATTTTGCTCCAACAGAAGCTAAAGTTAACAGCTTTGCAGCGGGCGCAGGTACAGTTTTATTTTATGAAGACCAAGATGTTGTAAAAGGCTTACAAGAAAACTTTGCACTTTATGCCGATAACTTCCCAATTTGGTCAGAGCATTCAACAGGTATTGCACAACTAGCGGTTTGGACTGCCTTATCTGAAGCCAACATAGGTGCCAGCCTACAGCACTATAATCCATTACCTGATGCAGCCGTAGCAGCTGAGTGGAATATTCCTGCAAGCTGGAAACTACGCGCCCAAATGCCTTTTGGTTCACACCAAGGTGAGTTTTCAGAAAAAGAATTTATGGCGGATGAAGATCGCTTTATCGTCCTATAAGGGTTTTTTCTAAGCATTTTCTATCAGCACTTAAAGTGATTCTTTTTAATAGCAGGTAAATTAGCTTAATAGGCTGGTTTACCTGTTTTTTTTGTTATGGACAAACTATGTTGCACACGTGCGGGGGCACGATCATCCAGCAACTGCCGATCCAAGCTCTCAATCACACCGCTGCGATCGAGCACCTCGCGCAGCAAGAATGCACCGGCATCACTACTGGTTTTTTGTTCACTGAGCTGCACTGAAACAGATAAGTTGCAGGCTGGTTTCCAGCTTGGTAGTGTTTCACCCATGGCGAGCGGCCCTCTCTAATCAAGTTCTTGCCGAACATATTGATTATAAAGAATAAACCACTCGCCTTCTTTATTTTAGGTCAAGGCTCGTGAATAAGACGGGTTTACACAGCTGAGCCGTGCAGCGCAGACCACGCGATCAACACCTTATAAAACTAGAATACCCATGCTCAAAACCCTGCATTGCTAAAAGTCT
This sequence comes from Thiopseudomonas sp., assembly GCA_018384595.1. GTDB lineage: Bacteria > Pseudomonadota > Gammaproteobacteria > Pseudomonadales > Pseudomonadaceae > Thiopseudomonas. The sequence goes on from JAHAYO010000026.1 coordinate 1,885, forward strand.
CGCAACATTGCAAGGTTAACTGCCATGACAAGGTGGTTTTTTGCGCCCAATTAACAGAGGAAATAACATGACGCTAGATCTTGACCGTTTCGAAGGCTGCCTGCTGGGCTTAGCATGCGGTGACGCCGTTGGCGCAACGGTCGAATTTGTACCCCGTGGACGTTTTACACCAATGACGGATATGCTCGGCGGCGGCAAGTTTCGTTTGCAAAAAGGCGAATGGACTGATGACACCTCAATGGCACTGTGTCTGGCTGAAAGTTTGCTGCAATGTGCTGGCTTCGATGCCTTGGATCAAATGCAGCGCTATTGGCGCTGGGCCAATGAAGGCTATTATTCCTGCCGGCCACACCCCATTGGCATGGGCAAAACGGTAGCAGCCGCTTTAACCCGTTTTCATCACAGCGGTGAGCCCTTCAGCGGCTCGCATGCGCCAGAGTCTTCCGGTAATGGCTCACTGATGCGCCTAGCAGCTGTGCCCATGTTTTATGCTGACAGCCCAGAGCTGACTGTTCACTATGCTGCACAAAGTTCGCGGACGACCCATGCCTCGGCGGACTGTATAGCCTGCTGCCAGTATTTTGCTTTGCTATTGCAACGAGCACTGACTGGCACAAAGACCAAAGCAGACTTATTCCCCGACACTGTAGGCTTTGCCATGTCTGGTGCTGCAGCGCGGATCTTGCAGCAAGATTTTCGCCGACTCAGTGAAGCTGAGATTAAAGGCTCAGGTTATGTGGTTGAAAGCCTTGAAGCGGCTCTTTGGGCATTCTGGCACACTGATAATTTTGTGGATGCCATACTGGCTGCAGTCAATTTAGGTGATGATGCTGACACCACTGCGGCGATTTGCGGCCAACTGGCCGGTGCTTACTATGGAGTAACAGCCATCCCAGCAGACTGGCTGGCACATTTATACCGTGCAGACGATATACGGCAACTGGCCACAGCGCTGGCCGGCGGAGCACAGAAACAAACCACTACTGACCGCCCACATATATAGAGGACAATAGGACACTATTGTATATATAAACACCTGTAGCCCAGTGAATACGCGACTTTATCAAGTGTCCTCATGGAGGTCATTAAAGGGCACTTAGGGCATTCACCAATAAAAAACCCGCATACCTATAAAAGTAGCGGGTCTTAATCATACTCAGTGATTACTAAATAGCCTTTAGCGTACCGTCATCAGTGGATACAACAAGCAAGCCTTCTCTAAGCATAGAGTCAACTCTTAGGCCTGCTGCTTTGTATGCGTCACTACCTCGCGAACGGAACGGCGCACGCCTGCGCAATATCCTTTTAGCCTCTGTCATATTGACACGCTGAGCATTCACAAGGTCAAGCACGGCATCCACTTCTGCACTATCGCCAGCCTCTCCGCTTTGCTGGATAACCCTGCGCATGTGTTTCCCGATCTCAAGCACAAGCTCAATGCTCGATTTAATCAGATGGTTTGGAATAATCTGCGGTACGCCGCAACCATTTCCCAAGCAATCGAACACATGCAAGACCAAAGCTATCTTGAGAACGTGTGTCTCCAGCTTGCCCAGCCATCCTAGATAGGTCATCTCACCCGAGTTACGTAGCTCACCCAATACCGGCTCAATCTCTACCAGCTTGCGGCGGATGATTTCGTAACCCTTGTTGTTTGGATACAAGCACTCAAGGTCTTGAATATCTGTCTCAATCACTAGCTTCTCGCTGTCGTCCTCATCCACTCTTACGTAAGAAAGGGGTAAGGTTGCAGCGCGGCGTAGTTGGCTTAGTGTCCGGTACGCAATGTTAGCAGGTTGTTTTTTAGCTGGGCAAATTCCTGCGCCAGAGCCGTCAGATTGCGCTCCACACTGTCGGTGGCTTCCATGCTTGCTACGGCTGTCTGTTGCACTAAACGCGCGCGCCCCAGTAGCTCGCCAACCTCGGCATGCAAGGCAGGGGAAAGCCCGTGAAATCAGGCGTGCGGATTATAGAAGGCGGTTAGTGCGCGGATCAGATAATCCACATCACGGCTGCCGGCGAGTTCACGGATGGAGTGCATGGCAAAGGTGGGCACGCCGATGTCGATGGTGGGCACGCCCAGCTGGCTGGCAGTGATGGGACCGATGGTAGAGCCGCAACCCATGTCGCTGCGGGTGACAAAGCTTTGCACCGGCACGTTCTGTTGCTGGCACAGGTGGCGAAACAGGCCGGCGGTTTCGCTGCTGGTGGCGTAGCGCTGGTTGCTGTTGACCTTGATCACCGGCCCCTGGTTGAGCAGCGGGCCGTGGTTGCCGTCGTGCTTGTCGGCGTAGTTGGGGTGGATGCCGTGGGCATTGTCGACAGAAATCAGCAGCGAGTGCTGGATACAGCGGGTGAAGTCCTCCTCACTGCCATTGACCACTCGGCGCAATACCTGCTCCAGAAAGGGGCCGTCGGCACCACAGGCCGAGGCCGAGCCGACTTCTTCGTGGTCGGTACACACCAGCACGCAGGCGTGCCGGTTGTTGGCGTTGAGCAGCGCCTGCAGGCCGGCGTGGCAGGACAACAAATTATCCAGACGAGCGCTGGCGATAAAGTCCCGGTTGAGGCCGATCAGTGCCGGTGGCTGGGTGTCGTAGAAGCAGAGTTCGTAATCCAGCACCTGAACGCTATTTAGGCCATGCTCGTTGTGCAGTTGCATGGCCAGCAGCGCGCGCAGGTCCTGATGGGTGTCGTCATTGAGCTGGCCCAGCACGGGGGGCAGTTCGGTCTGGCGGTTGATTTCCCAGCCCTTGTTGGCGTTACGGTTGAGGTGAATGGCCAGGCTGGGAATGACGGCAATGGGCGCCTGAAAGTTGATCAGTTTGCTGTGCAGTTGGTTGTTGTGGCTGTAGGTGACGCGGCCGGCCAGTGACAGGTCGCGGTCAAACCAAGGCGACAGCAAGGCACCGCCATAGACTTCGACCCCCAGCTGCCAGTAACCCTTTTTTTCTAGCTCGGGCTGGGGCTTGACCTTGAGGCAGGGGCTGTCGGTGTGGGCACCTATCAGACGCAGACCGCTGTTGACCCGTTCCTGCTGGCCCATGGTCCAAGCAATGATGGATGAGTCGTTGCGGGTAACGTAGTAGCGGCCACTGCTTTGCAGTTGCCAGCGGTCACGCTCGTCCAGTGCCTCAAAACCGGCGGCTTGCAGGCGGCGCGCCAGTTCGGCGGTGGCGTGAAAAGGGGTTGGGGATGCCTGCAAAAATGCTAGCAGGCTGGCTAGGTTGTCGGTCATGGGTTACTCCAGTTCGTCGGCGGGTGCCGGTTCGGCCCACAGGCGGATGGCAGCACCGCTGGCCGGCCACAGCTGTAGCTGGCCGGTGGCGGAAATGTCCCAGCGCACCACGTCGGGCAGCGCCGCTAGATAGCGGTTTTCCTGCTCCATCAGGGACGGTGCGCACTGGCTGAGGGTGGTGGCAATGCGCTCGATATGCAGGGTAGATCCCTGTAGCTGGTAATCGCCAAACCAGCGATTGCAGCCGGCATGGCCAAAGGCTTTACCGTCTTTGCCCAGCGTCAGGCTCAGGTAGCTGCGGTCGATCAGTGGCCGCTCGCCAATCCACTCCACGCGGTAGTGTTGGTTGGGCTTTAAGCGGTTGGGGTCTGCGGGCAGTAGCTGACAGGCACTGGCCAGTAGGGCCAGACTAAGCACAAGGGCAGCACGCATGTCAGGCCTCGCTTTGTATGCACGAGCGGCACAGGTGGCGGCCGTCACGGTTGATCCAGCCCAGTTCGTGCAGGCGGGCTTCGGCGGCGGGTACTTCGGCGGCTTTACCTAGGCTGGCGTCCACGGCAAATTCCAGTTGCAGCAGGCTGTTGCAGCCGTCGCACTGTACGCTCCAAGTGTGGATGGCCAGCTCTTTAAAGACTGGGCCGCTGGCGGTGGCGGTCCACTGGCCGGGCGGGTTAATCAGGTGGCGCACGTTTGTGACCTGCAGCTCCATGCTCAGCGTGCGGCTGCCCTTGAGGCTGACCACTAGAGTGTCTTCGGGCTGAATATGGCCGCCGTTGCCGGTGACCTGATAGCGGCCGGGTGCCAGCGTGCGGCATTCGGTTAGGGTGTGCTGCGGGTTGAACAGGGTGTAACGAAAATCATGGCGTGCCATGCCGGCTCCTTAATTGATGCCCAGAGTTTTCATGCAGTAGCGCAGCGAGCGCAGGCTCAGGCCCAGCTGTTGTGCGGCTGCGTGCTGGTCGCCTTGAACCTGTTGCAAGACGCGGTTGATCAGGTTGCGTTCGACCTGCATCAGCTGTTCGGCGCGAGACAGCCCCGCCGCCGGGGCGGTGTCGGTGAGCGCTGTGTCGGTGAAACTGGCTGCGGCGGGCGTGGTTGCAGCGGGCGTCCTGGTGATTGCTTGCAGTTGCAGGTCGGCTGGCTGGATCAGGCTGTGCTCGCACAGGGTGTAGGCCCGTTCGAGCAGGTTTTCCAGCTCGCGCACGTTGCCGGGAAAGCTGTGCAGACGCAATTTGTCCAGCGCGGCCTGACTGAGCTGTGCTGCTGGCTGGCCTTGGCACAGCCGCTGTAAAAACAGCCGCGCGAGCTGAATGATGTCGTCACCGCGCTCACGCAGGGCCGGCACCCGAACCTCGATGACATTGAGGCGGTAGTAAAGGTCCTGGCGGAAACGGCCAGCGGCGACTTCGGCGGCCAGATCCTTGTGGGTGGCGCTGAGAATACGGACATCCACCGTCACTTCCTGCTGGCTGCCCACCGGACGGATGCTTTTTTCCTGCAGTGCGCGCAGCAGTTTGACCTGCATGTGCAGCGGCAAATCGGCAACTTCGTCCAGAAACAGGCTGCCGCGATGGGCCGCTTGGAACAGGCCAGGCTTATTGTCGTGGGCACCGGTGAAGCTGCCTTTTTTATGGCCGAAAAACTCGCTTTCCATCAGTTCGGCAGGAATGGCGCCGCAGTTGACCGGCACAAAGGGCTGGCTGGCGCGGTTGCCCAGACGATGAATTTCGCGGGCGACCACTTCTTTACCGGTGCCAGATTCGCCGCTGATATGAACCGGTGCTTGGCTGCGGGCCAGCTTGTGGATTTGCTGGCGCAGCAACTGCATCGGGCGTGACTGGCCCACCAGTGGGCCTTCGTCCTGATCGGTAGGGGTGCGGGCGGCAGACTGCTGTAGGGCATTGTGTACCAGCTCGCGCAGGCGCTTGAGGTCCATGGGTTTGGTGATGAAGTCGAAGGCACCGGCCTTGAGCGCGCGGGTGGCGGTTTCGACGCAGCCGTAGGCGGTAATCATGGCGATGGGCATGCGCGGAAAATTACGCTGGGCATATTCAATGATGTCCAGCCCATTGCCATCGGGCAGGCGCATGTCGGTCAGGCACAGGTCGTAGGGTTGCAATTCCAGCGCGGCGTAGGCTTCCGTAGCATTGCTGGCGCTGGTGGTTTCCAGCCCCATGCGCATCAGGGTGATTTCGAGCAGTTCGCGGATATCGGACTCGTCATCAATGATCAAGACGGATTGGGCATTCATTTTTGTAAACCAAAACTTTTCGGGTGGGCAAAGGTGATGCGGAAACAGCCGCCATCAGGCAGATCGATGTAGTCAAGGCGCGCCTGATTACCTTCGCACAGCTCGCGGGAAATATACAAACCTAGGCCAGTGCCCTGTTTTTCGGTGGTAAAGAACGGCTCGAACAGGGCGTCCTGCTCATCGGCGGGAACGCCGGGGCCGTAATCACGCACTTCCAGTACCGGCAGTAGCAGGTTGGGGTGGCGAAACAGGGACAGCTCAACGATGCGCCGGCCTTCTTTGCAGGCAGTGTGGCGCATGGCGTTGCCGACCAGATTGTCCAGAATCTGGTTGAGCTGGTAAGGGTCCATGCGGGTATTGAGGTGGTGGCCGCTGACCTGCAGTTTGAGGACATGGCCAGGCTGGCTGCTTTCACGATAGGCGTTAGTGTAGCGGTGCACCCAGTATTTCAGATCCAGCAGCTGGGGTTCGGGTTTTTGCTGGCGCGATAGCTGCAGCACGTTTTCGATTACATGATTAAGCCGGTGGCTTTGTTCCTGAATGATCTGGCTCAGGCGCTGGTCGGCGCGATCGAGGGTTTCCGACTCGCCCAACAGCTGGGCAGCATGGCTAATAGCGCCCAGCGGGTTGCGAATTTCGTGGGCAATGCCCGCTGCCAGCCGGCCCAGCGAGGCCAGTTTGAGCTGTTGAGCTTGCTGATTGTAGTGGCGGGTGTCTTCTAAAAACACCAGCAGCTGGGTTTCGCGGGCTTGGCGATGGATGACAAAACCGGGCTGCATTTGCGGGCTTTGGGCAGAAAACTGCAGGGTGGGCGGGGCAATGGCTGGGTTTTTCTGCCACTGCTCATACGCCTGTAGCAGGGCGGGGTAGTAATCGCGCAGCGAGGTGTTTGACAGGTCGCGGCTTTCCAGCATGTTGAGTGCGGCCTGATTAAACTGCAGCACGCGAAAATCCGTGTCCAGCACAAGGACACCGGTGCGCATGCGTTCAATGATGGCTGCGTTGAGCGCTTCCAGGTTGGCCACCGTAGACGCCTGCTGTTGCAGCAGTTGTTCGCTGCTAACCAGTTTGCGGCTGAGCGCTTGCACCCCTAGCGCAGCGGCAAAACAGAGCATGCCCAGCACGCCGGCCTGCATAAACTGGTTGCTGGCCTCGTGGTGGCTCAGGCTTAGATAAAACGTAAGGTAAATGATGCCGGCGGCACCGGCGGCGGCTATGACCAGGCCGATATTGCGGTAGAGCAAAATGTTGGCCAGTGCCACCGCAACGACGATTAGGTTGCCGATGCCACTGGGCGTGCCGCCGGCGGCGTAATACAGCAGGCTCAGTGACAGCACGTCGGTCAGCGCCAGCGCAAACAGCGGCAGCAGGCGCTCGGCACGGGGCATCGCCAGAATGACCAGCGTATTAAAAATTAGATAGGTCCAGCTGCCGAAAGAAAACAGTTGTGTGTGGGCTAGGTTAAATAGCTGACTTTCAAAGTTGGTGGACAGCAGCAACACCAGCGCCAGGCCAATCAGCATGCGATACAGGTGATACAGGCGCAGGACGCGCTGGCCGGCTCTGCCCAGCAGGGCAAGTTCGTTGTTGTTCATGGGCGCTTGGGACCAGCTTGGGCATGGGCTTGGCTGCAATACCACTGGTTTTGATACTGAATGGCATCCGGCTGTGGCAGGTGCAGCTGGCAGTGTTGACAGCAGACCATGGCGGTGCTGGTGGCGTCAGCACGGCTGGCCCCTGACTGGGTTAGCGCGCGAGTTTTTTTCCAGAGCCACCAGCCGGCCAAGGCCAGCAAAGCAAGAATGATAAGACGGGAAATACCCATGAATGGTTACCGGTTGTGCGGGGGTGGCCAGTGTACCTGTCGTGGGTCAAGTCGGCAAAAAAAGCGGGCAGCAGAAGGCGCGGGCTGCTGTTGCGTCAACGGCGTGGTACTGCGCTGATCGCTGCAGGCCAGCTGAAACACCGGATCTTCACCCAGCAGCTGGGTGTCGCTCAGATCATCCCAGCCCTGAGCTTGCTGGATCATCAGTGTGCGCAGTTGACTGGTCAGGCTGTGCCGCACTTTGGACGGGTCACGATGGTCCTGCAGTTGCTGCCCAAGC
>JAHAYO010000068.1 GCA_018384595.1 Thiopseudomonas sp.
CGTGTCATGTAACGCCTCCGTCATTGCGCGCGTAACGGAGTGGAGTCGCGGAATCTATGCTGTTTGGGGCTTTGGCTCTGGTGTGGCAGGCAGGGTGAGGCGCTGCGCAACGCTACGCACCCGCGCCGAAGCGAGCTTCGTCACAGGTGCTGATGCGTTGCTTCGGCCTCGCCCTGCCTGCTGATACACCGCGCCGTGGGTGAGGGAGTGGCCCAGCTTTGCTGGGCTGCTGTCGCGTGGTGTGCGCCTGTCATTGTGCCTAGCGCTTGGTACAGGCCGTTACCCATGCAATGCCGGTTAGCAGGATCAGGGCAGATAGGGTGGCCTTGAGGGTTATGGTTTCGTTCAGTAGCAAAGCGCCGAGTAGGGCGCTCAAGACAGGGACGCTTAATTGCACGGTGCTGGCGGTGATGGTTGTCATGCGTACTCTGACCCAGTACCAGAGGGCATAGCCGACGCCGGATGCCAAGCTACCCGAAAGCAGGGCGTAGACGATGCCGGTGCTATCCAGTTTCAAGTTATGTGGTTGTAATAGAAGCAGCAAGCAGGTCAGTGGTATGGCCCACAGGAAGCTGAGGGCGGTGCCGGCCACTGGGGAGCTGCCTTGCTTGCCCAGCAGTGAATAAACGCCCCACGCTAGGCCAGCCAACGCCATGAGCAGGGTTGCGCCGAGGGGCGGGCTGGTTGCGCTGGGGGATAAAAATAGCACCAGTCCGCCCAAGGCCATGGCGAGGCCTAGAATGCTGGTGCGCTCGCCGCGTGCCATGCCGTAAGAAATCATCGTCAGTTGTGCGCTCGCAAAAAGGATCAGTGCACCGGTTCCGGTGTTCAGATGCCGGTAGGCAAAGGAAAAGGCGGCGACATAGGTAAATAGCAACAGGGCCGATAGCAGGCCGGTGGTGCTGGTTTTGATGCGCTGACGGCTGGTGGTCGCTATTAGCCACAGGGTTGCCGCGCCGGAAATAATGCGGAGGGCGCTAAAGGATGCGGGATCAATGCTGGTGGTCTGGAAAGCGAGGCGCGTCAGCAGGGAGTTGGCGGCAAAAGCCGTCATGGTCAGGCAGGTCAATAGCAGGATGGGCCACGGAGTAAAGCGGGTAACGGTGTGGGGCATGGCGGGCTCGCGTCGGGTGCGGAAATAACAGTGTGCGGCCTGCGCTACTGATGTAAATGGGCGAAACGTAGGGTGCGCTGGATGGGGTTAGGCCCGAATGCTGAGTTGCTGGCCCGGTTCAAAGCGGGCAAGTGGGCTGTAGGCACGAGTGGCTGGGTTGCCGGCGGATTGAACCTTTTCGTTATCCTGCGTGGCCAGTTCGGCGCGGGCTTTGGCTTCCATTTTGCTAGCGCTGGCGGCGACAGAGCGGTCTTGGCTTGAAGGTTCGGCGGGGGCCATGGCGGCGGCGCGGATGATGCTGGCACGGCGCAAGGTTTCTTCGGGGGTGCTACCCGGTGAGGTGTCAATTTTGACCTCGCCGCCGGTGGCGTACTGCACGCCGTCGGGGCCGCGCTCGTAGCTGTAGGTGGCACCGGACATAGCCAAGCCGCCTGCAGCCGCCAAGTGAGCCTGCTCGTGGGCGCGTACTTCGCGATCACGGGATTTGAGCTTTTCGACTTTGGCCTGCTCTTCTTCGTTTAGGCCCAGCGGTTTGCCCAGCGGATGACTGTCCGTGTCGGTTTCGGCCTTGTCTTGCTGGCCGGCACGCCATGCGGTGGCAACGGGCATGTGCACATGGGGCGTAGCTGTAATGTTCATGGGCGCACTCCGGTTGGGCACGGGCGGGCTTTCATCATAGGAAGACTCGGTGCTCGAGGCAACCTTAAGTAGCGGGCCGGGAATGGTGGGCTGACAACACCTGTTGCGGATACGAAAACCCCGGGGCTGGCCCGGGGTTGTCTACTGCTTGCCGCTTAGACGTTGAAGCGAAAGTGCATAACATCGCCGTCTTTGACGATGTAGTCCTTACCTTCCAGACGCCACTTGCCGACTTCTTTGGCACCGGCTTCGCCGTTGTACTGGATGAAGTCGTCGTAGGCGACCACTTCGGCGCGGATAAAGCCTTTTTCAAAGTCGGTGTGGATCACGGCGGCGGCCTGTGGGGCGGTGGCACCGACACGCACGGTCCAAGCGCGTACTTCTTTAACGCCGGCGGTGAAGTAGGTTTGCAGGTTGAGCAGCTCGTAACCGGCGCGGATGACCCGGTTCAGGCCGGGCTCTTCCAGCCCCAGTTCTTCAAGGAACATGTCCTTGTCTTCACCGTCTTCGAGCTCGGACAGTTCGGCCTCGATCTTATTGCACACCGGTACCACCACCGCACCTTCGGCAGCCGCGATTTCACGCACTACGTCAAGGTAGGGGTTGTTCTCGAAACCGTCTTCGGCGACGTTGGCGATGTACATCACCGGCTTGGTGGTGAGGAAGTGAAAGCCCTTAACGATTTTAAGCTCATCCGCACTCCAGTCTTTGATCAGCGAGCGCGCCGGCTTGGCCTCTTCAAAGTGGGCCAGCAGCTTTTCCAGCAGCTCTTTTTGCGCGATGGCGTCTTTGTCGCCGCCTTTGGCGGTGCGGGCAATGCGTTGTAGCTGCTTTTCACCGCTTTCTAGGTCGGCAAAGATCAGCTCCAGATCAATGATTTCGATATCACGCTTCGGGTCAACGCTGTTGGCGACGTGGATGATGTTTTCGTCATCAAAACAGCGCACAACGTGAGCGATGGCGTCGGTTTCGCGGATGTTGGCCAAAAATTGGTTGCCCAGACCTTCACCCTTGGAAGCACCTTCGACCAGCCCAGCAATGTCGACAAACTCCATGGTGGTGGGCAGCACGCGCTCGGGTTTGACGATTTCGGCCAGCGCAGTGAGGCGCGGGTCGGGCATCGGGACCACGCCGCTGTTCGGCTCGATGGTGCAAAAGGGAAAGTTTTCGGCGGCGATGCCGGATTTGGTCAGTGCGTTGAATAGGGTGGATTTGCCCACGTTGGGCAGGCCCACGATACCGCAATTAAAACCCATGGTGTTGTACCTTGCAGGTTAGGCCTTGAAGCTGTGCAGCTGCTGCATGGCGCGCGACAGTTCGCCATCGAGAATGTCAGGCAGCACGCCCAGGGCATGGTCAATGGTGGCGTCGATTAGGTCGTGTTCGCTGCGTGGTGCACGGCCCAGCACATAGCCGGTAACCTGGCTGGCGTGGCCGGGGTGGCCAATACCAATACGCAGACGATGGAAGGTGTTTTGATTGGCCAGGCGGGCAATGATGTCCTTGAGGCCGTTGTGTCCGCCGTGTCCGCCGCCCTGTTTGAGTTTGCAGGTGCCGGGCGGGATATCCAGTTCGTCATGGGCGACCAGGATTTCGTCAGGCTGGATACGGAAAAAATTGGCGAGTGCGGCAACGGCTTGGCCGCTGCGATTCATAAAGGTGGTTGGAACCAACAGGCGGATGTCTTGGCCCTTGTGGCTGAATTTTGCCGTCAGTCCAAAGTATTTCTTGTCCATGACCAGCGGGCAGTGCATTTGCTCGGCCAAACGCTCGACAAAAAAAGCCCCTGCGTTGTGGCGGGTATTGGCATATTCAGGGCCTGGGTTTCCCAGGCCGACAATAAGTTTGACCGCGCTCACAGCAGGGGCTCCTTGTTACGGCAGACGATTATTCTTCGGCTGCAGCTTCACCTTCTTCGTCTGCGGCAGCAGCGGCAACGCGAGACGCGTTAATGCTGACGATCGCCTGGTCGTTACCGGCCAGCAGTACGTTGAACTCAACGCCGGCAGGGGCATTGACTTCTGAAAGGTGAATGGTCTGACCGACTTCCAGGTTGGCCACGTCAACTTCGATGGCTTCTGGTAGGTCTTTTGGCAGGCAGGTGACTTCAACTTCGGGAGCAGGACGGAACAGCTCGCCACCGTCACGCTTGATACCAACGGCGCTTTCTTCGTTCAGCAGAACGACGGGCACCAGTGCGGTCAGCTTCTGGCCAGCCACCACGCGAATGAAGTCAGCGTGTATGACGTAGCCTTTGGCAGGGTGGCGTTGCAGGTCCTTTATCATGACGTCTTGCTTCTGACCGTCTAGGTTGATGGACAGAATACTGCTGTAAGAGGCATCGTTGAGCAGCAGTTTGGCAATTGCGCGGTTTTCGATGGCAATGGAAACAGCATCTTTGCCGGCACCGTAGATGATGCCAGGGACCATATTGGCTTCACGACGCAGGCGGCGGCTCGCACCTTTCCCCAGATCGTTACGCGCTTGTGCGTTCAGTGTAAATTCGCTCATTGGATTCTCCAGTAGAAAAACACTGCCCGGAACTTGCGACCAGTCCGGGCATGTGGTGGTGACCTTTGCAGGCCGTTGCTCAACGCCTGTTAGCGAAACATAGCGCTGATGGATTCTTCATTGCTGATGCGGCGTACCGCTTCGGCAACCAGGGGCCCGATATCGAGCTGGCGGATTCTATCACAGGCCTGGGCGGCGGCGGACAGGCCAATGGTGTTGGTAATGACCATTTCGTCCAGCTGTGATTTCTCCAGGTTCTCGATGGCGCGGCCAGAAAAAATTGGGTGGGTGCAATAGGCCATGACTTTGATTGCGCCACGCTCTTTGAGCGCCTTGGCAGCATTGCACAGGGTGCCGGCGGTATCGACCATGTCGTCAACCAGTACGCAAGTTCGGCCTTCGACGTCACCAATAATGTGCATGACTTCGGATTCGTTGGCTTTCGGGCGGCGCTTGTCGATGATGGCCAGATCAACGCCCAGACTTTTAGCTACAGCGCGGGCACGAACCACGCCGCCGATGTCAGGGGACACCACGAGCAGGTTTTCATGGCGCTGGGCCTGGATGTCGTCCACCAGTACCGGTGAGCCGTAGATGTTATCGACGGGGATGTCGAAAAAGCCTTGGATCTGGTCGGCGTGCAGGTCAACCGTCAGTACGCGATCCACACCAACGGTCGACAGCATATCAGCCACCACCTTGGCGCTGATGGCGACACGGGCCGAACGCGGACGGCGATCCTGGCGGGCATAACCAAAGTAGGGAATGACTGCGGTAATGCGTGACGCCGAGGAGCGGCGGAAGGCATCAACCATGACGACCAATTCCATCAGGTTGTCGTTGGTAGGGGCGCAGGTGGACTGGATAAGGAATACATCCTTGCCACGAACATTCTCGTTAATTTCAACGCTGATTTCGCCATCGGAAAATTTACCGACAGAAACATCTCCCAAAGGAATATGAAGCTGCTTGGCGACACGGCGAGCGAGGTCGGGGTTTGCATTACCCGTGAAGATCATCATCTTGGACACGCGCAGTACCTGTTGCTGACTGAGGGTGGGTCGGACGAAAAAAACCCCTGTGGTCATGCGTACGCTTCCCACAAGGGTTTTCGAATATGGCAGGGGCGGCTGGATTCGAACCAACGCATGGCAGGATCAAAACCTGCTGCCTTACCGCTTGGCGACGCCCCTGTAACGTTACTCATACTGTTCTCTATGTTGCAGTTTGAGGTGTAAAGCCGAAAGGTTACATCCTCTTGCTACAAATGATTTCAGGCTATCTGAAATCAGGGCCGCTACTCTATCAGCTTCAGCTTGCTTTGGGAAGCTCCCAAATATGCAACTGCCAGTTCCTGTGAGTCGCGCCGGCACATAGCTGTTAAGCAATTCAAGTGCATAGCGTACTCGAGGGTAGTGCCGCTCTACTGTGGCTTGGCAGTCGTTGTGACCGTCTTGCCTGAGAACGGAGCGCACTTTACAGCGGGGTGTGTCGCGTGTCAACCCTGGGTCGGAAAATATTTTCGCGGTGCTGATAAACGTGTCTGGGCAGGCCACTAAAAACCAAGGTTCGGGCAGCTCGACAAAGGTCAGTTGTTCGCCAACGCCTTCGGCAAAGGCGGCACGCCCGTGTACAAACACCGGCACGTCGGCACCCAGTTGCAGGCCCAGTGCGGCAAGTTGCTCCAGCGACAGCCCGCAACGCCAAAGATGGTTGAGTCCGACCAAGGTGGTAGCGGCATTGGAGCTGCCGCCGCCCAGTCCACCACCCATGGGCAGCTGTTTGTCGATCCAGATATCAGCACCCTGACTATGGCCAGTTGTGGTTTGCAGCAGACGTGCGGCGCGTACGATCAGGTTGTTGTCGTGATCTACACCTTGCATGCTGCTGTGCAGACGGATTTCACCATCGGTGCGGAGCGCAAAGTGCAGTTGGTCGCAGAGATCAAGAAACTGAAACAGGGTTTGTAGTTCGTGATAGCCGTCTGCGCGCCGCCCCAAAATGTGCAGCATCAGGTTGAGTTTGGCCGGTGCTGGCAGACTCAGGCAGTGGTCGGGGCGTGGCTGCGGTTGCATCAGGGCTGCCCTCCCAAGGTGCGTGCCTGCCACTGCTTGACCACCAGTGTCAGCTGTAACTGCGGGCCTTTGAGCAGGATACGTTCAGGTAGTAGGCTGCCGTCGGGCAGGCTTTGGTAACGGGCAAACTCCAGTTGCCAGCCGTCCTGCTCAAGGCGGGCGGCTAGGCTATCGTCATTGAGTTGCAGGGTGTGCTTGCTACCCGGTGCCGGCAGGCCACGCACCCACCACAGCAGATTGCTGACCGGTAGGCTCCAGCCCAGTTGCTCTTGCATCAGGGCTTCGGCGCTGGCAGCGTGCTGGTCGAGGTGCGGGGTGGTGAGGCGAATCTGGCCGGGGCGTCCGGTTAGACGGGTTGCCCCTTGGCCCAACGGGCCGGTGACGCGAATATCGAAGTAGTCCTGGCGTTGCAGCCAGAACAGTACGCCACTGCCGGACTGCGCTTGGCTGCGCATGGCGAGTTTGCCATTGATGTCCCAGGCATCCAGTTGGCTGATACGGCTGCGGTGTTCCCGCCACAGTTCGGCAGAGCCGCTGCCGCTGATCTGCTCGTCAGGGCGAAAGGACTGACAGGCGGCCAGTGACAGCAGCAGGCTGCCCAGCAGCAGTTTTTGGCAGAGTGTTTTCATTTTAACCAGCCTTTGCGCGTATCTAGGCGCTCTAGGGTTTCCAGCAAAAGGGTGTGTTCTGGGTTCTGTTGCAGGGCGGTACGCCAAATTTTGCGTGCCTTGCGTTTTTCGCCCAGTGCCCAGAGCACTTCGCCTAGGTGGGCGGCCACTTCGGGATCGGGATAGGCCGCGTGGGCCCGCTCCAGCCAAGGCAGAGCTTCTGCGGGCTGGCCTAAGCGGTAGTGCACCCAGCCTAGGCTGTCGAGGGTTGCGGGGTCATCGGGTTGCAGTGCGTGAGCGCCGCGAATCAGGGTGAGCGCTTCTTGATAACGGTCGGTGCGGTCGGCCAAGGTGTAGCCCAGTGCGTTCATGGCAACGGCGTGCGCAGGGTCCAGCGCGAGGATATGGCGCAGGTCGGTTTCGAGCTGTGCGAGGTCGTTGCGTTTTTCGGCCAGCATGGCGCGGCTGTAGCGCAGGCCCGGATGGTCGGGAAACTGGGTGAGCGCATATTGCGCTCGCTGCCAGGCCAGCTCGCTGTGTTGGTTGCGGTTGAGCAGGTCAATTTCGATCTGCAGCAGGTTGGCGTGTTCATCTGGAGCCAGTTGCCGCGCACGGGCCAGTTGCCGAGAAAAATGTTGCGGGCTATCCAGTTGTAACCACAGGTTGCCGAGCTGCTGCTGGGCGGCGAGAAAATACTGGCCTTCGGTGATGCCCTGATAGGCACTGATGGCCAGTTGTGGCTGCTCGAGCGCTTCAAAGCAGCGGCCCTGATTATAGAGGGCGGTGTCGATGTAGCTGCCGCGATCGACCAGCGCTTGGAAATACAGCAGGGCTTCTTGCCAGGCTTCAAGGTCCATGTACAGGTAGGCGAGCGCGAGACGAAAATCGTCGTTGTCGGGTTCGTTTTGCAGCAGGGTGACAAACTCGTTGCGTGCCTCTTCAAGCCGGTTGTGGCTGATGAGTTGGCGAGCATAGTTAAAGCGGGCACTCTGGTTGTCGGGCTGGCGTTCAAGCAGCTGTTGTTGCAGCGCCAAACTGCGCTCGGGTTGTTCCAGCTGCAGGTACAGGCGGGCCTGCAGGGCCAGCGCTGCGCTGCTTTGGCGGTCGTCGTCGGGTAAGCGGTGTAATAACTGGAGTGCTTGATCTGGGTGGTCTTCCTGCAACAGTATGGCTTGGGCCAGTTGCAGCTCGGTACGACCCGGATGTTGGGTTTCGAGTTGGATCAGGCGTTGGACCAGGGCGCTACGCATGGACGGATCGGCATGAGTGGCGGTGAAGGCGATAAAGTCGAAGTGACCTTCGCTGTCTGGATCAAGGCTGATGGCGCGACTGGTGTAATCCAATGCTTGCTGGAAACGGTTGTCTTTGGTCAGCTCTAGGGCGGCGGCCCGTTGTGCATCGGCCTGATCGGGTGCCAGCTGCGCCCAGAGCAGGGCGCTTTCAAGCGCCAATGCGCGGTCATTCATATAGTCGGCAACATGGAAGGCACGCTCGGCCACGGCGGGGCTTTGCGTGCGCTTTAGCTGCTGACGATAGCCCTGTAGAGCGCGCTCAGGCTGTTGGCGCTGGCCGGCCATTTCGGCGAGGAGCAGGTCGTAGAGCGCGTCTTTGTCAAAGTTGCGCGCCGGCGGCGGAGTGGCTGGATGTGCAGCGTCCGCCGTGGCGGGCTGGGCTGTGGTCGAGGGGGCTGCCGACTGTGGCAACATCTGGCAGCCAGCCAAGGCCAGCAGACAAAATAGGTAGGGCAAGGGCTTGGTCATGGGCGCCAAAACAGGTAGTGGAAATGCCGTGCATGATGACACAGACCATGGCTGAACACCTAGCGGCAGGGCGGGTGTGACATGCAGGAGGCGGGCTGGGAACGGTTGATTCAGTCTGCGCGGTTGCCGCTGCCCTATGCTAGACTGCCACGCCAAAACTGTCTGGGGTGTGGCGTTGCTGCGGCCGGATAATCTATTGCGCCGGCTGTGCGCAAATTTTGTTTTTCGCGGGTAGTGCTGTTGTTCTCTGGCACATGAAGTAGGACAATCCCGCCTTTACCGATTTTGGGTTTGTGCAACCGGCATGGCTTTTATCGCTTTAGGAATCAATCACAAAACAGCCTCTGTTGAGGTGCGTGAGCGTGTGGCATTCAGCCCCGATCGGCTGGCCGATGCCTTGCGTGATCTGTGCCGCGAGGGCGGCGCGCGCGAAGCGGCCATTGTGTCCACGTGTAACCGCAGTGAGCTGTATTTGGAGATGGACGCTTCACAGCACGGGCGCGCGCTGCAGTGGCTGGCCGACTATCACGGCCTGTATGCCGGCGACTTGCAGGGCTGCGCCTATATTCACGAGCATGAGCAAGCGGTGCGGCACATGATGCGTGTGGCTTGCGGACTGGATTCGTTGGTACTGGGCGAGCCGCAGATTCTGGGTCAGATCAAGGATGCTTACGAAGCCGCCCGCGAGGCCGGCACGCTGGGGCCGTTGTTGGGGCGCTTGTTTCAGGCCACCTTCAATACCGCCAAGACCGTCCGCACCGATACGGCCATTGGTGAAAACCCAGTGTCGGTGGCCTTTGCAGCGGTGAGTCTGGGCAAGCAAATTTTTGCCGATTTCAGTCAGAGTCAGGCGCTGCTGATTGGCGCGGGGGAAACCATCACGCTGGTGGCGCGACATCTGCACGAGCAGGGGGTACGCAACATCGTAGTGGCCAATCGCACATTGGAGCGTGCCCGCACGTTGGCGGATGAATTTGGTGGCCAGGCGGTGGTGCTGTCCGAGATTCCCGATGTGTTGGTGCACAGCGACATAGTGATCAGTTCCACTGCTAGTCAGTTGCCGGTGCTGGGCAAGGGTGCGGTGGAACGGGCGCTGAAGCTGCGTCGGCATAAGCCGATTTTTATGGTCGATATTGCCGTGCCGCGTGATATTGAGCCGCAGGTGGCCGAACTGAGCGATGTTTACCTGTATACGGTGGACGATCTGCACGAGGTGGTGGCTGATAACCTGAAAAGCCGTCAGGGCGCGGCCCGTACTGCCGAAGAATTGGTCGTGCGTGGTACGGCCGATTTCATGACTCGCCTGCGCGAGCTGGAGGCGGTGGACGTGCTGCGTGCCTATCGCCAGCAAAGCGAAGCGCTGCGCTATGAAGAATTACAAAAAGCCCAGCGCGCGCTGGCCGCCGGCGGCGAACCCGAACAGGTGCTGGTGCAGCTGGCCCGTGGCTTGACCAACAAGCTGCTGCACACGCCCAGCGTACAACTCAAACGCCTGTCTGCCGATGGCCGCCACGACGCGCTGGCCGTTGCACAGGAACTCTTTGGTATGACCCCAGGTGACGCAACCCCATGAAGGCCTCTTTAGTCAGCCGACTGGACACCCTGCAAGACCGCTATGAAGAACTGACCGCTCTGTTGGGCGATGCCCAGGTCATCAGCGACCAAAAACAGTTCCGCGAGTATTCCAAGGAATACGCCGAAGTCGAGCCGGTGGTGCAGGCTTACCAACGCTGGAGCAAGCTGCAGTCAGATCTGGCTGAAGCGCAGCTGTTGCTCAAAGACAGCGACCCCGATGTGCGCGAAATGGCCGACGAAGAAGTGGCCAGCTGTAAGGCCGGTGTTGAACAGCTTGAGGATGCCTTGCAGGTTTTGCTGCTGCCCAAAGACCCTAATGATGGCCGTAACGTGTTTTTGGAGATCCGCGCGGGTACCGGTGGCGACGAAGCCGCAATTTTTTCCGGTGACCTGTTTCGTATGTATTCACGCTACGCAGAGCGTCAGGGCTGGCGGGTGGAAATCCTGTCTGGCCACGAGGGCGAGCATGGCGGCTTCAAGGAGGTCATTGCCCGTGTTGAGGGTGACAGCGTTTATGGGCGCTTAAAGTTTGAATCCGGTGCTCATCGCGTGCAGCGGGTGCCAGAAACTGAATCCCAAGGCCGCGTGCATACCTCGGCCTGTACGGTGGCGGTATTGGCCGAACCGGATGAGCAGGCAGCTATCGAGATTAATGCCGCCGATCTGCGGGTGGACACCTACCGCGCCTCCGGTGCCGGTGGTCAGCACGTCAACAAAACCGACTCCGCCATCCGCATTACCCACATTCCGACCGGTATTGTGGTGGAGTGCCAAGAAGAGCGCTCACAACACAAAAACCGTGCCCGCGCCATGGGCTGGTTGGCCGCGCGCCTGCAGGATAAGCAGACCGCCGCTGCGCAAAAAGAAATAACCGATACCCGCCGATCTTTGGTGGGTAGCGGTGACCGTTCCGAGCGCATCCGTACCTACAATTACCCACAGGGCCGGGTGACGGATCACCGCATCAACCTGACCCTCTATTCGCTGGATGACATCATGCAGGGCGGGCTGGAGCAGGTGCTGGATCCGCTGCTGGTCGAGTTCCAAGCCGACCAGCTGGCCGCGCTGGACGATTGACCATGACCACCATTGCCTGCCTGCTGCAACGGGCCGCCTGTCTGGACAGTGACAGCGCCAAGTTGGATGTCGAACTCTTGCTGGCCCATGTGCTGGGGCAGTCGCGTAGCTACCTGTATACCTGGCCGGGCAAAGCACTGGCGGCTGACGAGCTGGAGCAGTTTGAACAGCTGCTGGCGCGGCGGCGGGCCGGTGAGCCGGTGGCGCATTTGTTAGGCCGTCAGGGTTTTTGGACGCTGGATCTGCGGGTCAGCACCGATACCCTGATCCCACGTCCCGACACCGAGCTACTGGTGGAAACCGCGTTGGCGCTGTGTGCCGCCCGCTCGCCGCTGCGCGTACTGGACTTGGGTACCGGCACCGGTGCGATTGCCTTGGCGCTGGCCAGCGAGCGCCCCCAATGGCAGGTAACAGGCGTGGATCGGGTGGCCGAGGCGGTGCAGCTGGCACAGCATAATGCGCTCAGCTGTCATCTAGGCGGTGTGCGTTTTCTGCACAGCAACTGGTTTTCGGCACTGGCCGGCGAGCGTTTTGACCTGATTGTCAGCAATCCGCCCTACATTGCGCTGCTAGACCCGCATCTGGCGCAGGGCGATGTGCGCTTCGAGCCCATGAGCGCGCTGGTATCCGGTGCGGATGGGTTGGACGATATCCGCCGTATTCTGGTGGATGCCGGTGCGCACCTTAACGAGCGTGGCTGGCTGCTGCTGGAGCACGGCTGGCAACAGGCCGCTGCCGTGCGCGAGCTGATGCAGCGCGCCGGTTTCAGCCAGGTGCAAAGTCGCCGCGATCTGGCCGGCCATGAACGCATTACTTTGGGCCAGTGGGCTCATCAGCAGGAAGCACTGGCGTGTTAAGCGATGCCGAGCTGCTGCGTTACAGCCGCCACATTCTATTGCAAGGCATCGACATTGAAGGCCAGCTGCGCCTTAAAAACGCCCGCGTACTGATTGTTGGCTTGGGCGGACTAGGCTCGCCGGTGGCGCTTTATCTGGCCGCCGCCGGCATCGGCGAGTTACATCTGGCCGACTTTGATGCGGTGGACAGCAGTAACCTGCAACGACAAATTTTGCACGACACCCCAAGCGAAGGCATGGCCAAAACAGCCTCCGCACTGGCGCGCCTTCAGGCGCTTAACCCGCTGATTCGCCTCACTGCACATACCACACAGCTGGATACAGACAGCCTGCAGCAGCGGGTGCAAGGCATGGATCTGGTGCTGGACTGTACCGATAACTTCCTGATTCGCGACCAGATCAATGCTGCCTGTCTGCGCCATGGCGTGCCTTGGATCAGCGGTGCCGCCATTCGCCTGCAAGGGCAGGTGACCCTGTACGACCCGCGCCAGCCCCATAGCCCCTGTTACCGCTGCCTGTTTGGCAGCGGCGAAGATGCAGGCAGCGGCTGCAACGAATCCGGCGTGCTCGGGCCATTGGTGGGCGTGATAGGCAGCCTGCAGGCCGCCGAAGCCATCAAACTGTTGACCGGCTTTGGTAGCAGCTTGCTGGGACGACTGGTGCTGGTTGATCTGCACGACAGCCGTTTTCGCGAGCTGCGTATCCCACGCGATCCGCAGTGCAGCGCCTGCGGCGGTTAGCCGTGCACTGCAATGCGCCGGTGGGCGTATTTGATTCGGGGCTTGGGGGGCTGTCGGTATTGGCCGAGATTCGCCGTCTGCTGCCGCAGGAATCCCTGCTCTATGTGGCCGACAGCGCCTATGTGCCCTACGGCGAAAAAACCCAAGAACAGATTATCGAGCGCAGCCTGCTGCTAAGCGGTTTCCTGCTGGATCAGGGGGCCAAGGCACTGGTTGTCGCCTGCAATACCGCCACTGCGGCGGCCATCCAGCCGCTGCGTGAGCGCTGGCCCAGCCTGAATGTGATCGGTATGGAACCGGCGGTCAAACCGGCTGCGGCCCAGTCGCGCAGCGGCAAAATAGGCGTGCTGGCCACCACCGGCACGTTGCGCAGCGCTAAGTTTGCCGCTTTGCTGGAGCGCTATTGCGACCAGGTAAAAATATTCACCCAGCCCTGTCCGGGTCTGGTTGAGCGCATCGAAGCGGGTGAGCTCAGCAGCGCGGCGACCCGCGAGCTGTTGATCGGCTATGTGCAGCCGCTGCTGAATGCCGGTTGTGACAGTCTGATTCTGGGCTGCACCCATTACCCATTTATCCGTCCGCTGCTGCGCGAAATAGTAGGGCAGGATATTGCCATTATCGACACAGGTGCTGCGGTGGCTCGCCGTCTGCAGTCGTTACTCAGCGCGGATGAACTGCTGGCTGATGCGCCCGAGCCTACGGATTGCTTCTACACCACCGGCAGCCAAGATGCCATGCAGCAGGCCTTGCCGGTCTTGTGGGGCAGCGCGATACCGGTGCGGGAGCTGTATGTGTAAGCGGCTCGGGCAAACACCCCGTAACCCTATGTGCGGGCTTTTGCTTGCCCTGTTTGTAAAAGGAACTGAGCGTGAGTGAGATAACCCGTTTGGCCACTGAGCTGGGCCTATTGCTGCAAGCGCGTGGCGCGCAGGTGACCACGGCCGAGTCCTGCACGGGCGGCGGCATCGCCGAGGCGATAACCCGCGTTGCTGGCAGCTCGGCTTGGTTTGAGGCCGGATATGTCACCTATTCCAACCGGCAGAAAAGCCTGCAACTGGGTGTACCCGAGGCGTTGTTTTCCTCGCATGGAGCGGTGAGTCAACCCGTAGTCGAAGCCATGGTCAAGGGGGCGCAAGCCCGTAGCGGCGCGCGTTACGCGGTGGCGGTCAGCGGCATTGCGGGGCCGGGCGGGGGTAGCGCAGACAAACCGGTAGGCACTGTTTGGCTGGCCTTTGCAGACCATCAGCAGGTCGATTCCGTTTGCCTGCATTTCAGCGGTGATCGGGATGCCGTTCGTCGCAAAAGCATCCAGCAGGCACTCAGCGGACTACAGTCCCGCATACAAAATGAATCGAGCCGAGAAAAGCACGGTTGTCATTTGTAAAAAAACAGGCATAATACTGGTCAAGTATACAGTGTTTGGCCGGCAGCTTTGCCGGCTTTGAATTTTAAGATGATGAGGTTGATGACTATGGATGAGAACAAGAAAAAAGCGCTTGCAGCGGCCCTAGGCCAGATCGAGCGCCAGTTCGGCAAGGGTGCGGTCATGCGTATGGGCGACCAAGAGCGCCAAGCCATTCCGGCCATCTCAACCGGCTCGCTGGGGCTTGATATTGCCCTAGGCATAGGCGGCCTGCCCAAAGGCCGTATCGTCGAAATTTACGGCCCTGAATCGTCTGGTAAAACCACACTAACCCTGTCGGTTATCGCCCAAGCGCAAAAGGCCGGTGCCACCTGTGCTTTCGTCGATGCCGAGCACGCACTAGACCCTGAGTACGCCGGTAAGTTGGGTGTCAATGTTGACGATCTCTACGTGTCGCAGCCCGATACCGGTGAGCAGGCGCTGGAAATCACCGACATGCTGGTGCGCTCCAATGCGGTTGACGTCATTGTGGTTGACTCGGTGGCAGCGCTGGTACCCAAGGCTGAAATTGAAGGTGAAATGGGTGATACCCACGTTGGCCTGCAGGCCCGCCTGATGAGTCAGGCGCTGCGTAAAATCACCGGTAACATCAAGAATGCCAATTGTCTGGTGATTTTTATCAACCAGATCCGTATGAAAATTGGCGTCATGTTCGGCAGCCCAGAAACCACCACCGGCGGTAACGCGCTCAAGTTTTACTCTTCCGTGCGTCTGGACATCCGTCGCATTGGTGCCGTGAAAGAGGGCGACGAAATTGTGGGTAGCGAAACCCGCGTTAAGGTGGTGAAAAACAAGGTGGCGCCGCCGTTCCGTCAGGCGGAGTTCCAGATTCTTTATGGCCGTGGCATTTATCGTACCGGTGAAATTATTGATCTGGGCGTGCAGTTGGGTCTGCTGGAAAAAGCCGGTGCTTGGTATAGCCATCAGGGCACCAAAATTGGGCAGGGCAAAGCCAATTCAGCGCGCTACTTGGAAGAAAACGCAGAGCTGTGCGAAAGCCTAGAGCAGCAAATCCGTGCCCAGTTGCTGACCAACGGCGGTGGTGCCGCGGCAGCAGCACAGGAAGAGCCTGAGGCCGACGTGCTGGACGACTAAGGCCGACACAGGTTTAGCATTCGCCACAAATCATTTTCAGAACCCGGCTTTATGCCGGGTTTTTTAACAGGGAAACATACTCCATGAGAGGTAAACCACTGGATACGCCCGCAGACATTCGCCGTACCGCCATGGATCTGCTGGCACGCCGCGAACATGGCGTACAAGAACTAAGTCGCAAACTGCAGCAGCGGGGCGGTGATGCGGAGCAAATAGCTGCCGTCCTGCAGCACTTGCAGGACGAAGGCCTATTAAACGAAGACCGCTATCTGGAAAGCTACATTCGCAGCCGTGCACTGGCTGGGCGCGGTCCGGCGCGCATCCGTGAAGAATTGCAGCAGCGCGGTCTGGCACGTAGCGCTATCGAATTGGCATTGGACACCGCCGACCTTGACTGGAAGGAACAGCTACACGAGCTTTGGCAGCGTAAATTCGGCGAGAAACCCGTAGATCAGAAAGCCTATGCCAAACAGGCACGGTTCTTACTGTATCGCGGCTATCCCATGGACTGGGTGCAGCGGTTATTGCGCTAACTCAGCAATTTCTTGGCTAGCGATTTTCCGTATGGCTGTGTATGTGTGAGCAGCTAGGGCTGTTTGAGCGGACACTGCTGAGCTAAATGTTTTATAGGCTCGGAAGGGAGTAGCCAACTCGTTTGAAGATACTGCTGGGGGCATTTTGAGTGGCTTTAAACAAAAAAGCCTCTAACTATCAAGTAGTTAGAGGCTGTAAGTGGTGCCCCGGGGGAGAATCGAACTCCCACGCTGTTACCAGCGGCGGATTTTGAATCCGCTGCGTCTACCAATTCCGCCACCGGGGCATGGCGGCGGATTATAGGGAGCTGTTTGGCCAAGGTCAATCGCTTTTCGTGGTCAGCACGGTTTTTTTCCGTTAAGCTTGCCGACTTGTTTTTTGCCGGTTTTGACCATGCGTGTTGCCGATTTCAAATTTGACCTGCCTGATGCGCTGATTGCCCGCTATCCACTGGCCGAAAGGCGTGCCAGTCGTCTGTTGGTGCTACAGGGTGAAAATGGCACTTTGCAGCATGATGTGTTTGCTAACGTGCCACAGCTGTTACAGGCTGGCGATTTGCTGGTATTCAACAACACACGGGTGATACCGGCGCGACTGTTTGCGCAGAAGGACACGGGTGGCAAGGTGGAGATTCTGGTCGAGCGCGTGCTCGATGAGCATCGCGTGCTAGCCCATGTGCGGGCCAGCAAGGCACCTAAACCTGGCAGTAGGCTGCTGTTGGAGCAGGGCAGTGCGCTGATGCGGGCCCGCCATGACAGCCTGTTCGAACTGGAGTTTGATCTGCCGGTGCTGCCTTTGCTAGAGCGCATCGGCCACATGCCATTGCCGCCCTATATCGACCGCGCCGATGAGCTGTCGGATCGCGAACGCTATCAGACGGTGTATGCACAGCATGCCGGTGCGGTGGCTGCACCCACCGCGGGTTTGCACTTTGATCAGCCTATGCTGGCGCAATTAGCCCAGATGGGGGTTGAAACCGCCTTTGTCACCCTGCACGTGGGCGCAGGTACCTTTCAGCCGGTGCGGGTCGAGCAGATCGAAGACCATCAGATGCACCATGAATGGCTGGAAGTCAGCCAAGACGTGGTGGATGCGGTACAGCGCTGTAGGGCGCGTGGCGGACGGGTCATTGCGGTGGGCACCACCAGTGTGCGCTCGCTGGAAACTGCCGCCAAAAGCGGCGAACTTAAGCCGTACTGTGGCGATACCAATATTTTTATTTACCCAGGCCGTAGTTTTAACGTGGTGGATGCGCTGGTAACCAACTTTCATTTGCCAGAGTCAACCCTGTTGATGCTGGTGTCGGCCTTTGCCGGTTATTCGGCGACGATGC
This sequence comes from Thiopseudomonas sp., assembly GCA_018384595.1. Classification (GTDB taxonomy): domain Bacteria; phylum Pseudomonadota; class Gammaproteobacteria; order Pseudomonadales; family Pseudomonadaceae; genus Thiopseudomonas. The sequence goes on from JAHAYO010000068.1 coordinate 17,342, forward strand.
ATGCGTATCAGCAGGCAGTTGCCGAAAATTACCGTTTTTTCAGTTATGGCGATGCTATGTTTATTACCCGTAATCCGCAGCCGGATGTGCCCGGAGAGCTTTGATGTCCTTTATGCAGTTTGAATTACTGGCCACCGATGGTCGCGCTCGGCGTGGTCGCCTGACGTTTCCCCGTGGCACGGTAGAAACCCCAGTATTTATGCCGGTGGGTACCTATGGCACGGTCAAGGCCATGTTGCCGCGTGATATCAAGGATATCGGCGCGCAGATTATCCTAGGCAATACCTTTCATCTGTGGTTGCGGCCGGGCACCGAAGTCATTAAAAAGCATGGTGATCTGCACAATTTTATGCAGTGGCAAGGGCCGATCCTGACTGATTCCGGTGGTTTCCAAGTATTTAGCCTAGGCGCGATGCGCAAGATCAAAGAAGAAGGGGTGTACTTTTCTTCGCCGGTGGATGGCAGCAAGGTATTTATGGGGCCAGAAGAGTCCATGCAGGTGCAGCGTGAGCTGGGCTCGGACATCGTGATGATTTTTGATGAGTGCACGCCCTATCCGGCGGATATAGACACCGCCAGAGCATCCATGGAGCTGTCATTGCGCTGGGCCAAACGCTCGAAAATTGCCCACGGCGATAACCCTTCGGCGCTCTTTGGCATTGTGCAGGGCGGTATGCACGAGTCGCTGCGCCAGCGTTCGTTGGAAGGCTTGCAGGAAATCGGTTTTGACGGTCTAGCTATTGGCGGGTTGTCGGTGGGCGAGCCCAAAGAAGACATGATCCGCATATTGGACTTTTTGCCATCTTTAATGCCGCACGACAAACCCCGATATCTGATGGGCGTTGGCAAGCCAGAGGATTTGGTTGAGGGTGTGCGCCGTGGCATCGACATGTTTGACTGTGTGATGCCGACCCGCAATGCGCGCAATGGCCACCTGTTTGTAAACGATGGCGTGGTCAAGATCCGCAATGCGGTGCATCGCCATGATGACTCGCCTCTGGATGCCAGCTGTGATTGTTACACCTGCCAAAACTTCACCCGGTCGTACCTGTATCATCTGGACAAGTGTGGCGAAATGCTGGGCTGCATGTGGAATACCATTCACAATTTGCGACATTATCAGATGCTGATGGCCGGTTTACGTCAGGCCATTCAACAGGGTACATTGTCGCACTTTGTCGAAGATTTTTATGCCAGACGGGGCCTGCCCGTGCCGCCGCTGGATTAAATTAAACCCTAAACTAGGAGCTGTAAATGAACTTTTTGATTCCAATGGCCTATGCCGACACCGCTGCCGCAGGTACGCCCCCAGGTGGTGAGTTTATGCAATTCATTCTGCTGGGCGGTTTTTTGGTGGTGTTTTACCTGATGGTTTGGCGTCCTCAGTCCAAGCGTGCCAAAGAGCACCGCAACCTTGTGGGCGGCCTGCAAAAAGGTGATGAGGTCGTCACCTCCGGCGGCATTGCCGGCAAGGTTACTAAGGTGGCTGACGAGTTTGTGATGGTTGAAGTGTCCGATAAGGTCGAACTGCGCTTTCAGAAACATGCCATTGTTGCCGCGCTGCCCAAGGGCACCCTCAAGGCTATCTGATCATAGGTTCAGGTCATCGCCACCCGTCGGGTGGCGTTTCTGATTCAGCTTTACCCGCGGGCCGGTTCCGGTCTGCTTCACTAGTGGGCGGCACCATGCTCAACAAATACCCCCTGTGGAAGTATCTGCTGATTGCTTCGATACTTTTCGTCAGTTTTATTTACGCATTACCCAACTTGTACCCCGATGATCCGGCCATCCAGATCAGCGGCAACAGCAGTGCGCTGGAAATCAGTCAAGCTGATCTAGACCGTGCTGCCAGCGCCTTGCGCGAAGCGGGCATCGAGGTGAAGTCCACCGAGCTGGCCCAGCGTGGCGGCTTGCTACGTTTAACCGAGCAGGAAGACCAGTTGCCGGGTAAAGAAGTAGTTCGTCGCGCACTGGGCGATGACTACGTAGTGGCGCTTAACCTGGCTCAGACTACGCCTGCCTGGTTGCGCTCGCTTGGCGGCAGCCCGATGAAACTCGGTCTGGACTTGTCCGGCGGCGTGCACTTCTTGCTGGAAGTGGATATGGATAAGGCCATTTCCGCCCGCCTCAAAGTGTATGACACAGAGGCTAAAAGCATCCTACGTAAGGAACGTATCCGTTATCGCAGCATGCCGGGTTTAGAACACGGTATGCAGTTGGGTTTTGACGACAGTGAAACCCTGAACAAGGCACGCGCACTGCTGCGCAAGAGCTTTACTGATTTTGAACAACAGGTGCTTGAGCGCGGCGATCGGCAGGTGCTGCAGCTGACTCTGTTGCCGGCCAAACTGACCGAAATTCGTGAGTACTCCATCAAGCAGAACCTGACCACGGTGCGTAACCGGGTTAATGAGCTGGGTGTGGCTGAGCCGCTGGTTCAGCGTCAGGGTGCCAACCGCATCGTGGTCGAGTTGCCGGGTGTGCAAGATACCGCTGAAGCCAAACGTATTCTGGGCAAAACGGCCAACCTTGAGTTTCGCCTGATGGCCGATTTTGACGCGGCCAAAGCCACCACCGAAATGTTTGAGTTCCGCGAAGAAGGCCGTGCGCCAGTGGCGCTGGAGCGCAGCGTAATCATTACCGGTGACCAAGTGACCGACGCTCAGGCCAGCTACGATGAAAACGGTCGCCCGCAGGTTAATATCCGTCTGGATGGCCATGGCGGTGAGCTGATGAATCGCGCCACCCGCAACTCGATTGGCCGCAGCATGGCGGTCATTTTTATCGAGCAGCGTCCGCTGACCCGCTATGTTAAAGAAATGGTTGACGGCGTTGAACAGGAAGTGGCGGTACAAAGCTTTAAGGAAGAGAAGCAGGTTATCAGTTTGGCCACTATTCAGTCGGCGCTGGGCAGCCAGTTTCGCATTACCGGCCTTAATGGTCAGGGCGAATCGTCCGAGCTGGCGCTGTTGCTGCGTGCCGGTGGCTTGGCTGCACCGATGTACTTTGCTGAAGAGCGCACCATTGGTCCAAGTCTGGGTGCCGAAAATATTGAGCTGGGCGTGAAAGCAGCCATTTATGGCTTTATTTTCGTGGCTATCTTTATTTTGTTGATTTACAAGTTCTTCGGTTTGTTGGCTGTGCTGGCACTGGGGCTGAACATGGTCAACTTGGTGGCCATGATGTCGCTGTTGGGCGCTACCCTGACCCTGCCGGGCATTGCCGGTATCGTGCTGACCATGGGTATGGCGGTGGATGCCAACGTGCTGATCTTCTCGCGTATCCGCGAGGAAATTGCCAGTGGTGCTTCCATTCAGCGCGCGATCCATGAAGGGTTTGATAAGGCGTTTTCAGCCATTGTTGACGGCAACCTGACCACCCTGCTGGTGGGCGTGATCCTGTTTGCCATGGGTACCGGCCCGATCAAAGGTTTTGCCGTGACCCTGTCGCTGGGTATCGTTACCTCCATGTTCACCGCCATCTTTGTCACGCGCGCCATGGTCAACCTGATCTACGGTGGCCGTAACGACCTGAAGAAGATCTGGATTTAAGGGGCATCAGAATGAAACGTACCATTAATTTCATGGGATTCCGCGTGATTTTCGTGAGCATCACGCTGCTGCTGGTGTTGGCTTCGCTGGGCGCCATTGCGGTCAAGGGTTTCAACTTTGGCCTGGACTTCACCGGCGGCACACTGATCGAGCTTAACTACAGCGAAGCGGCAGATCTCAATGCCATTCGCGGCCAGTTGCAAGCGGGTGGTTATGTGGACGCTGTGGTGCAAAGCTTTGGCGCAGTCACCGACGTGCTGATTCGCACGCCTGGCGATGATCCCGAGCTGGGTAAGCAGATTGCTGCAGTATTGAAAGAGAGCGGCAGTCAGGACTTTAGCGTTAAGCGGGTTGAGTTTGTCGGCCCTGCCGTGGGCGAAGAGCTACGTGACCAAGGCGGTATCGGTATGCTGGTGGCGCTGGCGGGCATCCTCGTTTACTTGGGTTTTCGCTTCCAATGGAAGTTTGGCATGGGTGCGATTATTGGTTTGGTGCACGATGTCATTATTACCCTGGGCGTGGTTTCGCTGTTCCAGATCCAGTTTGATCTGACGGTGTTGGCAGCCATATTGGCGATTATCGGTTACTCGCTCAATGACTCGATTGTGATCTTTGACCGTATCCGCGAAAACTTCCGCTTGCTGCGTAATACTTCGTTGATCGACAACATCAATATCTCCACCACGCAGACGTTGCTGCGGACCTTGGCAACGTCTATTTCCACCTTGATGGCGGTAGCTGCGTTGTTGTTTTTTGGCGGCGATAACCTGTGGGGCTTTGCGTTGGCGTTGATGGTTGGCATTACTGCGGGAACCTTCTCGTCCATCTACATTTCCAGTATCGCGCTGATCTGGCTGAAACTGACCGTGGAAGACCTGATTCCACCGGTGGCTGCCGAGGGTGTTGATGAAATGCCTTAACGCCAGGCATAAAAAACGGGCAGCCCATGGGCTGCCCGTTTTTTATGTGCTCGACCTAATGGAGCAAAGGTACTTCGGCCAAATTAGTGCTTGAAGCTGGCCGGCACATGCGGTTGGATGCTGGTCAGAATAGCTTTGAAACACTTGGGGGTACCGGCCACAACATGGCCTTTTTCCAGAAACTGGTGGCCGCCAGCAAAATCGCTGATCAAACCGCCTGCCTCTTGGATCAGCAGGGCACCAGCCGCCATATCCCACTCGGACAGGCCGTACTCCCAGAAACCGTCATAGCGGCCGGCGGCCACATAGGCCAAGTCCAGGCTGGCGGCACCGGCGCGGCGGATGCCGGCGCTTTGTCCGGCAAGCTCGCGGAACATGTCGAGATAATTGTCGATATGTTCCATTTGACCGTCGCGGAAGGGAAAGCCAGTGGCCAGAACGGCATGGTTGAGCGCGTTGCGTTTGCTCACCCGCAGGCGGCGGCCGTTGAGGGTAGCGCCACGGCCACGGCTGGCCAGAAATTCTTCGTCCAGCATTGGGTCGTAGACTACGGCGTGCTCAACGCGACCCCGGTATTTGCAGGCGATGCTGACTGCAAAGTGGGGAATGCCGTGAATGTAGTTGGTGGTGCCATCGAGTGGATCAATCACCCATAGGTAGTCTGCCCCCTCGCCGCTGCCGGCGCGATTGCTGCCTTCCTCACCCTGAATGCCGTGATCAGGGTAGGCCTTGAGTAGGGTGTTGACTATGGCTTTTTCGGCGGCCTTATCGACCTGGGTAACATAGTCTTTGCTGTCTTTTTCATTGACGGACAGTGAATCCAAACGGTCCATGGATCGGACAATGATTTCACCGGCCGCGCGCGCAGCGCGCAGCGCAATATTCAGCATGGGCTGCATGGGGGAATACCTAGGGGTTGTTAAAGAAGAGGCGCGCATTCTACCAGAAAGCCGTCAGCCGTGCGTTGAAGAAAAATGGCTTTTTCATGGCAACCTGCAGCCGGCTTGGGTAAGATTTGCCGTTTTTGATCAATCGGGGTTACAGGTGCTCAACAAGGTGCGCGTGGTACTGGTTAATACCAGTCATCCGGGAAATATTGGCGGCGCGGCACGGGCCATGAAAAACATGGGCCTGAGCCGGCTGGTGCTGGTTGATCCAAAAGAGTTTCCCAGTGGCGATGCGCGGGCGCGAGCCTCCGGTGCCGATGATATTCTGGAGCAGGCGCAGGTGGCTGCGACACTGGAAGAAGCGTTGGCCGGTTGCAGTCTAGTGCTGGGCACCAGCGCCCGTGACCGCCGCTTGCCCTGGCCGTTGGTTAATCCGCGTGATGCTGGGCAGGTGGTGTTGAACCACCTACAAGACGACGAGCAGGCCGATATCGCCCTAGTATTTGGCCGTGAACATGCCGGCCTGACCAATGATGAGCTGCACCAGTGCCAATACCATGTGCATATACCGTCCGATGACTCCTTCAGCTCGCTTAATCTGGCCGCTGCGGTGCAGGTGCTCACCTATGAGGTGCGCATGGCTTGGCTGGCCGCCAGCGAGCAGCCGCTGTGTATGGAAAGTGTTGAGCGTACCGGCCCGCTGGGCAGTGGGCCGGCCACGCATGAAGCGCTGGAATTGTTTTACGGCCACCTGCAGCGTACCCTGATTGATATCGAGTTTCTCGACCCAGACAAACCGCGTCATCTGATGACCCGCCTGCGCCGGCTGTTTGGCCGCAGTCAGTTGAGTAAATCAGAGGTGAATATTTTGCGCGGCATTCTGACCGAAACCCAAAAGGCCGCCCGGGGCGAACTGCAACACAGGAGAGAACAGCATGATTAGCCGCATGCGTGAAGACATCCAAAGCATCTTTCACCGCGACCCCGCCGCACGCAATACCTTCGAGGTGCTGACCTGTTACCCCGGTCTGCACGCCATCTGGCTGCACCGCGTGGCGCATGGGCTGTGGCGGCGCAACTGGAAGTTGCTGGCGCGCTTGGTGTCACACAGTGCGCGCTGGATCACCGGTATTGAAATTCATCCCGGCGCTAAAATTGGCCGTCGATTTTTTATTGACCACGGTATGGGCGTGGTGATTGGCGAGACCGCAGAAATCGGTGATGACGTCACCCTGTACCATGGCGTGACCCTAGGCGGTACCACTTGGAATAAAGGCAAACGCCACCCGACGCTTGAAAATGGCGTGGTGGTCGGCGCTGGAGCTAAGGTGCTGGGGCCCTTTACCGTGGGAGCGGGTGCCAAGATCGGCTCCAATGCGGTGGTGACCAAGGCGGTGCCGCCTGGTGCCACAGCGGTGGGTATTCCGGGCCGTATTATCGAGGCCAAAAAAGTAGAGGCGGCTGAGCAGGCTGACTTTGATGCTTACGGCATTAGTGGCGATATGCCGGACCCAGTGGCGCGCTCAATCGGTGCCATCCTGACCCACTTAAAATCAATGGAAGGGCGCATGGACGGTATGTGCGGTGCGTTGAACGCGCTGGGCAGCGATTATTGCGCCGGTGAATTACCGGAGCTGCCATCCAGCGAGTTAGAGGGTACCCAGCCGGACAAAGTACTGTCTGAGGGCAATCAGGCTAATCCCGAGTGATTTCTTAGGTTATATTCTTGACTGATTTGGTCGGAGATTACATAATGCGCCCCAGTGAACCTAAAACTGTGGTGTAAGTAATGCGATTGACGACCAAAGGCCGTTATGCGGTGACTGCGATGCTGGATCTGGCGCTCAATGCTAGGCAGGCACCGGTGTCGCTGGCTGATATTTCTGAGCGCCAGGGGATTTCGTTGTCTTATCTTGAGCAGCTATTTGCCAAACTGCGTCGCAACGAGCTGGTGTCCAGCGTGCGTGGCCCCGGTGGCGGCTATCAGCTGGCCCGCGCAGCCGGTGAAATCCAGATTGTGCAGGTGATTGATGCGGTTGATGAGTCAGTCGATGCCACCCGTTGCCAAGGTAAGGGTAATTGCCAGGAGGGAGAGACCTGCCTAACCCATTACCTCTGGTGCGAACTAAGCGAACAAATTCATGACTTTTTGAGCGGTATCAGTCTCGCCACTTTGGTGGAGCGGGCAGAGATCCGTGATATTGCCCAGCGACAGCATGCACGAACGCCCTGCAATGCCATCTCGGCCCGTGAGCAGGTTTGAGCGGGCGCAGCCGAACGATTTGAGGAGACAACAATGAAATTACCTGTGTATCTGGACTATTCCGCCACGACACCGATTGATCCGCGTGTGGCTGAAAAAATGATTGCTTGCCTGACCATGGACGGCAACTTTGGTAACCCTGCCTCGCGCTCGCACATCTACGGCTGGCGCGCCGAAGAAGCCATCGAAAATGCCCGCCAGCAGGTGGCTGATCTGATCAACGCTGACCCGCGCGAGATTGTCTGGACCTCGGGTGCAACCGAGTCCGACAACCTGGCGATTAAGGGTGTTGCCCATTTTTACGCCACCAAGGGTAAGCACCTAATTACCACCAAAATTGAACACAAAGCCGTGCTGGATACCATGCGTCAGCTAGAGCGCGAAGGCTTTGAGGTTACTTATCTTGACCCATGCGAAGACGGCATTATCAGTCCCGAACAGGTCAAAGACGCACTGCGCGAGGACACCATTTTGGTTTCCGTTATGCATGTGAATAATGAAATTGGTACGGTGAATGATATTGCCGCCATTGGCGAAATTACCCGTGCTAATAAAGTGCTGTTCCATGTCGATGCGGCGCAGTCTGCCGGCAAAACAGAAATTGATGTCGAAGCGATGAAGGTGGATCTGATTTCCTTCTCCGGTCACAAGGTGTACGGCCCCAAAGGCATTGGTGCGCTCTATGTGCGTCGTAAACCGCGTGTGCGTTTGGAAGCGCAGATGCACGGTGGCGGTCACGAGCGTGGTATGCGCTCCGGCACGCTGGCGACCCACCAAATTGTCGGTATGGGCGAGGCTTTTGCCATTGCCAAGCAGGATATGCTTAAAGACCGCGAACACGTAGCCAAGTTGAGCGAGCGCTTTTATAGCCAGCTCGCTGATATGGAAGAGGTCTATTTAAACGGTAGTAAGACCCAGCGTATGCCACACTTCCTGAACCTGAGTTTCAACTTTGTTGAGGGCGAGTCGCTGATGATGTCGCTTAAAGACTTGGCGGTATCGTCCGGTTCGGCCTGTACTTCAGCGTCACTCGAGCCGTCCTATGTGCTGCGTGCACTGGGGCGTAATGATGAGCTGGCACATAGCTCCATTCGCTTTACCTTTGGCCGTTTTACTACCGAAGAAGAAATCGATCTGGCCGCCGCCCAGGTGCGCGAGGCAGTCAGCAAATTGCGTGAGCTGTCGCCCCTGTGGGATATGTATAAAGACGGTGTTGACCTGTCCAAGGTCGAGTGGCAGGCCCATTAATAGCGAGGATTAGAACCATGGCATACAGTGAAAAAGTGATTGACCACTATGAGAACCCCCGCAACGTGGGCAAGATGGACGCCGATGCGCCTAACGTAGGTACCGGCATGGTGGGTGCGCCCGCCTGTGGCGACGTAATGCGCCTGCAAATCGAAGTGGACGAGCAGGGCGTTATCAAAGACGCTAAATTCAAAACTTACGGTTGCGGCTCAGCGATTGCCTCTAGCTCGCTAGCTACTGAGTGGATGAAGGGTAAGACGCTGGATGAGGCCGAGCAGATCAAAAACACCGCCATCGCCGAAGAGCTGGCGCTGCCGCCGGTAAAAATTCACTGCTCGGTATTGGCCGAAGACGCCATTAAAGCGGCAGTGCGTGATTACAAAGACAAGCAAGGCAAGCAGTAATTTCCGAGGTTTCCAATGGCTATCAGCTTGACAGCAGCAGCTGCGGATCATGTGCGCCGCTCGCTGGAAAAACGCGGCAAAGGTGAGGGGGTACGGCTGGGCGTGAAAACCACCGGCTGTTCCGGCTTGGGCTATGTGCTGGAATATGTAGACGCACTCAAAGACAGCGACAAGGTATTTGAAAGCCACGGCCTGAAGGTGGTGGTGGACGAGGATAGCCTAGACTTTCTCGATGGCACCGAGCTGGACTTTGTGCGCGAGGGCATCAACGAAGGCTTCAAGTTCAACAACCCTAACGTGCGCGGCGAATGTGGCTGTGGTGAGAGTTTCAGTGTCTGAGGCCAACTACTTTGCGCTTTTGGGTCTGCCGCTGGCCTTCGAGCTGGATCAGGCCGAGCTGGACAGCCACTATCGCGAGGCTGTGCGACAGGTGCACCCTGATCGCTTTGCCGGCGCTGATGAGCAGGCGCAGCGCGCCGCACTGGAGCAGGCCGCCAGCCTGAATCAAGCCCATCAGGTGCTTAAGTCAGCGACTCAGCGCGCCCTTTATCTGCTCAATCTGCACAGCCCGCTGGACGAAGAAACCACGGTGCAGGATCCACAGTTCCTGTTTCAACAGCTGGAATGGCGCGAGGAACTGGAAACCCTAGAGCAGGCCTCCGATCTGGACGCAGTTGAGGCTTTCCGCACGCAGATGCAGCGTGAACGCAAGGCGCTGGAGCAGGCGTTTGCCGAGTGTTGGCAGCAGACCGCACAGCGCAGCTTGGCTGAACGCTTGGTGCGGCGCATGCAGTTTTTCGACAAGCTGCTGCTGCAAATACGCGAACTGCAAGAGCGTCTGGACGATTAACTCAATCAGGTGTCTGCCTGCGCAGCCACCCAGCAAGTGAAGACTATATATGGCCCTGGTGCAGATTGTTGAACCCGACCGCCAGCCGGACCCTAGCCAGCCACGGCTTGCCGTAGGTATCGACCTGGGGACCACCAACTCGCTCGTTGCTACCGTGCGCGATGGCCAGCCGACGCCGCTGGCCGATGCTGCGGGTCGCTTTGCGCTGGCTTCGGCGGTGCGCTATCAGAAGTGCGGGGGTGTGAGCGTTGGCCGTGACGCCAAGCAGTGCGCCAGTTGTGATCCCTTCAATTGTATTTTGTCGGTCAAGCGCCTGATCGGTCGCGGCGTGGATGACGTGCGCCAGCTAGGCCAGCAGATGCCCTATCGTTTTCGCACCGGCGACTCGAAAATGCCGATGATCGAAACTGTGCAAGGCGCTAAAAGCCCTGTCGAGGTGTCGGCCGAGATTCTGAAAGTCTTGCGCGAGCGTGGCGAGCAGGCACTGGGTGGCGAACTGTTTGGCGCGGTGATTACCGTGCCGGCCTATTTTGACGATGCCCAGCGCCAAGCAACCAAGGACGCCGCTAAACTGGCCGGCATCCGCGTGCTGCGCCTGCTCAACGAGCCCACCGCTGCTGCGGTCGCTTACGGGCTCGACCGTCAGGCCGAGGGTGTGATTGTGGTCTATGACCTAGGCGGCGGCACCTTTGATGTGTCCATCCTGCGCTTGACTCGTGGCGTGTTCGAGGTGTTATCCACCGGCGGCGACAGCGCGCTGGGCGGGGATGATCTGGATCATGCGGTGGCTGATTGGATTGTCGAGCAATCCGGCTGCGGCACAGATTTATCGCCGGCGCAGCAGCGCACACTATTGCGCGTGGCCTGCGACCTGAAAGAAGCCCTTAGCGGGCAGACTGTGGTAGAAGCCCATTATGGCGACTGGAGCGGCGAGCTAACCCGTGCCGCTTTTGACGCCCTGATTGAACCGCTGGTGGCACGCAGCTTGCGTGCCTGCCGCCGTGCTGTGCGCGATGCAGGTATCGAAAAAGAAGACATCAGCGCTGTGGTTATGGTGGGCGGCTCCACCCGTGTGCCCTTGGTGCGCGAACACGTGGCGGCGCAGTTTGAATGCCAGCCGCTCACCGACATTGACCCCGACAAGGTGGTGGCACTGGGCGCGGCCATTCAGGCCGACATTCTGGCCGGCAACCGCAGCGGCAACACCGATTTGCTGCTGCTGGATGTCAACCCGCTCTCGCTGGGGCTGGAAACCATGGGCGAGTTGGTGGAGAAAATCATTCCGCGCAACACCACCATTCCCGTCTCCCGCACCCAAGACTTTACTACCGCCCGTGATGGCCAGACCGCCATGGCGTTGCATGTAGTGCAGGGCGAGCGCGAACTGGTGCGCTACTGCCGCTCCTTGGCGCGCTTCGAGCTGCGCGGTATTCCGCCCATGGTGGCGGGTGCGGCTAAAATCCGCGTGACCTTTCAGGTGGATGCCGACGGCCTGCTGAGTGTCAGCGCCAAAGAAACCCGTTCGGGCGTCGAGACGCATGTGGAGGTCAAGCCGTCCTACGGCCTGAGCGACGAAGCGGTCAGCCGTATGCTGGAGGAATCGCTGGCGCATGCCGAGGACGACCGTAAAGCCCGTGGCCTGCGAGAGCAACAGGTTAATGCCGAACGCTTGCTAGAAACCGTGCGCGTGGCGCTGGACGCCGATGGCGATTTGCTGAATAGCCAAGAACGTGCGGCGGTGGATGAGCAGCTGGCGTTGCTACGTGAGGCCGCAGCGGGTAACGATCAGGCGGCTATCGCCCGTCAGGTGCAAAAGGTCAATCAGGCCACCCACGAATTTGCCTCAAGGCGGATGGATGCCACCGTGCGCCGAGCTTTTGCCGGTCGCCAGCTGGACGAAATTTAGGAGCAAACCATGCCACAGATAGTATTTTTACCTCATGCTGAATTGTGCCCTGAAGGGGCAGTGGTCGAGGCTCAAGCCGGTGAAACCATTCTTGATGCCGCACTGCGCAGCGGCATTGATATCGAACACGCCTGCGAGATGTCCTGCGCCTGCACCACCTGTCACATCATCGTGCGCGAAGGTTTTGACTCGCTGGAAGAGTCCGATGAGCTGGAGGACGACATGCTAGACAAGGCGTGGGGGCTGGAGCACGAATCACGTCTGTCTTGCCAAGCGCTGGTCGCAGGCGAGGATTTAACTGTGGAAATTCCCAAATACACCATCAACCAGGTGTCCGAGCGCCAGTGATGTTGCGTTTGCTTGCATCTGGGGGACTTTTATTGCGCTGAATCAACAAGGGAGGCAGCCCGCATGAAGTGGATTGATGTACTGGATATCGCCATCGAACTGGCAGAAAAACACGCTGATGTAGACCCGCGCTACATCAACTTCGTCAACTTGCGGCGCATGGTCATCGAGCTGGACGGCTTCGATGACGACCCCAATCGCAGCGGTGAAAAGGTGCTGGAAGCCATTCAGGCGGCCTGGATCGAAGAGCTGGACTGATACAACCCCCCACAGGGTGCCGCACACGGGCACCCTATGGTTTGCTTATTTCCCCTGAGCCGTATAGGCGTTTTTCTAGCGTCGCTCTGTTGAGCCAGCCTGCTATGCTGGCATTCTGAGCGCTACGCATTTAGCGCAAAAGCACGTATAATCGCCAACCTTGTGCCCTGCCAGCGTCCACATTCTGCGGTTTGTTGGCAATTTCTTGAATTTAAATACTTTATCTGGAGTCCTCCATGGCCGTACAGCGCACCTTTTCCATCATCAAACCCGATGCCGTTGCTAAGAACGTAATCGGCGAAATCACCACCCGTTTCGAAAAAGCCGGTCTGCGCGTTGTTGCGTCCAAGATGGTTCAGCTATCCGAGCGTGAAGCCGGCGGTTTCTATGCCGAGCACAAAGAGCGTCCTTTCTACGCTGATCTGGTGAGCTTCATGACCTCTGGCCCTGTCATCGTTCAGGTTCTGGAAGGTGAAGACGCCATCGCCAAAAACCGCGAACTGGTGGGTGCTACCAACCCTAAAGAAGCGGCTGCCGGCACCATCCGCGCTGACTTCGCTGAGTCCATCGACGAAAACGCTGTACACGGCTCTGACTCCGAAGCCGCCGCTGCCCGCGAAATCGCTTTCTTCTTCGCCAGCACCGAGCTGTGCGACCGCATCCGTTAATTTCGGACGCTGTCAGGTGAAACAGGTGAATCCATGACACAGGCAGATACCCCTAAGGTTAATTTGCTGGGCATGACCCGGGCACAGATGGAGGCGTTTTTCGAACAGTTGGGCGAAAAACGCTTTCGCGCTGGGCAAGTTATGAAATGGATTCACCATTTCGGCGTGGACGACTTTGCCGGCATGAGTAATGTCGGCAAAGCGCTGCGCGAAAAGTTGGAAAAAACCGCTTTTATTCGCGGTCCGGAGGTGGTCAGTGAAGACATTTCCGAAGACGGCACCCGCAAGTGGGTAATCCGTGTTGCCAGCGGCAGTTGCGTGGAAACCGTATACATCCCGCAAAATGGCCGTGGCACCCTCTGTGTTTCCTCGCAGGCCGGCTGTGCGCTGGACTGCAGCTTTTGCTCCACCGGCAAGCAGGGCTTTAACAGCGACCTGACCGCTGCCGAAATCGTGGGGCAGGTGTGGGTGGCCAACAAGTCCTTTGGCACCATTCCCGCCAAAATGGATCGTGCCATCACCAACGTGGTGATGATGGGCATGGGCGAGCCGCTACTTAACTTCGACAATGTGGTCGCCGCCATGAGCATCATGATGGATGATTTGGGCTATGGCATTTCCAAGCGTAAGGTCACGTTGTCAACGGCTGGCGTTGCGCCCATGGTGGATAAACTGGCCGAAGTGATTGACGTATCTCTGGCCTTGTCGTTGCATGCACCCAATGATGAATTACGCAATCAGTTGGTACCGATCAATAAAAAGTATCCGCTGGCCGTTATTCTGGATTCGTGCAAACGCTATATCAGCGGTTTGGGTGAAAAGCGCGCCCTTACGGTGGAGTACACCTTGCTTGCGGGCGTGAATGACCAGCCGCAGCATGCGGATGAACTGGCCGCGCTGTTGCGCGATGTGCCTTGCAAGATTAATCTCATTCCCTTTAACCCCTTCCCGCATTCTGGCTATGAACGGCCCAGCAATAATGCCATTCGCCGTTTTCAAGATGCCCTGCATCACGAAGGGTACAACGTCACCGTGCGCACGCCGCGTGGCGACGATATTGATGCCGCCTGTGGACAGCTGGTGGGCCAGGTGGCCGACCGCACCAGGCGCAGTGAACGCTACATTGCAGTGAGGCAGATTGATGCGTAAAGGATTTATTAAATCGGGCCGTGTTGCGGCGCTTGCCAGCTTGCTGGCGGTGATTGCCGGCTGTGTACAGACCGGAGATGTTCAGCCGCTGCGTACCGACAGCGGACGCGAACAGGCCAAACAGGCCTATATCCAGCTGGGCAAGGGCTACCTGCAGGAGGGCCTGACCAGCCGAGCTAAAGCGCCGCTGCAAAGCGCGCTAGAAATTGATTCCGCCGACCCCGAAGCCCACGAAGTCATGGCGCTGGTTTTTCAGCAAGAAATGGAGCCGGCTTTGGCTGACAAACATTTCCGCAAGGCTCTGGCGGGTCAGCGCTCAGCGCGCATACTCAACAATTACGGCAGCTTCTTGTTTGAAGAAGGCGCCTACGAAAAGGCGATGGAGATCTATAAGGAAGCTGCCGAAGACAGCATGTACCCGAGCCGTGCCTGGGTGTTTGAAAACATGGGCCTAACCGCACTCAAGCTGGACGATAAAGCATCGGCGGGCCATTACTTTCAGCGTGCCTTACGGCTGGACTCCAGCCAGCGCCGCAGCTTGCTAGAAATGGCCAGCCTGTCCTACGAGGCCCGTGACTACAGCGGTGCTCGCCAGTATTACGAAAGCTATATGCAGCAGTCTGGGCATGACGCCCGTACCTTGTTGCTGGGTGCCCGCATTGCCAGCGTGTTCCAGATGCGCGACGAAGCGGCCAGCCTAGGGCTGCGGCTCAAACAGTTGTATCCGGCCAGCCCTGAATACAAGGCTTATCTGATGGAGCAGCGATAATCATGACCCAAACCGTAAAAGACGAGCAGACAGAACAAACACAAGAGCTGCCCGGTGCCATGTTGCGCGAGGCACGACTTGAACGGGAGCTGACCGTGGCGGATGTGGCAAGTCATTTGCACCTGACTGAGACAGCCGTCAACTGTCTGGAAGCCGACCGCTATCAGGATTTGCCCGGCGTTACCTTTGTACGTGGCTATTTGCGCAGCTATGCCAAGCTGCTCGGGCTTGACCCAGATCAGGTTGCAGCCTGCTATACACAGACCGTAACCAGCGATCCCGTGCGTGCGCTGCCAGATTTGGGACGCACCGTCGCCCACAGCCGCTCCCGTGGCAAACTGGTAATGGCCATGCTGCTGATTGCAGCCGTGGCAGGCTTGTCCGCAGCCTACCTTTGGTGGCAAGAAGAGCAGGGCGGGCCGTTGCTGTCTCCGGCCGCCGCGCCAGCTCTGAAACAGGTCGAAGTCGAGCGGGTTGATGGCTCGCTGTTTATCCAGAGTCTGGACCAGTTGGATGCCGAAACCGCCGAGCTGGAAGTGGCCGAAATCACCCTTGATGCGCTGCAAGCGATGCCGGATGGCGACGAGCAGGCCGTGGAAGACGAACAGATAGCTCAAGCTGATGACGAAACGGCAGCCGAGCAGGCCGCTGATTTAATTGAAGAGGCGTCCGGCAAGCACCGCCTAGAGCTGGTATTTGCCGATGAGTGCTGGATTCGCGTAACCGATGCTGATGGCAATCCGTTGGCCAGCGGTCTACAACAGGCAGGCACCCGTCTCAAGCTGAGCGGCGACAGTCCCTTTGAGCTGCACCTGGGTAACGCCTCCCATATTCAGCTTCGATTCAACGGCAAGCCGGTTGATATCAGTTCCAGCATCAGGGGCAATGTGGCCCGCATCAAACTGGGTTGATCCAAGTGCATAATATCTCACCGATTAAACGCCGCATCTCACGCAAAATCCATGTTGGTTCTGTGGCTGTTGGCGGCGATGCACCGATTAGCGTGCAAAGCATGACCAACACAGAAACCTGCGATGTGGCGGCAACAGTTGCGCAAATCCAGCGCCTTGAGCAGGCCGGCGCTGATATTGTGCGCGTGTCCGTGCCCAGCATGGAGGCGGCCGAAGCTTTTGGCCGCATCAAGCAGCAGGTACAGGTGCCACTGGTGGCCGATATTCATTTTGATTACAAAATTGCCCTGCGTGTGGCCGAGCTGGGCGTTGATTGCCTGCGGATTAACCCTGGTAATATTGGCAATCATGAGCGTATCAAAGCGGTGGTTGACGCTGCCCGTGACCGTGGTATTCCAATTCGCATTGGCGTAAATGCCGGTTCGCTGGAAAAAGATCTGCAAAAAAAATATGGCGAGCCAACGCCAGAGGCGCTGGTTGAATCTGCGTTACGCCATGTTGAGCATTTGGATCGACTAAATTTCCCTGATTTTAAGGTCAGCGTAAAAGCCTCTGATGTGTTTATGGCGGTTGAAGCCTATCGTCAGTTAGCGCGCCAAATCGAGCAACCGTTACATTTGGGTATCACCGAAGCCGGTGGCTTGCGCTCGGGCACCGTCAAGTCGGCGGTGGGGTTGGGCATGTTACTGGCCGAAGGCATTGGCGATACCATCCGCGTGTCATTGGCCGCCGATCCGGTGGAAGAAATCAAAGTTGGCTTTGATATCCTCAAGTCGCTGCGTCTGCGCAGTCGCGGCATTAACTTTATCGCTTGCCCCAGCTGCTCACGGCAAAACTTCGACGTGGTGAAAACCATGAACGAGCTGGAAGAGCGGCTCGAAGACGTGCTGGTGCCGCTGGATGTGGCGGTGATTGGCTGCGTGGTTAATGGCCCAGGCGAGGCGAAAGAGGTGGACCTTGGCCTGACCGGTGGTTCACCCAACCTGGTGTATATCGACGGCGCGCCCGCCAGTAAACTGAACAACGAGCAACTGGTCGATGAACTGGAGCGCATGATCCGTGAGCGCGCTGCAGTCAAGCTGACCCAAGAGGCTGCGGTAATTGCCCGCGGCTGAGTCATCAAGGAATTTTTGTGAGTAAAACCCTACAAGCCATTCGTGGCATGAACGATGTACTGCCCGAGCAAAGTCCGCTCTGGCGTTATTTTGAACATAAGGTCGCCGGCGTGCTGGACAGTTATGGCTACCAGCAAATCCGCATGCCGGTGGTTGAGTTTACCGAGCTGTTTCGCCGCTCAATCGGCGAAGTAACCGATATCGTCGAAAAAGAAATGTATACCTTTGACGACCGCAACGGTGACTCGCTGACCCTACGCCCCGAAGGCACCGCCAGCTGCGTGCGTGCGGTGATGGAGCACGGCCTGATCAATAACGGCTTGGTACAAAAGCTCTGGTACACCGGCCCCATGTTTCGTCACGAGCGCCCGCAAAAAGGCCGCTACCGCCAGTTCCATCAGGTGGGTGTCGAGGTATTTAACCTGCCCGGGCCCGACATCGACGCCGAGCTGATTCTGATGACCTGGCGCTTGTGGCATGCGCTGGGTATCGCTGACAGCGTAACGCTGGAACTAAACAGTCTGGGTACGTCCGAGTCGCGCGCTGCCTACCGCGCTGCGCTGGTTGACTATCTGAGTGGCCATTTTGAGCAGCTGGATGAAGACAGTCAGCGCCGCCTGTCCAGTAACCCGCTGCGGGTGCTGGACTCCAAGGATGCTACCACCCAAGCGATTCTGGTGGCAGCGCCTCGTCTGGAAGACTATCTGGACGAAGACTCGCGTAGCCACTTTGCTGGCGTGCGCGCACGGTTGGACGCTGCCGGCGTGCCCTATGTGCTGAACAACCGTCTGGTGCGCGGGTTGGACTACTACAGCAAAACCGTATTCGAATGGACCACCGACAAGCTGGGTGCCCAAGGCACTGTCTGTGGTGGTGGCCGTTATGATGCGCTGGTCGAGCAAATGGGTGGTAAGCCCACCACCGGCGTCGGCTTTGCCATGGGCGTTGAGCGTTTGCTGCTGATGCTGGAAACCCTTGAAAAAGTGCCTGCCGAGCTGCAACAGCAGGTGGATGTGTATTTTTGCGCCTTTGGTGAAAAAGCCGAGCTGGCTGCCGTGCACTGGGCTGAGCGCATTCGTGACGCAATTCCGAGCCTGCGCCTGCAGGTTAATGCTGGCGGTGGCAGCTTCAAGAGCCAGTTTAAAAAGGCTGACCGCAGCACTGCCGCTTACGCCCTGATTTTGGGCGAGGACGAACTGAACAACCACAGCATCGGCCTTAAGCCGCTGCGTAACGACACTGAACAACAAACCCTAGCGCTGGACGACCTCACCGGTTATCTGGATGCCCTGTTTGCCACCGCCACACGGAGCCATGCATGAGTCATTACACAGAAGAAGAGCAGATTGCCCAGATCAAGGACTGGTGGAGCCGTAACGGCAAACCGTTGTTGACCGGTGGTGTACTGGCGGTGGCCATTGTATTTGGCTGGCAGGCTTGGCAGAAACAGCAGGCCGGTCAACAAGAGCAGCTGTCGGTTCTGTACCAGCAATTACTAGACAAGGCGTTTAACCCCGCAGGTACCGATGCGGGCGATGTGGTCGGCCTGCTGGAAAAGCTGGAGCAGGTCAAGCCTGAACATGCCTACACTCAGTATGCGCGCCTGTTGGTGGCCCGTGTCGCCGTGCAGGACAACCGTCTGGAAGATGCTGCGTCGTTGTTGCAGGCGGTGGTCGATAAGCCGGCTAGCCCAGTACTGGGCGAGTTGGCGCGTCAGCGTTTGGCCCGCGTACTGGCGGCAACGGATCAGCCAGAGCAAGCACTGGCGCTGCTGGACGGCAATGGCCCTGAAGCCTACCGTGCAGCCCGCAGTGAGCTGCGCGGTGATCTGTTGGTGCAGCTGGGACGCACTGCCGATGCGCGCAAGGCGTATGAGCAGGCTCGCGAGCAGATGGCGGACAGCAGTGCCACGGGCAGCCTGATGATGAAACTTGATGACCTCAGCGCTGGGGATGCCTGATATGAAGCGTTCCACTATTCTGGCCCTTATGCTGGGCAGCCTGGTTTTGGTCGGCTGCGGTAGCAAGGGCGACAAAAAAGAGCAAGCGCCGCTGGCGCTGGAAAAAATAACCGCCGAAGTCAAACTCAAGCGCGAGTGGAGCCTGTCGGTGGGCGTCGGGCAGGGCAAACTGTGGAACCGCCTAACCCCTGCGATTGACGGCGGCCAGCTGTTTGTTGCCGATGCCGCCGGCCAGATCTTGGCGGTTGACCGCTATACCGGCAAGAAAAACTGGCAGCGCAAGCTGAAGAAAACCGAAATCTCCGGTGCAGTGGGTGCCGGAGCCGGCCAAGTGGTGGTAGGTACGTTGGCCGGTGAGGTGATTTCACTGGATGCCACCACCGGCAACGAACTGTGGCGCAGCCGTATTGGCAGCGAAGTGCTGGCGGCACCGGCGGTCAATGACCGTGTGGTGGTGGTGCAAACCCAAGACGACCGCCTGATCGCATTGGACGCCTACACCGGTGCGCAGCATTGGGTGTATGAAAGCACCCCCGCCCTGCTGACGCTGCGCGGCACCAGCGCCCCGCTGATTACTGAACACCTGGTTTACGCGGGCCTATCGACCGGCAAGGTGATTGCTGTCGAACTGGAGTACGGTCTGCCGGTCTGGGAAGAGCGTGTGGCCGTCCCCTCGGGCCGTACCGAACTTGAGCGTATGGTCGATGTTGACGGCAGCCTGCTGCTTAGTGACGGCGTGCTCTATGTAGCGGCGTTTAATGGCCGAGTGGTGGGGCTGGATGCGCAGAGTGGTCGAACCCTGTGGCAGCATCAAAGCTCCAGCACTGGCGCGGTGGCGCAAAGCTACGGCAATGCTTATGTCAGCCTGGATAGCGGTGAAATACAGGCCATTGACGAGCGTTCCAGCAGTGTGATGTGGCGCAATGAAGCCCTGCTGCGTCGCCTGCCTACCGGCCTTGGCGTGCTGTCCAGCTATGTTGTCGCCGGCGATGTTGAAGGCTATGTGCATCTGCTGAGCCAGGTAGATGGGCGTTTTGTCGCCCGCACCCGCATCGATAGCAAGGGCATTCGCGTGCGCCCGCTGGTTGAAGGCGGCTGGATGTATGTTTACGGCAACAGCGGCAAACTGGTGGCACTGACCATCGACTGACGCCTGTTGTTCTGTGCACGGGCCGCTGTCGTATGGACGATGGCGGCCTTTGCGTTTTTGTTATCTGACTATTTTTTAGCCTTAAGCGCCGCACACCGGCGTGATGCGGCCTTTACTGGAGGGGCCCATGGTTCCCGTTATTGCCCTAGTTGGCCGACCCAATGTTGGTAAATCCACCCTGTTTAACCGCCTAACCCGCAGCCGCGATGCCATTGTCGGCGATATTCCCGGCCTGACCCGCGACCGTCAGTACGGCACCGCCAAGTGGCAGGGCCGCGATTACATTTTGATTGATACGGGCGGTATCTCCGGCGATGAGGCAGGCATTGATGCCAAAATGGCCGAGCAGTCGTTGCTGGCGATTGAAGAAGCCGACCTCGTGTTTTTCTTGGTGGATGCCCGTGACGGCCTGTGTCCGGCGGATCAACATATTGCCGAGCACCTGCGCCGGCGCGATAAGCGCACTCTGCTGGTGGTCAATAAAACCGACAACCTGGATGTCGAGATAGCCCGCGCTGAATTTAGCCCGTTGGCGGTCAGTGAAACGCTGGGCATTTCCGCCTCCCATGGCCGGGGTGTGCAGCAGCTGATGGAGTCCGCGCTGGGCGATATCGAGCCCGAGCCGGAAGCAGAGCCGCTAGAGCTGGCCGAGGGCGAAGAGCCGGTGCGTGTGCCCGGTCCCAGTGAAAAAGACGGCATCAAGATTGCCATTATTGGCCGCCCCAACGTGGGTAAGTCCACGCTGGTCAACCGCATTCTGGGTGAAGAACGGGTGGTGGTGTATGACCAGCCCGGAACCACCCGCGACAGCATCTACATTCCGTTTGAGCGCGAAGAACGCAAATACACCCTGATTGACACCGCTGGGGTTCGCCGTCGTGGTCGCATTCACGAAGAAGTAGAAAAGTTCTCGGTGGTGAAAACCCTGCAGGCTATCAAGGACGCCAACGTGGTGATCTTTGTGGTGGACGCACGCGAAGGTATTGTCGAGCACGACCTGAGCCTGTTGGGGTTTGCGTTGGAGGCCGGCAAGGCGCTGGTGATGGCGGTCAACAAGTGGGACGGCATGCATCCGTCCGAGCGTGATTTCGTCAAGGTCGAGCTGGAACGCCGGCTGTATTTCGTCAACTTTGCCGACATTCACTTTATTTCCGCCCTACACGGCACCGGCGTGGGCCACCTGTACGGCTCGGTAGAGCAGGCCTTTACCTCGGCCATCACCCGCTGGCCGACTAGCAAACTGACCAATATTCTGCTGGCCGCAGTGCAAGAGCACCAGCCGCCTATGGTCAATGGTCGCCGTATCAAACTGCGCTATGCCCACCTAGGCGGTGCCAACCCGCCGCTGATCGTTATCCATGGTAACCAGACCGACCATGTGCCCAAGGCCTATGTGCGCTATCTAGAAAACACCTACCGGCGCGTGCTAAAACTGGTCGGTACGCCGATTCGAATTGAGTTTAAGGGCGGCGACAACCCCTATGCCGACAAGAAAAACACGCTCACTGAGCGCCAGGTCAACAAGAAAAAACGTCTGATAGCGCGAAAAAAAGAAATCGAATACCGTAAAAAGCGCAAAGCAAAATAATTGAACAGCCCGTAGCGGGCCGGGAGGCATGCATGCCGGAATTCAAATCCCGTGATGATCTGCGACTCGCGCTGGTGCAGGCTCCGGTCATCCGTTTTGACACCGACACCAACTTAAAAAACTTTGACCGTTTGCTGCAGCACGTGAGCAACGTCGATCTGGTGTTGCTGCCGGAAATGTTCAACACCGGCTTTAGCATGGACTCCGCCGAACAGGCAGAAACCGAGAATGGCCCCAGCACCCGCTGGCTGCTGCAACAGGCGGCGCGGCTGCAGGCGGTGGTGTGCGGCACGCTGACCATCAAGGTCGGTGAAGGTGATTTTCGCAACCGGCTGGTATGGGCGCGTCCCGACGGCAGCCTTGAGTATTACGACAAGCGCCACCTGTTTCGCATGGGCGGCGAGCATACCCGCTTCCAGCCGGGCGACCAGCAGCAGCTGATCGAGCTTAAGGGTTGGCGCATTCGCCCGCTCATTTGCTACGACCTGCGTTTTCCGGTGTGGAGCCGCGATGCGCAAAACACCGACCTGCTGTTTTATCTGGCCAGCTGGCCGCAGGTGCGCCGTGACGCTTGGAATCGCTTGCTGCCGGCGCGCGCGATTGAAAACCTGTGCTATGTGGCCGGCGTCAACCGCGTTGGTGAAGATCACAACGGCCAAGCCCACAGCGGCGACTCACAGGTGCTCGACTTTATGGGCAACAGGCTGCTGCACGTGCGTAATCAGGCTGGCGTTTATCAGGTCACGCTCAGCGCCGCTGCGCTGGCGCGCTTCAAAGAGCGCTTTCCGGTATGGATGGATGCTGACCCTTTCACCCTGTTGTAGGGCGCTGCTCAGTACCGCCTTTAACCCCACCCTCATCCATGCGCAAAATCATCCATATTGATGCCGACTGCTTTTACGCTGCCGTAGAGATGCGTGAAGCACCTGCGCTGTATGGCAAACCGGTGGCGGTGGGTGGCAGCCCACGTGAGCGTGGTGTGGTAGCCACCTGCAACTACGAGGCCCGTGGTTGGGGCGTGCACTCGGCATTGCCCATGGCGCAGGCGCTCAAGCGCTGTCCCGATCTGATTGTCATTGCACCGCGCATGGAGCTGTACCGTCAGGTGTCTGGCCAAATTCACGCCATTTTGCAGGACTACAGTGATTGCATCGAACCGCTGTCGCTGGACGAAGCGTTTCTGGATGTCAGCGACAGTGACGCCTGCCAAGGCAGCGCCACCCTGATGGCGCAGGAAATTCGTCGCCGCGTATGGCAAGAGCTGCGACTGGTGGTGTCGGCGGGCGTTGCGCCCAACAAATTTTTGGCCAAAATTGCCTCGGACTGGCGCAAGCCCGACGGCCTGTTTGTTATCACTCCCGCCGAAGTGGATGCGTTTGTCCTGCAGCTGCCGGTCAGCAAGCTGCATGGCGTGGGCAAGATCACCGCACAAAAGCTGGAGCGACTGGGGATTGATGACTGTGCGCGGCTGCGTGAGTTCGACCGGCTGGAGTTGGTGCGTCAGTTCGGTAAGTTCGGTGATCGGCTGTGGCAGCTGGCACGCGGCATTGATGAACGGCCGGTGGAGGCTAACAGCCGGCGTCAAAGTATCAGCGTGGAAGAAACCTACAGCGAAGACCTACCGAATTTGGATGCCTGCTTAGCGCAGCTGCCGTTGCTGATGGCCAGTTTGCAGCGGCGCATGGCGCGGCTGGATGAGCATTACCGCATCGACAGGCCGCAGGTAAAAATCAAGTTCCATGATTTTACCCAGACCACGCTGGAGCAGGCCGGTGCGCTGCTGAGCGAGCAACGCTTTGCCATGATGCTGGCGGCGGCCTATGCCCGAGGCAACAAGCCGGTGCGACTATTGGGGCTGGGTGTGCGCTTGCTGGACCTTAAAGGCCGTGCCGAGCAGCTGGAGCTGCCATTTAGCTCAGCAGCTTCTGCGCCGCCACGCTCAGGCTAACGGCCAGCAACATCAGGGCGAAGATGCGCTGCAGCAGTGGCCCGCCCAGCCGGCGCGCTAGCCGGTTGCCCAGTAGCACGCCACAGGCACCCCCCAGAAACAAACCGCCCATCATGCCGGCGGGTGGGCTGTTCGTTCCTAGATACATGAGGAAACCCGCACCGGATACCAGGGCAATCACCGCCATTGAGCTGGCGGTTGCCGCCAGCATACCCAGCGGACTGAACCAGAGCAGCGCCGGCACAATCAGAAAACCGCCGCCCACCCCCAACAACCCGGACATCACTCCCACCGGCAGGCCGATTACGGCCAGCGCCGAGCGGCTTAGCGGCATAGTGTGTTGAACCGGTGCCTGCGCCTGCCGCCACATACGCCAAGCCGACCAGAGCACCAGCAGGCAAAACGCCCAGATCAGCAAGGTTTCCGGCACCCAGCGGCCCAGCCATTGCCCCAGCCAGCTGCCCGGCACACCGGTGGCGGCCAGAATCAACACCACCGGCAGGTGAATATCGCCACTGCGCCAACGGCCCAGCGCACCAATCAGCGCCGACAGGCCGACCGCGCCTAAGCTGATGCCGATGGCATCTTGCATCGGCAGATGCAGGCTGAGCAGTAGGGGCAGGGCCACCAGCGAACCGCCGGCACCGGTCAGGCCCAGTAGCGTGCCAAGAATCAGGCCGATGGCCAGGGTTTCGGGAGAAAAGCTCATTGATGCGCGCCTTATCCAGCGGCAAGGGACAAAAGCAGGGATTGTAAGCGCCCGTCCGCCGCTCTGCCAACAGAACGGACAGCCGCCGGCAGACTCGGGTAAGATGCAGCAGTCTTATCTAACCGGAATACCCGCCATGTCTGATACTGCCGCCGCCGGCAAACCCTCGCGCAGAGCGATTGCCATGGGCGCTCTTGGCCTCGTGCTGATCCTGTGTACCGCTGTGGCCATGATCGCCATTATCAACGACCGCATGCCGCTGGCGCTGGTATGCGGCATCTTGGCGGTGGTGTCGCATCTGAGCCTGTGGCGTTTGCTCAATCAGGCGCACCGCGATCAAGAACAACAGCCTGCAGAACCCGCCGAGTCAGACTGATCCGTCTGGCCGAGCGTTTGCTTTGAGGGCGCATTATGCTGCTCACCTTGCTTGATATCATCCTGCCCGTATTTGCCGTGATCGGTCTTGGCTTTCTGTTTGCCCGCCGCAGCCAGAACGCACCGGCCATGGAGTTCATCAATAGCGCCAATGTGCAGCTGTTTTGTCCGGCGCTGATTTTCTCGGCCCTGCTGGCCAATCCATTCAATCCGTCCACTGACTGGGTACTCATTGCCGCCGGCATCGCCCTCATCGTGTTGCCGGGGCTGCTGCTGTGGTGGGTGGCACCATCCGGCATGCAGCGGCCGGCTTTTTTGATGAGCGGCATGTTTCGCAATACCGGCAACATGGGTATTCCGTTGATGATGCTGGCCTATGGCAAGGAAGCGCTGGGCGACATTATTGTGCTGTTTGTGCTGTCCAATACGCTGCACTTTTCGCTGGGCTTGTGGCTGATTTCGCACCGCCAGGGCGCGCTGGTCTGGCTGCGAAATCCCAATGTCTGGGCGGCGGTGCTGGGGTTGACCTGTGCGCAGTGGGATGTCAGCCTACCGCAGTCACTCCTAACCACTGTAGAGATGCTGGGCCAGATTAGCATTCCGTTGATGCTGTTTGGCTTGGGCGTACGCATGGCTACGGCTCGCTTGCAGCAGGCGGCATTGGCACTGCGCATCAACCTGCTGTATCTGCTGGCGGGGCTGGCTTCGGTGGTGCTGATTGTGCAGTTGTTACCTCTGAGCAGCCTGTGGATTAACCTGCTGGTGGTGTCGGCTGCGCTGCCGCCGGCGGTGCTCAACTATTTGCTCAGTGAGCAGTACCGTGCCGACCCCGATACAGTTGCCAGCGTGGTGCTGATGGGTAATGTGCTGGCCTTATTGGTGATGCCGCTGGTGATCGCTTGGACACTGGCGGGTTAGTGGCCTGCAAAGCGATCGTCAAGGTTGGCACTTTTTAGGTACTCAACCTTGACGCCTGAAGCCACACGTCAGGCCGCCAGCAGGGTGATCAGCAAAATTCCGCGCCAACCCTCGCCCAATGCGGGCGGGGAGCAGTCACAGCTTTAGATACAGACCGCTGACTTCCCCGTCTTTATCCAACCCCAATACCTCAAGGCTACCGGGCTTTTCTGGGCCCATGCCCGGCGAGTTTAGCGGCATGCCGGGTAGGGCGATGCCGCGAATATCCTGCGGGCGCTCGGTTAGCAGTTTGTTGATGGCAGCAACGGGCACATGACCTTCAATTACATAGCCGTCAATTTCTACCGTGTGGCAACTTGCTGCCTTATGAGTGCCCAACTTACGCTTAACCGGTGACATATCCTGATGGTCGATGCGCTTGGTCTTAAAGCCGTTTTCGTCCAGATAGTCCGCGTAAGCGGTACAGCAGCCGCACCAAGGATCTTTGTGCAGGGTGGCGGCAATTGGCTCGCCTGCGCTGGCGTGGCTGGCGAACGTTAGGGTCATGGCGCTGGTCAGCAGCGCGCTGGTGAAGTGTTTTTTCATGGTGTCGTCCTCGAAAATAAAATTGTTTTCCAGCACAAAAGCCGAGTTATTTAGCTTCTAGTGTAGGAAGAGCGTGTCGCTTGGTCGGGAAAAGTACCCGAGCCTTTTTTAGCTTGTGAGGACGCTGCGCGGGGGTGGTTTAATTGGCGCGTGAAAAGGTTGGGATGGCTGCTTGTGCAGTTCGGGAAAGTTGAGATGATTTGCGCTGAAAGTTAGCGTCACTGCACCTTGTTGAATGCTGACACAACTGCTGCAGCCTTGATGTGGCTGGATGCAGCAGTCGATGACAGACTCTGCATTGGTCGCTGGGCAATCCAAGCAATGAACACTGCTGTCGCTAACCGTATGGGGCTGCATGGGCGCGGCTAATAGCTGTGCGCCGCTAGTGGCCAAGCCAGCTAACAGTAGCAGTTGTAACAAAACGACGCGCAGTAGTTTATCCATGGATTAGCTATCTGTTGTAGGTTTCAGATGGTCGATAATGGCACACTCAGGCCGGTCGTCACCATGACAGTGATCAATCCAGTCTTGCAGCTCGTTGCGCATATCCTGCATCTGCTGGATGCTGTGATCCAGCTCGGCAATATAGTGCTGGGCAAGCGCTTTAACATCAGCGCTCTGGCGTTGTTCATTTTGCCATAGCCCCAGCAACTGACCGATGCGCTCCAGCGAAAATCCCATGTCACGGGCGCGGCGAATAAACTGCAAGTGCCGGATGGCAGCTTCGTCATAATAACGATAGCCCGATTCGCTGCGTCGTGCCGGTGGCAGCAGGCCGATTTGTTCGTAGTAGCGGATCATCTTGCGGCTGATGCCGGACTTTTCCGCCGCTTGGCCTATGGTTTTTTTCATGCTCTGTCTCCAGGAAAGGCAATCATCCCGCGCACCTGACATCATGCGTGTTCTGGACTCCACCGGCGTGCTTTGATCTGCCTACCCTGCACTTTCTATTATGTCACCCTGCGCGCAGTCGCAGGGTCCATGGATGCTGCGACTACGCTTCGCTACGCGCAGCATGACAGGGAGGGCAGTCTCATAGGGAAGCCACACCCTACAAGTCAGCTCATTCACGCCAATACGGCTTTCACCTTGCGCAGGCGCAGGGCGTTACTGACCACAAACACGCTGGACATGGCCATGGCGCCCGCGGCAAACATGGGTGACAGCAGCGTACCGTTGAGCGGATAAAGAATACCCGCTGCTACCGGAATCAACGCGGCGTTGTAGGCAAAGGCCCAGAACAGGTTCTGCTTGATATTGCGCAGCGTGCTGCGGGAGATCTGCAGGGCATTGACCACGCCGGTTAGCTGGCCGGACATCAGCACCACATCGGCGGCGTCGATGGCGATATCGGTGCCGGTGCCAATGGCAATGC
The DNA here is from genome assembly GCA_018384595.1 of Thiopseudomonas sp. Lineage (GTDB taxonomy): Bacteria > Pseudomonadota > Gammaproteobacteria > Pseudomonadales > Pseudomonadaceae > Thiopseudomonas. Next base: position 45,197 of record JAHAYO010000068.1, read on the forward strand.
CGACATCGGCACTGGCCAGCGCGGGCGCGTCATTGATGCCGTCGCCGACAAAGGCCAGCTTGCCGTATTTTTCCTGCAGTTGCTGCACGGCCTCGACTTTCTGCGCCGGCATCACCTCGGCCACCACGTCATCAATCTCCAGCTGCGCGGCAATGGCGCGGGCGGTGTGCTGGTTGTCGCCGCTGATCATCACTACCTTCAGGCCCAGCTCGTGCAGGGCGCGAATGGCCGCCGGAGTGCTGGCCTTGATCGGGTCGGCCACGGCCAGCATGGCCGCCAGCTGGCCGTCGATGGCCAGATACATTGGTGTTTTGCCTTCTTTGGCCAGCGTGGCAGCGGCTTCGGCAAATTCCGTGGTATCAATGTCCAGCTGCTGCATCAGACGGTGGGAGCCGGCATGCAGCTGCTGCCCATCCACATTGCCGCGCACACCCAGGCCGGTCAGGGACTCAAATTCTGTTACCGGCAACATGGTCAGCTGTTTTTCTTCAGCTGCCGCGACTATGGCGCGGGACACCGGGTGGCTGGACGGGTGCTCCAGCGAGGCTTGCAGCTGTAAAGCACGGGTTTCATCCATTGCGCTGGCGACGACAAAGTCGGTCAGCACCGGGCGGCCCTCGGTCAGGGTGCCGGTTTTGTCCACCGCCACCACCTTGACGTCCTGCAAGCCCTGTAGGGCGGTACCCTGACGAAACAGCACGCCCAGTTGGGCGGCACGGCCAGTGCCGACCATGATGGAAGTCGGCGTAGCCAGCCCCATGGCACAGGGGCAGGCAATAATCAGCACGGCCACTGCGTTGACCAGCGCCAGAGTAAGGGCGGGCGAAGGGCCAAAGATAACCCAGACCAGAAAGGTCAGGCCGGCGGCGGCCATCACCGCCGGCACAAACCAGGCGGTAATCTGGTTGACCAGATTCTGGATCGGCAAACGGCTGCCCTGGGCCTGCTCGACCAGACGGATGATTTGCGCCAGCAAGGTGTCGCCGCCGGTTTTTTGTACGTCCATGCGCAGCACGCCGGTCTGGTTGATGGTGCCGCCAACCACCTGGCTGCCGGCGGTTTTCTGCACCGGCACCGGCTCGCCATTGATCATGGACTCGTCGACAAAGCTGTCGCCATCGGTGACCACACCATCCAGCGGAATACGCTCGCCGGGGCGGATTTCCAGCGTCTTGCCAACGGTCACTTCCTCGATGGGTACCTCCTTGGCATTGCCGCAACAGGTGATGGTGCGGGCGGTTTTTACCTGCAATTTCAGCAGCCCCTGAATCGCTTCCGAGGTATTGCTCTTGGCCTTGTTTTCCATATAACGGCCCAGCAGGATCAGCGCAATAATTACGGCGACCGCTTCGTAGTAGACATTGACCGTACCCGTAGGCAAAACGCCGGGCATAAAAGTAGCCACCAGTGAATAACCGAAGGCCGAGCCGGTGCCCAGTGCCACCAGTGCGTTCATGTCCGGTTGCCAGCGGATCAGCCCGTGCACGCCGGCCTTGATCAGCGGCCAGCCGGGGCCAAAAAACACACCAGCGGCCAGCACCGCCTGGATGATCCAGTTGGTGTTCTGGCCCAGCAAGGCATTCAGCCAGTCATGAAACGCAGGAAACAGATGGCCGCCCATTTCCATGATGAACAGCGGAATGGCCAGGGCAAAGGCTACCCGCAAGGATTTTTTCAAGCCCTCGCCGGTCTCGGTAAACTGCCCGGACGGATCGGCCTGCTGCGTGGCCGGAGCATCGTCAACCCGTTCAGCCGGGTAGCCGTTTTCGCCGAGCAGGGCAGTCAGGGCAGCAAAATCCGCGCCTGCATGCTGGATGCGCGCTTTGCCAGTGGCCAGATTGACTTCGGCACTGATGATGCCAGGAAAGGTGCTGATCTGTTGTTCAACGCGGCCCACACAGGAGGCACAGGTCATGCCTTTGATGGCAAGTTCGGCCTGCTGCGTCTGTGGTTCAAAACCCAGATTCTCAATAGCGCTAAACAAGCTGGCGGCAGTTTGCTGCCCATCGTAAGCAATATTCGCCCGTCCGGTGGCCAGATTGACATTCACTTCACTGACGCCGAGCATCGCCGACAGCTCGCGCTCGATACGGCCGACACAGGACGCACAGGTCATGCCTTTGACCGGAATTTCAAGGTGGTTGGTGCTGGACATGGTGACCTCCAGTCAAGTAATTCAGATTGCGCCAATGGTAAAGCTTGCCACCATGGGAAGGTCAAGAAGTTGTGCAGCAGCACACATTCAAGGGAACCTTGTTTGCTTAATGCTTTCCATTTTAAATGGGACCAGGTCGACTTAACTGCATTTTAATGGACCTGACCCCTTTAAAATGGATACAGGGCTGCTAAGCTTGCCCGTTCATTTATTCAACATATTATCAACAAGGATACATTCATGAAGCTAAAGCATCTGGCCGCCGTTGTGGCCGTGGCAACCCTGACCCTCACCGGCTGTGATAACAAGGCGGCTGCCGACAAGGTCGAGCTGAAGACGCCTGAGCAAAAAGTGTCCTACGGTATTGGTCTGGGGCTGGGCAAAAACATCAAGGATGACGGCATTGACGGTATCAGCCCGCAAGCGGTGGCGGCGGGTATGGCTGATGCTCTGGCAGGCAAACAGCGCTTGGATGATGAAGAACTGCAAAAAGCCTTTACCTTTGTTCAGGAGCGTGAACTAGAACGCGCCAACGCGCTTAATGATGAAACCGCCAAGGCCGGCAAAGCATTTTTGGCAGAAAACGCCAAGCGTGAAGGCGTCATTACCACCGAATCTGGCCTGCAGTACAAGGTGCTGGTCAAGGCCGATGGCAAGCAGCCCAAAGCGTCGGATACCGTGCGGGTTCATTATGAAGGCACGCTGACCGACGGTAGTGTGTTTGACAGCTCCGTTGAGCGTGGCGAGCCGGTCGAGTTTCCGGTGATGGCAGTGATTCCCGGTTGGGTTGAAGCGCTGCAGCTGATGCATGTGGGCGAGAAATACCAACTGTTTGTGCCCAGCGACTTGGCGTATGGCCCGACCAGCCCAACACCTGCCATTCCGGCCAACTCAACGCTGGTGTTTGAGGTTGAGCTGCTGGCCATCGTCGGTGATGAGAGCGCTAGCCTTTCGGCCATCGACACACTGGAAGACGCTGCTGAAGCCGCTGGCACCGCTGCCGGTGAAATTGCCGGCAAGACCGTTAAAGCCGCCACCGACGCCGCCACTGAAGCCGCCGCACTGGCTGAAAAAGCCAAAGAAGCCGCAGCCGCCGCGCTGGAAGAAGCCCTCTCTGAAGAGTCTGACAACTAGTTCGCAGGCCGGGGCGCATGCGCCCCGCGCTAAATCCTGAGGAGAGACACCTTGGACGTACAGGTTATCTGGAAGCAGGGCGAGCCGGACTATGCCGTGCTGGGCTGGGCCGATTATCAGCAACTGCTGGCCGAAGCGGGCCGCGATCCGCAGGGGCGCAAACAGGTCGTGGCCGAGAGCAGCGCGGCTGTGTCATTAAGTCGCTTGCGCGCTTTGCGTGAGGCGCGCAGCATGACCCTCGAAGCGCTGGCCCGCGAGGCCGGTATCAGCCCGTCTTACCTGAATATGATTGAAACCGGTGAGCGTGAGCCTAGCGCGGTTTTGCTGCGTTCGCTGGGGCGTATTTTTGATGTGCCAGCCTGGGATGCTTGAAGCATGACGGCTACGGCGTTGCAGGCGCTACTGTTGCAGCGCTTGCATGGGGCCCGCAACCAGCGGCAGACGCTGACCTACAGGCAGCTGCTAGAAAGCCTGTCGCTGCCGGCACCCAAAATGCAGCAGCTGGCGCGTTTGCTGGAAGCGTTAGCCGCGCAGGACGCCGCCCGTGGCTGGCCACTGCGCAGCGCACTGGTCATCAGCCAAACCGACAGCAACCTGCCGCGAGCCGGTTTTTTCCAGCATGCGCAACGCCTTGGCCTACTGCCGCAGGCGTATGCAGAGGCGGCATGGCCGAGTTGGCACGCAGACGAACTGCAGCGTGTTTTTGCATTTGATTACCCGGAGGATGCCCCATGTTCTGGTGGAAATGGCGGGCCAAGCTGACGTACTGGCTGGCGCGGCAGCTGTTTAAGCAACGCTGGGCGGTGGAAAATCCCAAAATTTGGGAATGGATGCAGGGCCAGTTTTCTCGCATGGCCGCGTTTGAAGATGTGGCCGCCCGTGCCTTTTACGGCCACCTGTTGTTGCACAAAGGGCAGGGGCTGGGTGCGCGCAACGAAGGCATCCGCCTATTGGGCTTGGCTGCACGCGCCGGTGATACCCGTTCGGCCTACCAGTTGGGCGTAATTGCGCTTGAAGACAGCCTGCAACAGCCGGCCAACCCGCAACACGCCGCCGAATGGCTGGAGCTGGCCCTGCAGGGCGGCCACCCGTTGGCTGCCATCAAGCTGCAGCAGCTGTATGGCCCCGAAGGCCCCGAGGCTGTCCGCGATGCAGACAAGCTGAAGCGGGTCGCAGCAGCCGAGGGATTGTCTCTTTAGGCCAGCAACGATCCCATAAGACTCTGTTCTAGCAGAGATGCAGACCCGCTCAGCGCAGTGTTCTAGGCTGTCATAGCCGGCCTTGAGCCGCTATTTGGCCCGCGCTGGGCATGGGTCAATGCAGCAGGCGCGGGGCGTTACTATAGTGTGCGAATCAGTGTGTGAATCAGTGCGGCGCAGCGGAGCTGTGGCCGCCGGTTTGATCAGGTTTAACGGAGGAATACCGATGCAGAAACAACTGGCACAGGCCTACGCCGAGTTCCCTGTCGATGCCACCAACCCAGCGCAGCTGGTGGCGTTTGGCACCTCTGGCCACCGTGGCTCGCCGCTCAAGGGTACCTTTAACTGCCTGCATCTGCTGGCGATTGCCCAAGCAGTTGTGGATTACCGCAAACAGGCCGGCACCGACGGCCCGCTGTTTGTCGGGCGTGATACCCATGCCGCATCCCTGCCTGCCTGGCAAACCGTGGTGCAGGTACTGGTGGCCAATGGTGTCGATGTACGGCTATCCAAAGATGACGTGGTTACCGCCACGCCGCTGGTCAGCCGCGCCATACTCAACTACAACGCCAACCGCAGTGAGGGGCTGGCCGACGGCCTGATTATTACCCCCTCGCACAACCCGCCCGAAGATGGCGGCATCAAGTACAACCCGCCCAATGGCGGCCCCGCCGATACCGATGTCACCGACTGGATGCAGCAGCGTGCCAACCGCTACCTGCAGGGTGGTTGCCGTGATGTACGCCAGCTGCCGCTGGATGAGGCGCTGCGCCAGTCGGGCCGGCATGACTTTGTGCAGGAGTATGTGGCCGATCTGGACAAGGTGATTAACTTGGCAGCCATTCGCCGCGCTGGCCTCAAACTGGGGGTCGATCCGATGGGCGGCACTGCGCTACCGGTGTGGCAAGTGCTGGCGCAAGACAGCAGTCTGGGCCTGACCGTGACCAACCCACAGATTGATGAAAGCTTTGCCTTTATGCCGCCGGACCACGATGGCCGCATCCGCATGGACTGCTCCAGCCCGCATGCCATGGCCAACCTGCTTAATATCCGCCAAGACTATGAGCTGGCCTTTGGTAACGACCCCGATGCCGACCGTCACGGCATTGTCGATGCCGCCGGTTTAATGAATCCCAACCACTTTATCTGTGTGTGTATTGACTACCTGCTGACGCACCGTGAGCACTGGCCGCGTACCCTAAAAATCGGCAAGACGCTGGTGAGCTCGTCGATGGTTGACCGGATTGTTGCCAGCCATGGTCGTGAGCTGTATGAGGTGCCGGTGGGCTTCAAGTGGTTTGTGGACGGCCTGCATGGCGGCTGGCTGGGCTTTGCCGGCGAAGAAAGCGCCGGTGCCAGCTTGTTGACCTTGGACGGTCAGCCTTGGTCTACCGACAAGGACGGCATTGTGCTGTGCCTGCTGGCGGCTGAAATTACCGCCGTCACCGGCCTGCTGCCATCTGAGTATTATGCCCAGCTGGAAAAACAACACGGTCAGCCGGTATATCAGCGTGTGGATGCGCCGGCCAGTGCCGAGCAAAAAGCGGCGTTTAAGCGCCTGAGCGGCGATTCGGTGACACAAGCCGAGCTGGCCGGCGAGCCCATCCTGCAGGCGCTGACCGAAGCGCCGGGCAACGGTGCGGGCATTGGCGGGCTAAAAGTGATGACCGCCAATGGCTGGTTTGCCGCCCGTCCCAGCGGCACCGAAGCGCTGTACAAAATCTATGCCGAGAGCTTCCTCGGCGAGGCGCACCTCAAACGCCTGCTGGCTGAGGCGCAGCAGCTGGTTGACTCCAGCCTGTAAGCCTGCCGCTGCGGGGTTGCCGTCCGGTGCCCCGCTGCCGGTCAATATTTGCTAGGCTAACGGTTTTTAGGTAGCAAACCCATGGCCGTGCCTGAACCCCCTTCCTTTATCCAGCGTGACACGCCCCGTTACCGCCGTGCGGTATCGGCGCTGTTTTGTGCCGGATTTGCCACCTTTGCCCTGTTGTACTGCGTGCAGCCGCTGTTGCCGCAACTGGCCGAAGCCTTTGCGGTGTCGTCGGCCAGCAGCAGCTTGGCGTTGTCGTTAAGCACGCTTGGTTTGGCTGGCGGCCTGCTGGTGTCCGGCGCGCTGAGCGAAAGCTGGGGCCGCAAGCCGGTGATGCAGGCGGCGCTGCTGTTGGCGTGCGGGCTGGGGCTGGCGACGGCATGGGTGCAGGACTGGTACCTGTTACTGGTGTTGCGCGCGCTGCTGGGCATTGCGCTCAGCGGCTTGCCGGCGCTGGCCATGGCGTATATCGGCGAAGAGTTTGATCCGGCCTCGTTGCCCGTGGCGATGGGGCTTTATATAGGGGGTACTGCGCTGGGCGGCCTGCTTGGGCGCTTGCTGACTGCGGTGCTCAGTGATCTGGGCGGCTGGCCGCTGGCGCTGGGCGGTATTGCTGGGCTGAGCCTGTTGGCCAGCGTGTTGTTTGTGATTCTGCTGCCGCCGTCGCGTCAGTTTGTTGCGCAGCCCTTGTCGCTAAGCGGCTTGCTGGGCAACTTTGTCGGCCACCTGGCTAACAGCGGCCTGCGCGTGCTGTTTTTGCTGTCGTTTCTGTTGATGGGCTGCTTTGTCGCCTTGTTCAACTACATGGGTTTTTACCTGTCGCACGCCCCCTTCAACCTGTCGAGCAGCTGGATTGGGCTGTTGTTTGTCGTCTATTTGTTGGGTATTTGGAGCTCAAGTGTTGCCGGTCGCCGTGTTGGCAAGCAGGGCGCTGGGCCAGTCTTGCAGCAGTCACTGTGGTTGATGCTGGCCGGCGTACTGCTGTGCCTGTTGCCCTCGCTGGTGTTGATTGTGGTGGGGCTGGCGCTGGTGACCACTGGCTTTTTTGCTGCCCATTCGGTGGCCAGCGGCTTGGTCGGGCAGCGTGCGCTGCAGGCGCGGGCGCAAGCCTCGGCGCTGTATCTGTGCGCGTATTATCTGGGCTCCAGCGTGCTGGGCTATGTAACAGGCTGGGTCTGGCAACACTGGGGCTGGACGCCGCTGATTCTGCTGCTGGGGCTGACCCTGCTGGCGGCACTGTTGCTGGGGCGACGGCTGTAATTGAGCTTTTACGGGCCTTTCCTTATGATGTCGCCCCTTAATCATCACCGAGTTCGACATGATTACCAACGAATACGAGCTGGCTTGGACGGCGTATCTGGTGGCAGCGCTGGGCTGCTTCTGGGTATGGACCTTTTTTACCCGCTGGATGTGGCGCTATCTGCGCGAGCCGCTGTGGCTGGCGGTGGCTGTGTTGCTGTTCAGTACCACCCTGACGAACCCTAACGGCAGCGAGCGCGTACCTTCCATTGCCATGGCCGCCATGGATATTGCGTTCAAGATCAATAACGATGCGTGGCGGGCGCTGGCCGACATCATGATGTATGCCACGGCGGCCTTTTCTGCCTATCTGGTGTTTGCCCTGTTGCGCTTTTTACTTGAGTATTTTTGGCTCAAGCCGCGTCGTGCCGCCGCCCGCGCCGAACAGGCGGACGCAGCCAAGGCAGACGCGTCTGCGGCTGCGCGCGAGCCGACCCTGGCCGAGCTGCTGGAGCAGCGCAAGCCGGCCAGTGGCCCTGATTCCGGTATCGTTGCCGAACGCTAAAACAACCCTGCCACGCTGTGGCAGGGTTTTGAAATCGCTGTCAAGGAGCTGTCATGTGTGAATTGCTGGGCATGAGTGCCAATGTACCCACCGACATTGTTTTCAGCTTTACCGGCCTGATGCGCCGTGGCGGTGAAACCGGTCCACACCGTGATGGTTGGGGCATTGGCTTTTATGAAGGGCGCGGTTTGCGCCTGTTCCAAGACCCGCAAGCCAGCGCTGACTCCGAGGTGGCGCGGCTGGTGCAACGCTATCCGGTCAAGAGCACAGCGGTGATTGGCCATATCCGCCAGGCCAACGTGGGCGCGGTTAATCTGGCCAACACCCATCCCTTTGTGCGCGAGCTGTGGGGGCGCTACTGGTGCTTTGCCCATAACGGCCAACTGGCACACTTTGAGCCAGCAGCGGGCCTGTATCAGCCGGTGGGCGATACCGACAGCGAGGCGGCATTTTGTGATCTGCTCAACCGTTTGCGCGCTGCCTTTACGACTATGCCGGATGTGGCAGCTTTACTACCGCTATTGGTGGCGGCTTGCGATGAATACCGCAGCAAGGGCGTCTTTAACTGCCTACTCAGCAACGGAGACTGGCTGTTTAGCTACTGCAGCACCAAGCTGGCCTGCATTACCCGCCGTGCCCCGTTTGGGCCGGCAACCCTCAAGGACGCTGACCTGACGGTGAATTTTCAGGCAGAAACCAGCGCCGATGACGTGGTGAGCATTATTGCCACCGAGCCGCTGACCGACAATGAAAACTGGCAGCTGTACCAGCCGGGGCAGTGGGTGCTTTGGCGTCAGGGCGACGTGCTGGCACAGGGATAAACCGCACGGGGGATAGACCGCAACAAGGGCAGCGTTTGCTGCCCTTGTCGTCTTTGCCAATTACTGCTGCAGTTCTTGCGCCGTAAACAGATCATCAAACAGCATGCTGGACAGGTAGCGCTCGCCAGAGTCGGGCAGAATCACCACCAGCGTCTTGCCCTGCATGGCCGGCTCGTGCGCCAAGCGCACCGCTGCCACCATGGCCGCGCCGCTGGAAATACCACACAAAATGCCTTCTTCGCGCATCAGGCGCAGCGCCATCTGCTTGGCATCTTCGTCATCCACTTGCTCGACCCGATCCACCAGTGATAGATCCAAGTTGCCCGGTACAAAACCGGCACCCAGCCCCTGAATTTTGTGCGGGGCCGGTGTTAATTCTTCGCCCGCCTTAGTTTGACTGATGACCGGCGAGCCGGTCGGCTCCACCGCTACTGACAGAATGGGCTTGCCGCAGGTTTGTTTGATGTAACGGGAAATACCGGTCAGGGTGCCGCCGGTACCCACACCACTGACCAGCACATCAATCGCGCCGTCGGTGTCGTTCCAGATTTCTGGGCCGGTGGTTTTTTCATGAATATTCGGGTTGGCCGGGTTTTCAAACTGCTGCAGCATGATGTAACGGGCTGGATCGGCATCCACCAGTTCCTGTGCTTTGGCAATCGCGCCCTTCATGCCCTTGGCCGGTTCGGTTAATACCAGTTCGGCACCCAGCGCCTTGAGGATTTTGCGCCGTTCAAGGCTCATGGACGACGGCATGGTCAGAATCAGCCGGTAACCCTTGGCGGCGGCGACAAAGGCCAAGCCAATTCCGGTGTTGCCCGAGGTGGGTTCGACCAGCGCTACGCCAGGCTTGAGCAGGCCGCTGTGTTCAGCGGCTTCAATCATGGCTGCGCCAATACGGCACTTCACCGAGCCGGCTGGGTTGCGCGATTCAATCTTGGCCAGCAGGGTGACGCCTGCGGGCGCGAGCCGATTGATCTGTACCAGGGGCGTATTGCCAATGCTTTGCGCGTTGTTGAGAAAGATGTTTGCCATTGTATGTTTCCTTTTTCCAAACTGCCGTTCTTGCCCCGATACCTCAGCGCAAGCGGCTTAAATCAAGCGACCTCTGCCAAAGAAGTGGCTGCTCTATAAAACACAACCCCTCCACGTTCAGAGGGGGCTATACAGGTGCCGCTGCCTATCTGGGCGGCTTTAGCCAGCAACACCCAAGCCACGTTGCGGCTAACCCCGCCCGACGGCATGCAGCACCAAAGCCGTTTCAAGCTGCTATAGTTTGCTCATCTTAACCATAAGCCGCCTATCCTTGCAGCGGCGATAAACGCATAACCTTAGTCCAAGGGCTCCGCATGAAATTTACCGGAACTTCCTCTTATGTCGCCACCGATGACCTGAAACTGGCGGTCAACGCCGCCATTACCCTTGAGCGCCCGCTGCTGGTCAAGGGCGAGCCCGGCACCGGCAAAACCATGCTGGCCGAGGAGCTGGCCGACGCCTTTGGCGCCCGCCTGATCACCTGGCACATCAAGTCCACCACCAAGGCCCAGCAAGGGCTGTACGAATACGATGCGGTCAGCCGCCTGCGCGACTCGCAGCTCAACTCCGAGCGGGTGCACGACATCAGCAACTACATCATCAAGGGCAAGCTGTGGGAGGCCTTCGAGGCCGACGAGCGGGTGATTCTGCTGATTGATGAAATCGACAAGGCCGACGTCGAGTTCCCCAACGACCTGCTGCAAGAGCTGGACCGCATGGAGTTCTACGTCTACGAGACTGACCAAACCATCAAGGCCAAACAGCGGCCGATCATCATCATTACCTCCAACAACGAAAAAGAACTGCCGGATGCCTTTTTGCGCCGCTGTTTCTTTCACTACATCGCTTTCCCCGATGCCGACACCTTGCGCCAGATTGTTGATGTCCACTACCCGGACATCAGCCAACGGCTGGTCAGCCAGGCGCTGGAAATTTTCTTCGACATCCGCAAGGCACCCGGCCTGAAAAAGAAACCCTCCACCAGCGAGCTGGTTGACTGGCTCAAGCTGCTGATGGCCGACCAGATCGGTGTCGATGCGCTGCGCGAGGCCGACGCAGAAAAGGCCCTGCCACCGCTGGCCGGCGCGCTGGTCAAAAACGAGCAGGACATCATGCTGCTTGAGCGGTTGGCCTTCATGAACCGCAACCGCCGCTAGGGCCTTGTCATGCTGCTGAACCTGTTTCACGAGCTACGGGCCGCCCGCGTGCCGGTATCGTTGCGCGAACTGCTCGACCTGATTGCCGCGCTGGAACGCAATGTAGTATTCGCCGACATGGACGAATTCTACTATCTGGCCCGTGCCCTGCTGGTCAAGGACGAACGTCATTACGACAAGTTTGACCGCGCCTTTGCCGCCTACTTCAAAGGGCTGGAAAACCTGCAGGAACATATCGAGGCGCTGATTCCCGACGAATGGCTGCGCCGCGAATTCATGCGCCAGCTCAGTGACGAGGAACGGGCCAAAATCCAGTCCCTCGGCGGCCTGGACAAGCTGATTGAAACCTTCAAGCAACGGCTGCAAGAACAGCAAAAAAAACATGCCGGTGGCAACAAGTGGATCGGCACCGGCGGCACCAGCCCGTTCGGCTCGGGCGGCTACAACCCGGAAGGCATCCGTATCGGCACCTCCGGCGAACGCCAGGGTCGCGCCGTCAAGGTCTGGGAGCAGCGCGAATATAAAAACCTGGACGAAGACGAACAGCTCAACACCCGCTCGATCCAGATGGCACTACGCCGCCTGCGCCAGTTTGCGCGACAGGGTGCCGCCGAAGAATTTGACCTGCCCGCCACCATCGAGCACACCGCCCGCGATGGCGGGCTGCTGAATATCCGCATGCGCCCGGAGCGGCGCAATACAGTCAAGCTGCTGATTTTGTTTGATATCGGCGGCTCGATGGATGCCCACATCGAAGAATGCCAAGCCCTGTTCAGCGCCTGCCGCACCGAGTTCAAGCACCTGGAGTATTACTATTTCCACAACTTCATTTATGAGACGGTATGGAAAAACAACCAGCGTCGGCACAGCGAGCGCACCTCGACCTACGATTTGCTGCACACCTATGGCAGCGACTGGAAGGTGATTTTTGTTGGCGATGCCAGCATGGCACCCTATGAGGTCAGCCATGCCGGTGGCAGTGTCGAGCATTGGAATGACGAGCCCGGCCAGCTGTGGATGCAGCGCTTTATGCAGCATTTCGACCAGCTGGTCTGGCTTAACCCCTATCCGCAGCCAAGCTGGCATTACACCCGTTCCATCGGCATGATTCGTGATCTGGTGGATAACCACATGTACCCCATGACCCTAAGCGGACTTGAAGACGCCATGCGCGTGCTGTCCCGCTGACTTTTCTGTTTGGAGTGTTGCCATGACCCAACCTTGTCCCGCGGTTGCCATTGCCCGCCAAATCCTCAACGGCTTTGACTGCTATCGTGAAGAATTTCGCAAGATTACCAATCTGGGCCGCTACCGCTTTGAGCAGGCGCTGTGGCAGGACATTCAGGACATGTCGGCGCGGCGTATTCAGATTTATAAGGAACACATCCTCAACACCCGTGACGGCTTGCTAAGCCTGTATGGCGAGGCCGTACTGCTGGACATTGCCAGCTGGCCGTCGATCAAGACCTCCTACATGGGCCAGATCGACCTGCGCTTGGACGATGAACTGGCGGAAACCTGGTACAACTCGGTGTTCAACAGCCTGTTCAGCCATGACCAGATCTGCAACCGCAGCATGTTTGTACAAACCACCCGCCACGAGCGTATCAGCAGCGAAACCCCGATGCAGATTCGCCTCTACCGACCCGCTGGCGATCTGCGCGCCACCCTGCGCCAGATCATGCAGGATTACCGCTTTGAAATTGACTATGCCAATGCTGAGGCCGATCTGGAGCGCCTTGAGTGTCAACTGCGCGAAAGCCTGCCCGACTGGGTGTGCCGTGACGCCAACCTGAGCATTGAGTTGTACAGCTCGCGGCTGTACCGCAACAAGGGTGCTTATATTGTTGGCCGCATCTATACCAGTGATGAGCAATGGCCGCTGGTGTTGCCGCTGGTCAACCTAGAGGGCAGGGGCGTGCGTTTTGATGCCGCCATTACCGACGAGGCCGAGGTGTCGATTATCTTTTCGTTTACCCGTTCCTACTTCATGGTGCGGGTGGCCTATCCGGCGGAGTTCATCAGTTTTTTGCAAAAAATTCTGCCGCGTAAACACCTGTGGGAGCTGTATACCTCCATTGGCTTTTACAAACAGGGCAAAACTGAGTTTTACCGCTCGCTGATGCGCCATCTGGACGAGACTGACGACCGCTTTATGATGGCGCCGGGCATCCGTGGCATGGTGATGACCGTATTTACCCTGCCGGGCTACAACACGGTATTCAAAGTGATTAAAGACCGCTTTTCGCCGTCGAAAACGGTCGATCACGCCACGGTCATCGACCGTTACCGGCTGGTGAAATATGTGGATCGGGTTGGCCGGCTGGCGGACACCCAAGAGTTCAAGGACCTGCGTTTTCCGCTGGCCAAGTTTGAGCCGGAATGCCTAGCAGAATTGCTGGAAGTGGCACCGTCCACCATCGAAGTGCAGGGCGATGAGGTGCTGGTGCGCCACTGCTGGACCGAACGCCGGATGACGCCGCTCAACATTTATCTGGACAACGCCACCAGCGAACAGCAAGTGCGCAATGCGCTGGAAGACTACGGCTGGGCCATCAAGCAGCTGGCGGCGGCCAATATCTTTCCGGGCGACATGCTGCTGAAAAACTTCGGCGTCACCCGTCACGGGCGGGTGGTGTTTTACGACTATGACGAAATCAGCTACCTGACCGAAGTGAACTTCCGCGTCATTCCTGAGCCGCGCTACCCAGAGGATGAAATGTCTGCCGAGCCTTGGTACTCAGTTGCACCCAATGATGTGTTTCCCGAAGAGTTCCCGGTTTTCCTGTTCACTGATGTGACGCACCGCAAACTGTTCAGCCAGATGCATGGCGACCTGTTCAAGGCCCGTTATTGGCAGGGCTTGCAGCAGGCTATTCGCGAGGGCACGGTGATTGACGTGTTTCCGTACAAGCGGCGCACGGATGCTGAGTACACCTATACCGCCTAAGCGATGGCGCGCTGCAGAGCCCGCCGCGCTGCGGCTCAACAACGCGGCGCGGGGCATTCAATGAGTGCCCCGCGCCGGTCGGGTATTGCGCAGTTAGCGCATCTGGAATAGCTCATGGTGGAAGTGGCGCGGGTGCAGCCCCAGCGCGACCATTCCCTGTTTGAGCGTGTCAGCAAAGGCCGCCGGGCCGCAGAACCACACCCCGCTGGGGGCCACTGGTCCCGCCAATGCCTGCTGCGCCGACAGATGACCATCACGCTGGCTCAGATGCACCTGCAGCCGAATGCTGGGCAGTGTGGCGCACAACTGCTGCAGGCGCTCGGCAAACACCGCTTCTTGCTCATTATTGGCGCAGTAATACAGGCTGGCGTCAGGCGCTGCCGCTGGGTCGTTCTGCAGCCCTTCAAGCCAGGCAATGAAGGGGGTTACGCCGATGCCAGCGGCAATCCAGACCTGCCGTTGCCCCGTGCGTGGCGGCGTGTGGAAGCAGCCATAGGGCCCCTCGACCGCCACCTGCTGACCGATGGCAATGCGCTGTTGCAACCTGTTGGTGTAATCGCCTAGCCCTTTGATGGCAAAGTGAACCTGCCCATCGCCCTGATCGGCACTGGCCAGCGTAAAGGGGTGCGGCCCTTCTAGGCGATCAAAGGTTACGAAGGCAAACTGGCCCGGCTGATGCTTCCAAGCACGACCCAGCTGACAGACCACTTCCATCACATTGCCTGGCAACTCGTGAATCGCCAGTACCGTACCGGTGTGGGTGTGCTGCCGGCCAATACGCCCGCTGAGTGACAGCAGCGCACAATAGCTGCCCAGTACCGACGCCAGCGCAATCATCAGTCCTGCTGGCTGCAGCCACCACTGTGGCGGTGTCAGTACGATGCCGTGATACACAATCACCAGATAAAACACCGCCAGTGCTTTGTGCACATAGCGCCAGAGGTGATAAGGAAAACGCTGCCACAGGGCCAGCAGGATCATGGCGGCAAAAATCCACACCGACCATTCACCCAAGTCCTTGGCCGAGCCACGAAACACCTCCAGAAAGGTTTTGACGCGGTGCTCTTTCGCGCCTTCTGCCAACAGCATCAGCATGGGGCCTTTGGCCAGTTTGATGCCGTAGTGGGCAACCGCCAGCCCCACCGCACTGATGCCGGCCCATTTATGCAGGTGGTACATCTTGTCCAGCCCGCCCAGCGGTTTTTCCAGCCAGCGTGGGCGGGCGGCCAGCAGCATGACCAGCGTCATCAGCAGAAACGAAGCCAGCCCAGTCCAGTAAATCAGCTCTTTGCGCCACACCCAAGCGCTCCAATCTGGCACCAGCGCCATCACTGGGAGCAACCAAGCCGCCAGCGACAGGCCAATCAGGCCACCAATGATTTTTTTCATAACCCACCCCCTTCTTAACCTGAGCTCAGTATTGCCGGCCAAACTTAAAGCAAGCTGAAGGTGGCAAAAGGTGTGTTGTTGTCTGGCTTTATGTGCCGTCAAGACGCCGTGCGGCCGGCTTCAGCCGGCGGCACAGTCACCGGCAGCTGGAGACGCACTTCAAAGCCGCTGCGCTTGCCGCTGGCTGGAGAGCGCAGCTCCAGCGGGCTGCCAATGCGTAGGCAGATCGCCTGCACAATCGCCAGTCCCAGCCCGCTGCCGCTCGCCGTTGCGCCGCCCCGTTCAAAGCGTTGGGTCAGCTGTGCCAGCTGGCTGCTGTCGATCAGCGGGCAGTCATTACTCACCACCAGGGTACCGTCGCCTTCCAAAGTGACCACCACAGGCGTAGCAGGCGTGCCGTGGCGCAGGGCGTTTTCTAGCAAATTGCGCAACACAATGGCAAAGACATCCGGGTCAAGGTCCGACAGCAGCGGCTGTGCCGGCAGTTGCAGCTGAATGCGTTCGGGGGCGAGATTACGGGCCAAATCGGCACTGAGCAGGCGGGCCACAGGCAGCAAATCGGCAGACTGGTTCAGGCGCAGCTGGCTGCCTTCGGCCCGCGCCAGTTGCATCAGGCGTTCAGACAGCACCGTCAGCCGTTTCAGTGTGGCTTCAATCGCGTGCGCCCTTTGCTGGGTTGCGCTTTCTTGGCTTTCAATACTTAGACGCTGCAACTGGGCGATGGCACCGGCCAGCGGGGTGCGCAGCTCATGGGCCGCATTGGCGGTAAAACTGCGTTCGGCGACAAAGGCGGCCGCCAGTCGGCCCAGCAGGGTGTTGAGGGTGTGGGTGACTGGAATCAGTTCGCTGGGCAAGCCCTCCGTGGACAGCTGCGACATATCCTGCGCATCACGCAGGGCCAGTGTGTGACGAAAACGCTGCAACGGCAGCAAACTGACGCGAACGACCAGCACCACGGCCAGCAACACGGCGGGCATTAAGATCAGGATCGGCACGCCCAGCGACATCCGCACCCCCTCGATCACCGTCTGCCGGTGGGTCAGCGGTTCGGCGAGGGTCAGGCGTATCGTGCCTTGCAGCGTATCTTCGTTGTATATCCGGTGCGTGGCGGTCTGGCTGAAACCGGGGCCGTCCCAAGCGGGAAACAGCGCCGGCTCGGCATCATGGGAATGCAGCAAAATCCGCCCGTGCGGGTCGCGCACCAGATAGGTCAGCACCTCGCTGTGCGAGCGGATGGTGGCCAGGCGGCGGGTGACCCCCGTGTCATCACGCGACAGAATATCGGCCACCGCCAACGGTAAAATGCGCTGCGCCGTTTCCTGCAACGCCGAATCAAACACCGTGTTGATTTCGCTGCGTACCTGCAGGGTGGTCACCAGGGTGGCCGCGCCCCAGAGAAGCAGCAGTACCACGGCCAATGACAGGCCCAGTCGGCCTCGCAGGCTGCGCAACATGTCAGCCGTGCCCCAAACGGTAACCAAGCCCACGCTCGGTGAGGATCAGTTCGGCCCCCAGTTTTTTGCGCAAGCGGCTGATATGCACTTCGATGGCGTTGCTTTCTACTTCGGCATCAAAGGAATAGAGCATATCTTCCAGCCTTGCCTTAGAGAGCAGCTGGCCGGGATGACTCAAAAAGGCTTCTAGCAATACCCACTCGCGGGCGGTGAGGGCAACGGCCTGCTGGTCACGCAACACGCAGCGCGTGGCTAGATCAATACACAGTGGGCCATGCTGAATCACCGGATTGGGGTTGCCGCTGTAACGCCGCGCCACCGAGCCAATCCGCGCCGACAGTTCGCTGAGGTCAAAGGGCTTAACGAGATAATCATCAGCACCGGCATTTAGCCCTTCAATGCGGTCAGACACCTGATCCAGCGCGGTCAGAATAATCACCGGCGTGCTCAGACCACGGCTGCGCACGCGGCGTAAAAAAGGAATGCCGCGACCGTCAGGCAGCATCAAGTCGAGCAAAATCAGGTCGTAAGTCGCCACCGCCATGGCGCTATCGGCGGCGTTCAGCCGCTGAACCAGGTCAACCGTGTGGCCATCAGCGGCAATTTGGTCATGGACCGCCGCGCCCAGAGTCGGGTCATCTTCAATCAGCAATATGCGCATGGGTGGTTCCTCGTTGGCTGGCTGTGGCCGGCCATGGTAGGCAAAGGCGTCGCTACTGCGGCTGCGGCTTCTGCTTGGGCATGTCATTCACCCAGTAGTCGTCGTAGGGGTCCATGTGGATGTTGATGATCCACTTGCGGCCCTGATCCAGCTGCTTGATCTGCGCTTCTATTTTGTGGGTGATTTTGTGCGCCTCGACCAGTGTGATCGACGCATCAAACACTACGTGCACATCGACAAAAGAGTGATGGGCGGCTTCGCGGGTTTTTAGCAGGTGAAAACCGTTGACCCGCTCCGCCGCAACAATCACCTGCTCGATGTTGCGCACCAGCTCATCGTCCAGCGCCCGGTCCAGCAACACCAAAACCCCTTTTTTGATCAGCTCAAACGCCGAGTAGATAATATAAAACGCAATACCGGCACCGATCAGCACATCCACCAGCTCATAACCGGTATAGCCCACCACCGCCAGCGATATAAGTACGGCCAGATTGCTCAGCACGTCGGTTTTGTAGTGCAGGGCATCGGCCTCGATCACCATAGAGCGGGTGCTTTTGGCCACATGATTCAGGTAACCGACCAGACACAGCGTAATAATCAGCGACGCGATCATGACATAAATGGAAACACCCAAATACTGCGATTCGCTGCCGGTTAGGGCCTTTTGTGCCGCCTGATACAGCAAGTACAGGCCCGACAGGGTGATGATGGAGCCCTCAATCACCAGCGCCAGCGCCTCGATTTTGCCCCGCCCATAGTTGAACAACTTGTCCGCCGGTTTTTCCGAGTTCAACACCGCAAAGTAGTTGAACAGCGACACAAACATATCCAGCACGGAATCAACCGCAGACGCCAGCACGGCCACCGAGCCGCTGGCAATGCCCACCACCAGCTTCATCAAGGTCAGTGCGGCGGCAACCGATGAAGAAATAATCGTGGCTTTTCTTTGTGGAGTCATCGCTTTTCCTTACTATTCCCAGACTGTTAATGCCGTGCCGCCGGCTGCGTTTGACGCCTGCTAAGCTTCGGCTAACGACTTTTTTGCACGGACTTCAGGATGCCGTCAGCCTAAAGCCGGACTATGGCCCCGTCAACGAACCAGGAGATTCACCATGAACCTTAGTATTCCCGTAACCGCAGCACTGACACTGGCCGCCTCAACGCTGGCGTATGCCGACAACGACTGCCTGAGCCCGATGTCTGAATGGCAGCCGCGTGAGGCCGTTACCCGCTATGTAACCGAGCTGGGCATCACCGCAGAGCGTTTGCGCGTGGACGATGGCTGCTACGAAGTGCGCGGGCTGGATGCCGATGGCAATCGGGTCGAGCTGGAAATCGAACCAGCCACGCTGGCCATACAAAAGCTGGAAGTTAGCTTTCAGCCCCAGGCCGATCCAGCGCGCTACCTACCGCGTGCCCGCGCAGCCGCCCAGTAGCGCGGATGTATGATAAACCGCGTTGCTAGACGATTGCGCGGCATAGAATCAAGAAATTGAAAGCGTCATTCGCAAGGCCAGCGCTAACGCCGGCATTGAGGAAAGCCGCGCTGGCGGCTATAATTTGGCGCTTTCAATTTTCCCGTTCGGGAGACTCCAATGCTGCGTATCCGTCAAGAAGCCCTTACCTTTGATGATGTCCTGCTGATTCCAGGCTACTCGGAGGTCCTGCCCAAAGATGTCAGTCTGAAAACCCGTCTGACCCGCGATATCGAAATCAACATCCCGCTGCTGTCTGCGGCCATGGACACCGTGACCGAGGCGCGCCTGGCCATTGCCATGGCCCAGGAAGGTGGCATCGGTATCATCCACAAAAACATGACCATCGAGCAGCAGGCTGCCGAGGTACGCAAGGTCAAGCGTCATGAAACCGCGATTGTGCATGATCCTGTGACCGTTACCTCCAGCATGAAAACCGTAGACCTGCTGGCACAAACCCGCGAGCTGGGCTTTTCCGGCTTCCCAGTGATTGATGACGGCCAACTGGTGGGCATTGTGACTGGCCGCGACCTACGGGTTATGCCGGACACCTGCGATACCGTTGCTGCCATCATGACGCCCAAAGACAAGCTGATCACCGTACTGGAAGGCACCGGTCTGGAAGAGATCAAAGCCAAGCTGTACAAGCACCGCATTGAAAAAATGCTGGTGGTCAACGACGCCTTCGAACTGCGCGGCATGGTCACCTTCCGCGATATCGAAAAAGCCAAAAGCTACCCGCTGGCCTCCAAAGACTGCCAAGGCCGTCTGCGTGTTGGCGCAGCAGTGGGCACCGGCGCGGACACCGAAGACCGTATCCGTGCGCTGGCCGCTGTTGGCGTAGACGTGGTGGTGGTGGATACCGCCCACGGCCACTCCAAAGGCGTGCTTGATCGCGTGCGCTGGGTAAAAGACAACTTCCCACAGGTGCAGGTGATTGGCGGCAACATCGCCACCGCCGAAGCCGCGCTGGACTTGGTTAAAGCCGGTGCTGATGCGGTCAAGGTCGGTATTGGCCCAGGCTCCATCTGCACCACCCGTATCGTGGCGGGTGTGGGCGTGCCGCAAATCAGTGCCATCGCCGACGTCTCGGCCGCATTGAAAGGCACCGGCGTGCCGATGATTGCCGACGGCGGCATCCGCTTCTCCGGTGATCTGGCCAAGGCCATTGTGGCCGGCGCTGACACCGTAATGATGGGCTCTATGTTTGCCGGTACCGAAGAATCCCCCGGCGAAATCGAGCTGTACCAGGGCCGCTCTTACAAATCCTATCGCGGCATGGGCTCGCTCGGCGCCATGGCACAGGCGCAAGGCTCGTCCGACCGCTACTTCCAGGACAGCAGCGGCGGCGCGGAAAAACTGGTTCCTGAAGGCATCGAAGGCCGCGTTCCCTATAAGGGCAGCATGGCTGCCATCGTGCATCAACTGATGGGCGGCTTGCGTGCAGCCATGGGCTACACCGGCTCCGCTACCATCGAAACCATGCGCACCCAGCCTGAGTTTGTCCGCATCACCGGCGCCGGCATGGCCGAGTCCCACGTGCATGACGTACAAATCACCAAGGAAGCCCCGAATTATCGCGTGGGCTAACTCCAGCACAAACCGCCTTTATGGCGGTTTGTTGTTTTGCAGTGCAAAATTCCTTGTCAGCCTGGCCATATACATCAAACCTGCGAGAACACCATGACCAAACAAGACATCCACGCCGAACGCATCCTGGTTCTGGATTTTGGCTCTGAATACACCCAGCTGATTGCGCGCAAGGTGCGCAGCGCCGGTGTTTACTGCGAAGTGCACCCCTTTGATCTGGACGCCGCCGCCGTACAGGCCTTTAACGCCAGGGGCGTGATCCTGTCCTGCGACCCCAATGCCGAGCCGCTGGTCGCTGATCCGCAGCCCGATGCCGCTGTTTATCAGCTGGACGTGCCGCTGCTGAGCGTCGGCTACGCCCACGCCTGCCTGCCTGCCCGCGCCACCCACATCGCTGCCTACGACGACCACAGCAGCCCCGCCCGCGTCGAGCAGTTTGTTCTGCAAGACTGCGCCTGCGCTGGCCTGTGGACGCCCGCCAACATCATCGACGACGCCATTGCCAAAGTGCGCGCCCAAGTGGGTGACAAGCAGGTGCTGCTGGGCCTGTCGGGCGGTGTTGATTCCTCAGTGGTTGCCGCACTGCTGCACCGCGCCATTGGCGACCAGCTCACCTGCGTGTTTGTCGATCACGGCCTGCTGCGCCTGCACGAAGGCGATCAGGTGATGCAGATGTTTGCCCGCAACATGGGCGTCAAGGTGATCCGTGTGGATGCCGAACAGCGCTTCCTCGACCTGCTCAAGGGCGTCAGCGACCCAGAAGCCAAGCGCAAAATCATTGGCCGCACCTTTATTGAAGTGTTTGACGAAGAGTCGGCCAAGCTCGAAGGCATCGACTTTCTTGCTCAAGGCACCATTTACCCCGACATCATCGAATCCGTCGCCATCAAGCACGGCAAAGCGCGGGTGATCAAATCGCACCACAACGTCGGCGGCCTGCCCGAAGACATGAAATTCCAGCTGGTGGAGCCGCTCAAAGAGCTGTTCAAAGACGAAGTGCGTCGGCTGGGCGTCGAGCTGGGCCTGCCGGCCAGCATGGTGTACCGTCACCCGTTCCCTGGCCCTGGCTTGGGCGTGCGCATCCTCGGCGAAATCAAGAAAGAATACGCCGATCTGCTGCGACTGGCCGACAACATCTTTATTGAAGAACTGCGCGGCTGGGTAGACGAAGCCAGCGGCCAAAACTGGTACGACAAAACCAGCCAAGCCTTTGCCGTATTCATTCCGGTTAAATCGGTGGGCGTGGTCAATGACGAGCGCCGTTATGCCTGGGTGGTGTCGCTGCGCGCGGTAGAAACCATCGACTTTATGACCGCCCGCTGGGCGCACCTGCCTTATGCGCTGATCGAGAAGGTATCCACTCGCATCATCACCGAAATTGAAGGCATCTCCCGTGTGGTGTATGACGTATCCAGCAAACCGCCTGCCACCATCGAGTGGGAATAAACCCACGGCGGGCCGCGCCGCGCCATACGGCACAACAGCCACTAAGCCCGCGTAATTGCGGGCTTTTTTATATAGGCTAGCGTTAGGCGGGCAGCCTGCCCATGAACGCACAGGCCCAAGGTCACGAGAACGCACATGAACGCAGTAGAAATCGAACAGGCCATTTCAGACTTGGCGCTGCAGCCCTTTGACCCAGCTGAGTTTGCCTATGCCTTCTTGGAAGCCTTTGGCAACAAGGCCACCACCCTCAAGCGGCTGCGCGCGGGAGCCTCGAACAAATCAGACCTGGGCGGCGTTTTACAAACCAACAACATTCACATTGCCACTGCCGAGGCGGGCGCTGTAACGCCGATGTTGGCGGCGCTCAAGGCCAGCCCAGCCACCACACGGGCCAAAGCGCGCTTTATTCTCGCCACCGACGGTGACAGCTTCGAGGCCGAAGACCTCGACACCGGCGAAACCGTGGCCTGTCACTACCCAGACTTTCCCGATCACTTTGGCTTTTTTCTGCCATTGGCCGGTATTACCACGGTCAAACAGCTACGCGACAGCTCTTTTGATATCCGCGCCACCAGCCGCTTAAACCGCCTGTATCTGGAGTTGCTCAAAGACAACCCCGACTGGGGCACCGCCACCCTGCGCCATGCAATGAACCACTTTATGGCGCGGCTGATATTTTGCTTTTTCGCCGAAGATACCGACATCTTAAACGGCAATAACCTGTTTACCGACACCGTAACGCAAATGAGCGCGCGCGGCGCTTCCAGTCACAAGGGGGAAAACACCCACGAGGTCATCAGCGAAATATTCCGCGCCATGAACACCGAGCAAACCCAGCGCACACAGGCCGGCATTGCGCGCTGGGCTGACGCCTTTCCTTGTGTGAACGGCGGGCTGTTTTCTGGCAACACGGCGGTGCCTAGGTTTAGCAAAATTTCCCGCTCTTACCTGCTACACATTGGCGCGCTGGACTGGACGCAGATTAACCCGGATATTTTCGGCTCCATGATCCAGGCCGTCGCCGACGAAGACGAGCGCAGCGCCCTGGGCATGCACTACACCAGCGTGCCCAATATCCTCAAGGTGCTGAATCCGCTGTTTCTGGATGACCTGCGCGACAGGCTGGCCGAAGCCGGCGATAACGCCCGCAAACTGCTCAACTTGCGCAACCGCATGGCCAGAATCCGCGTATTTGACCCAGCCTGTGGCTCGGGCAATTTTTTGGTGATTGCCTACAAACAAATGCGCGACATTGAAGCCGAAATCAATCAGCGTCGTGGCGAGCCTGAACGGCCTACCGACATTCCGCTGACCAACTTTCGCGGCATCGAGCTACGTAATTTTTCTGCCGAAATCGCCCGTTTGGCGCTGATCATTGCCGAATACCAGTGCAACGTGCAGCATCGAGGCAAACAGTTGGCGTTTGTCGCAAGACTTACGTGCAGCCTTCCCAGAAATGAAGGGTTTCTCCCGCGCCAACTTGATGTATATGCGGGCGTTCGCGGCGGCGTGGTCTGAAGAACAAATTGTCCAACAGGCTGTTGGACAATTGCCCTGGGGTCACAACCTCGTGCTGTTATCGCGGTTGAAAGACCCAGCACAGCGACTGGCCTACGCCGAAAGCGCCATCCAATACGGTTGGTCGCGTAACGTGTTGAATATTCACATCGAAACTCGGCTACTGGAGCGCAGCGGTAAGGCCGTTACCAACTTCGAGCTGACTTTGCCTAAGCCGCAATCTGACCTTGCCCGTGAATCGCTGAAAGATCCGTACCGTTTCGATTTCCTCGGCCTTACCGATGAGGCGCAAGAGCGAGCGGTGGAAGGTGCACTGGTCAAACATATCACCGAGTTTTTGCTGGAATTGGGCGCAGGTTTTGCCTTTGTGGGTCGGCAGGTGTTGCTGGATGTGGGTGGCAGTGCATAACAACCGGCTGGAAGAAGATACCTTGCAGGACAGCAACGAAGAATTGCTGGAAAAATTATTGTTGCTGGAAAATGACCAGCTCAAACGCGCTGCCGTGCTGTTGTTTCATCCCAAGCCTGAACGCTGGGTAAGCAACGCCTTTGTGAAAATTGGTTTTTTTGCCGACGACCATGCCAACCTTTGGCACCATGCTGAGGTGCATGGCACGCTGTTTGATCAGGTGTTCAACACCATTGAAGTGCTTAAGCTGAAATACCTGAAAGCGGCCATCAGCTATGATGGCATTGTGCGCCAAGAGCGTTTTCCCGTGCCGCTGGAAGCTCTGCGTGAAGCGGTGCTCAATGCCGTGGTACATAAAGACTACGCCAGCGCTGCGCCAATTCAGATCAGCGTGTATCCCGACAAAATCATGATCTGGAACCCCGGCGAACTACCGGACAACTGGACGCTGGATACGCTGCTGAACAAGCATTCATCCCGTCCGTTTAACCCAGATATTGCTAACGCTTTTTTCCGCTCTGGGCTGATTGAATCCTGGGGGCGGGGGATAGAGCGCATGATCAAAGCCTGTGAACATAACGGCAATCCAGTGCCCGAATGGCAGGTGTCGGGCGGTGATTTTTGGGCCATTTTCCAGTTTGCTTACCGCAATGAAATGGTTGAGGCAGAGCCAGCGGCCAGAGTCACCGACCAAGTCACCGACCAAGTCGTGGACGAGGTTTTGCGCCTGCTGAGTTACATGTTGGCTTAGGCTTGAAACATTTGCCGCATTGTGTGATGCGTATCCTTGACTCCCAAGTAAGGCCGATACCACCAAAGTGATAGAATTTTGCGCGGTTTGTTTTGATCCAGAACAATACGGAAAAAGTGAGGGGCAGCCTATGCAAGCAGGTGCCGACTCTGCTAGCCTCGCAGGCCTGAGGGTCAGACACCCAGGTGTCTGATTTATAAAAAGTATAATGAAGGATCCCAACCATGATCATTTTCTTCATCAGCATCGGGGTGCTGTTGCTTGGTTACAAGTTTTACAGCCCCTTTGTAGAAAAGCAGGCGGGCATTGACCCAACTGCCATTACCCCGCAGGAGCGTCTGCGTGACGGCGTGGACTATGTGCCACTGAGCCCAGCGCGCGCCTTCCTGATCCAGTTCCTCAACATTGCCGGTATTGGCCCGATTTTCGGCCCAATCCTGGGTGCCATTTATGGCCCAGTGGCGCTGGTGTGGATCGTTATTGGTAACGTGGTCGGCGGCGCGGTACACGACTACTTCTCAGGCGTGATGAGTCTGAAAGAAGACGGCAAGAGCTTGCCCGAGATTGCCGGTCACTACTACAACGTAGTGTTCAAGGGCATCATGCTGGTGTTTACCTGTATGTTGCTGTTCTTCGTCGGTGTGGTGTTCATCATGAGCCCAGCGGGGCTGCTGGCCAACCTGACCTATTTTGAGGGCACCATGCTGGCCAATAACTCGTTCTGGGTTATCGCCATTCTGCTGTACTACTTTTTTGCCACCCTGCTGCCAATCGACAAGATCATTGCCAAGCTGTACCCGCTGTTTGGCGTGTTGATGATTGTGATGACCAGCTTGGTTGCGCTGGCGCTGTTGATCAAGGCACCGAACCTGCCGGAAATCAGCAACGTATTTGCCTACTTCACTGACCACGCTGCCGAAGAAGACCTGCTGCGTCCTAATCCCGATGGCGCACCCATTTGGCCGTTGCTGTTTCTGACCATTACCTGTGGTGCTATTAGTGGTTTCCACTCCACGCAGTCGCCGATGATTGCCCGCTGTCTGACCAACGAAAAGTACGCCCGTCCGGTGTTCTATGGCGCGATGATGTGTGAAGGTATTGTGGCGTGCGTTTGGGCGCTGGCCGGTATTGCTGCTTTCCCTGGCGGTTACCCTGAGCTGAAAGCGATGATTGCCCAGGGCGGCCCCGGTCACGTGGTCAACCACATCGCCACCAGCTATCTGGGTGTGTTTGGCGGTGTGATGGCGATTCTGGCCGTGGCCATCTTCCCGATCACTTCGGGCGATACCGCGTTCCGCTCGCTGCGCCTGACCCTCACCGATGCCTTCAAGATCCGGCAAACGGTTATGCACCGGCTGGCACTGTCGGCTCCGCTGCTGAGTCTGGGCTACCTGATGACCTTCATCGACTTTGCCCTGATCTGGCGCTACTTCGCCTTCTCCAATATGTTGCTGTCTACCAGCGTGTTGTGGCTGGCGACCAAGTATCTGTATGACCGTGGTGCCTTTCACTGGATTGTCAGCATTCCAGCGGTGATTGGTACAGCGGTAACGGTTTCATACATTGCGACAGCTGGCATTGGTTTGAACTTTCCGCTGGAATACAGCAAGCCGATCGGTATTGTAGTGGGCGTTGCCTCTCTGGCCGGTGTGATGTTCTGGCACAGCAAGCGCGGCAAGCGGCAGGCGACTGCCTAAGACGCTGACTGAACACAAAAATCCCGGATGTATTCCGGGATTTTTGTTTGTGGGGTGTTTATCTGTGTGTTTGAGGATGCCGCTGTGACTGATTGGATGCCTATTTGCCCTTGGCCTGGGCAGCAGGCCGATTATATTGCCTACCACAATGACGAGTGGGGCGTGCCCTGTCATGACAGCCGCAGGCTGTTTGAAAAACTGTGCCTAGAGGGCCAGCAGGCCGGTTTGAGTTGGCTGGTGGTGCTGCGCAAACGCGAGCACTACCGGCGCTGTTTTCATGGCTTTGATCCGCAACGCATTGCCGGGATGACCGAGGCTGAGCTGGAGCGCCTGCTACAGGACCCCGGCCTGATCCGGCATCGCGGCAAGTTGACGGCCATTCGTACCAACGCGCGGGCTTATGTGCGTCTGGCAGAGCAGGGGGTGGATTTTGCCGAATGGCTGTGGAGCTTTGTTGGCGGCGAGCCGCGTGTTAATCATTGGTCCGGCATGCAGGAGGTTCCGACGCAAACGGCCGAGTCCAACGCCATGAGCAAGGCGCTGAAAAAAGCTGGTTTTGCGTTTGTTGGCCCCGTCGGTTGCTATGCCTTTATGCAGTCAATGGGCTTGGTCAATGACCACCTCACCTGCTGTGCCCAACACCCTGATAACCGTTAGCCGCTCGCTGCTGGCAGGCAGACAGGCTGAATGCGCGTTTGCGCAGCACGACCTTTGGCGCAAACGCCGGTTAGGGTGGTTTGGTGGCGGATATGCTATATTGCGGACACTTTTCAGGGAGGTATTCATGTCCAAGCGTCTCAAGATTTGTATCAATACCGGTGGTGGCGATGCGCCTGGCCTCAATGCGGTTATCGAGGCAGTCACTATGGCGGCCCACCATCGCTCGTGGGAAGTCTACGGTATCAAGTCCGGCTACTCCGGCCTGCTCAACACCAATGAAATCGTGCGCCTGACCCCAAAAGTGGTGGATGGCATTGCCATCCAGGGCGGCACCATTTTGGGCAGCACCAACAAGGGCAACCCCTTCCGCATGCCGGTGTGCAATGTGGCCGGAGAGTGTGAAGAGCGTGATCTGTCTGACAAGGTGATCGAGAACTTTAACCGGCTGGGCTTTGATGCGCTGGTTTCAGTGGGTGGCGACGGCAGCATGGATATTGCCCACCGTTTTGCACAAAAGGGCATTCCGGTGATTGGCGTGCCCAAGGCCATCGACAACGACCTAGGCGGCACCGAGCTGACCTTTGGTTTTGACACCGCCACCGGCATTGCCACCGAAGCCATTGACCGGCTGCACTCCACCGCCAAGTCCCATGATCGCATCATGGTGGTTGAGGTGATGGGGCGCGATGCGGGCTTTATTGCGCTCAATAGCGGCATTTCCGGTAATGCCGACGTTATTTTGATTCCAGAGATTCCATTCGATATCAACAAGGTGTGTGCGCACCTGATGGATAACGAACTCAATGGCCGCAAATACGGCATTGTGGTGGTGGCCGAAGGCGCTACGCCCGTCGGCGGCGACGTGGTGACCAAGGGTGACGGCGAGCTGGGCCGTCAGCATGTGGTGCTGGGTGGCATTGCTGAATATGTCGCCGCCGAAATTGCTGCCCGCACCGGCAAGGACACCCGCTCGCTGGTGCTGGGCCACTTGCAGCGTGGCGGCTCGCCCACCACCTTCGACCGCCTGCTGGCACTGCGCTTTGGTGCCGCTGCCGTGCGTGCCATTGAAGCCGGCAAGTTCGGTCATATGGTGGCGCTCAAATCAACCGAAATTGCGCTGGTGCCCATGGAAAAGGCGCTCAGTGCCGACAAGCGGGTTGATCCAAAAGGCGACACCGTACTGACGGCCCGCGATATGGATATCAGCTTTGGCGATTAAAGAGTCGGCGGCTGATAGATAACGGGCGGCCCTTGGGCCGCCCGTTTTTGTTACAGCTTTTGTTACCGGTTGTGTCACCGCAGCGCCCACGAAGGGACGCTGTGGTTTTAGTGTGGCAGCTCAGCCCCGTGGAATAGGTGATACCGGCTGGGTCAGGCGCAGCCAGAGCAGCAGCAACAGCACCGCCCCAATCACCGGCAGCATGTACAGGTTGATGCTGATCCAGCCCACTTCGTTGAGCAGATAGCCAGAACCGAATGAGCCGCAGGCTACCGTGCCGAAAATCAGAAAATCGTTCATCGCCTGCGCCTTGGCGCGTTCTGCTTGGCTATAGGTGTCGGTGACCATGGCGGTGGCACCGATAAAGCCGAAGTTCCAGCCAATACCCAGCAAAATCAGCGAGCCCCAGAAATGGAACAGCTCTTGGCCAGCAAAGGCCAGCAGACCGGATAGGCCAATAATCGCCAGCCCAGCAGCGGTGATGGTCAGTTTGCCGAAGCGGGCAATCAGGGTGCCGGTGATAAAGCTGGGGCCGAACATGGCCAGCACATGCCACTGGATACCCAGGGTGGCCTGCTCTTTGCTAAAACCCTTGGCCACCATAGCCATGGGTGCGGCGGTCATGATAAAGGCCATCAAGCCATAGGACACAATGCCGGCTACGACCGCCACCACAAACCGTTGCTGGCGGGCAATGACCCACAACGAACGGGCCTCGCCGGCGCTGGCGGCAAATTGCAGGCTGGGTAGGCGCAGCTGGGCTAGCAATCCCAGCGCCAGCAGAGCCAGCACTGCTTGGCTGACAAAACCGCCGGCGTAGGGCGCGCCGCTCCAAGCGTTATGGGTCCAGATCACCACTTGCGGGCCAATAATGGCCGCTACCAGCCCGCCAATCATGATGCGCGAAATAGCCTTGGGGCGCTCTTTGGGCACCACGCTGTCGGAGGCGGCAAAGCGGTAGTTCTGTACGCAGGCGGCATAAAATCCGGCCAGTGTGGTGCCGATACAAAACTGCACAAAGCTGCCCTTGGCAATGCCAAAAGCGGCGATCAGTGCGGCGATAATGGCCAGCACAGCGCCTAGTACATAGGCTTGGCGACGGCCTAGATAGCGCATGAGTAAAGCCGCTGGGATGGTGGACAGGGCCAGCCCTAAGTTAAACAGGCTGACTGGCAAGGTCGCCAGCGCAGGGTCGCTGGCCAGCTGCATGCCAACCAAGCCGCCAAGGGAAATGATAATGGGGGGAGATGCGCCGCCCAGTGCTTGAGCGCCAAAGAGCAGCCATAGGTTGCGTTGGCTGGCTGGGGTAGCGGTGTTGGAAATCGAAGGTTGGGTTGACATGAAAGCCCTGCAAATGCTGACGTGGATCAAAAACGCCCGCATACTATCATTTTTTGTAATCTGTTGCTTGCCCGTGGTGGCGGTCTGTGTGTTGGGGTGCCATGGCCAACCGCTATGGGCAGGGTTAAAATGCTCCGTTTTTAACCGGCACCGCCCGACAGGAGCGTCCCATGCAGGGCCTGCAACGCAAGCTGGTATATGTCAGCCTGTTTGAAACCATCGCCATTGTGCTGACCAGCCTGATGCTCATTGCGCTGGGCCATGACCTGTTTCACTCCGGCACGGTGTCGGTGGTGGTATCGGTGATTGCCGTGGTGTGGAACCTGACCTGGAACACCGGCTTTGAGTTTTGGGAGGCGCGTCAAAGTGTGCGTGGCCGCAGCCTGAGGCGGCGCACGGTGCATGCGGTGGGGTTTGAGGGCGGGCTGGCGTTGATGACCATACCGTTATTTGCCTGGTGGTTGCAGATCGGCCTGTGGGATGCGTTTTGGCTGGATGCTGGGTTTTTACTGTTTTTCCTGCTTTATACCTTCATTTTCAACTGGTTTTTTGACCGCATCTTTGGCTTGCCGTTGTCGGCGCAGTAGGCCACCTGCAGGGAGAGTGTCGTGCTTGGAGTCATTGAACCGCGCCAGCTGTTGCTGGCGGTGCTGCGTGGCCATGGCCAGATCATGCTGCAAAACCATGCCGGTACCGGTCTGCTGTTTCTGGCGGGTATTGCTTGGGGCGGTTGGGATATGGCGCTGGGTGCACTGCTGGCAACCCTGTCTGCCACGTTGTTGGCTTATCGTCTGGGTTGGGATAACCAGCGCATTGAGCAGGGGCTGTATGGTTTCAGTGCAGCGCTAACCGGCGTGGCGCTGGTGCTGTTTTTTCCGCCCAGTATCGGGCTGTGGCTGTTGTTGCCGGTGGCGGGCTGTCTGGCGGCACTGATTCAGCATCTGGGGCTGCAGCGCGGCTGGCCGCTCTATACTCTGCCGTTCATTCTGGTGACTTGGTTGTGCCTGTGGCTGGGTAGCAGCTGGCTGCCAACGGCGGTGGCCTTGCCGCAGCAGGCGATAGCCGGTATGGCCCTCAGCGGTTTTGGTCAGGTGATTTTGCAGAACAGCACACTGTCGGGGCTGTTGTTTTTTATCGGCGTGTGGCTGGCGGCACCGCTGGCGGCGCTTTATGCACTGGCGGCCTCGCTGCTGGCCGGCTGGCTGATGTTGCAGCTGGGTACGGATGCCGATGCGGTGGCCTGGGGGCTGCTGGGTTATAACGCGGTGCTGTGCGCCATTGTGTTTGCCGGCCCTGCCGGTGAGGACGGGTTGTGGGTGCTGCTGTCGGTATTGGCGGCATTGCTGGTTGGCCAGATGTTCCTGCATGCCGGACTGACGGCGCTGACCTTTCCCTTTGTTGCTGGCAGTTGGCTGGTTTTGTGGCTCAGGCGGTTGGTGGCCGCCTGAGCCGAGTGGCCTTTACAGAACGCCCTTGCTGCGCAGCAATTCCAGTAATTGCTGCACGCTTTGCTCAACGCTGAGTTGCTGGGTATTGATCACCAAATCGGCATCCAGCGGTACGTCGTAGGGGAAGGACTCGCCGGGAATGGTGTCCTCGCCGGCAGCGTACAGCCCTTGCGGATCACGTTCGCGGCAGACATCCGGCGACGCCTGCACATACACGGTCAGTAAGCGTTCCTTACCGATAATCGCCCGTGCCTGTTCGCGGCCTTCGGCATCTGGGGCAACAAACGCACACAGGCTGATCAGCCCGGCCTCGTTGAATTGGCGTGCCACCTGGGCGGCACGCCGCCAGTTTTCGGCACGGCCAGCACGGTCGGCGGGCAGTCCTTTGTTCAGGTCGTGGCGTAGGTTTTGTCCGTCCAGCACATACACAGCGCGGCCACTGTCAAACAACTTGCGCTCCAGCGCATAGGCCAGTGTGCTCTTGCCCGCGCCAGACAGGCCGCTAAATAGCAGGGTCATGGGCTGCTGGCCAAAACGCAGCTGGCGCTCGGCGGTATTCACGCGTCCTTTGCCGGGCAGGCTGCCTGGGTGTTCGGCGTTGCCATGGGTTTGAATCATGCCCGCGCCAACGGTGATGTTGCTCATGCGGTCGATGATGATAAAAGCACCGGTGGTGCGGTTGTCGCGGTAATTGTCGATGGCCAGCGGCGTATCCAGACTGAGCACCACCTCGGCCACTTCATTGAGCTGTAATTGGCTGGCAGGCGCTTTATCCAGCGTGTTGACATCAATGCGCTGGCGGATTTCGGTTACGGTGCCGGGGGTGTTGCTGGTGGCGCGCTTGATATCGTAGCGCTTGCCCGGCAGCAAGGGCTCTTCGCCCAGCCAGACCAGCGTGGCATCCACGCGGTCGGTGACCAGCGGCTGGCTGTGTTCGTGCACCAGCAAATCACCGCGGGAAATATCAATTTCATCTTCGAGTGTCAGGGTAATGGCCTGACCAGCAATGGCACGATCTAGCTCGCCGTCAAAGGTGACAATGGATTTCACCTTGCTGGTGCTGCCGCTGGGCAACACTTTAATAGCATCCCCCTTGCGCACCTGCCCGCTGGCCAGGGTGCCGGCAAAACCACGGAAGTTCAGGTTGGGGCGGTTGACGTATTGCACCGGAAAGCGCAGTGCTTCCTGCGCAGGGGCGGGGCTGATATCTACACTTTCGAGCAGTTGCATCAGGGTGGGGCCGGCATACCAAGGCGTGTGTGCGCTGGCATTAACCACGTTATCGCCCTTGAGCGCCGACAGCGGCACAAAATGCAGACGTTGCTCGTTTACCCCGAGATTAGCGGCAAATTGCAGATAATCGGCACAAATTTCATCAAAACGCTGCTGGTCATAGTTAACTAAATCCATCTTGTTGATGGCCACCACCAGATGACGAATACCCAGCAGAGAAGCAATATAGCTGTGGCGACGGGTCTGGTTTTGCAGCCCCTTGCGCGCATCGACCAAGATAATCGCCAGATCGCAGGTGGAAGCGCCAGTGGCCATATTGCGCGTGTACTGCTCGTGACCGGGGGTGTCGGCAATGATGAACTTGCGCTTGGCGGTGCTGAAATAACGGTAGGCGACATCAATGGTAATGCCTTGCTCGCGCTCGGCCTGCAAGCCATCAACCAGCAGTGCCAAATCAACTTCGTCACCGGTGGTGCCGGACTTTTTGGAGTCACGGGTAATGGCCGCCAGATGGTCTTCGTAAATCATTTTTGAGTCATGCAACAAGCGCCCAATCAGGGTGCTCTTGCCATCGTCAACGTTACCGCAGGTCAGAAAACGCAACAGCTCTTTGCGCTCATGCTGGGCTAGATAGGCTTCAATGTCTTGGCTGATCAGATCGGATTGATGACTCATGGTGGGTTTTCTCTTATTTGTGTGCTTGTTTTGATGGTGAAAAATTTGTTTAGTGGTGCTGGCAGTTGGCTAGAGACAAAGCCTGTGTCGCCATGGATGGCGACACGGAGCCTACATGGATGTACTTGTGGCGTCTTTGCGTAACCATAACCGGAAACAGGCGAACACCGACCCATCATCTTTCATTCTACTGGCAAAAAATAAAACCCATCATCTGGCAATTTACCGCCCACGGAAGCTGGCTGACGTTCCAGCAGTACTTGATAAAAAGC
>JAHAYO010000031.1 GCA_018384595.1 Thiopseudomonas sp.
TTCGCAAATCTTCTTGTCAACCCCTTTTTGAAATTTCTTTCTTCAAGGTTGCCTGCTGATCCAGCGGGCCGTTGAAAGAGATGCGCATTATAGGGAGAAAACCGCACCCGTCAAGCCTGTTTTTCGGTTTTTTTCTGAATCCGCCGTAAACGCAGCACCAGATTGACCGGCCCCGATATGGCATACGCAAGGAACAGCAGCAATAGCACACGCGGCGGATCACTGAAAACCACCGCAAACGCCAGAACCACTACCAGTATCACGACAAAGGGCACTCGCCCTTTCAAGTCCAAGTCTTTGAAACTGTAATACTTAACGTTACTGACCATCAGTAATCCGGTTACCGCCACTACCGCGGCAAAAGCTAGACTGGCAAACACTGGCAAATCTTTGCCGTATACATCGTGCTCACTGACCGCCCACACCAAGCCGGACACCACTGCAGCAGCGGCCGGACTTGCCAGACCAATAAACCAGCGCTTGTCGACCACACCTATCTGGGTATTAAAGCGCGCCAACCGCAAGGCTGCACAGGCAGCATAAATAAAGGCGACGGTCAGCCCTACATTCCCCAGTTCTTTAAGCGCCCACTGATAAGACAGCAGCGCAGGAGCAACACCAAAGGCCACCATATCCGACAGGGAGTCATACTCGGCACCAAAAGCGCTCTGTGTATTGGTCATGCGCGCCACGCGGCCATCCAGCCCATCAAGCACCATAGCCACAAAAACAGCAGCGCTGGCTACATAAAAATTACCATTGACAGCGCAAATCATTGCATAGAAGCCGGCAAACAGATTGGCAGTGGTAAACAGGTTGGGCAGCAGATACACGCCTCGATGCCGCACTTTGCGCCCGTCTTCGTCGCGTCCTTCCTCTTCATGCTCAGCAATCGGCAACATGCTTTCTAGGGTTCTTTCAGTATCACTCGGGTGCGAATTATTTTTGATGCTCACGCCTTAAGTCCCCATAATTCAGGATTCGATAAGTGCGAATTTTAGCGCATTTTGGCCTATAAAAGAAAAACGCGGCACCAAGGCCGCGTTTTTGGTCTGATCAGAAATCAGTTTTTGCTCTTGTCCACAATTTTGTTGGCTGCGATCCAAGGCATCATGGCACGCAGCTTTTCACCGACCTGCTCAATCGGGTGAGCCGCGTTATTGCGACGCCATGCGGTCATGGATGGGTAGTTGGTCGCGCCTTCGCTGATGAACATCTTGGCGTATTCACCATTCTGAATGCGCTTGAGCGCATTACGCATGGCTTCTTTGGACTGCTCGTTGATCACTTCCGGGCCGGTTACGTACTCACCGTACTCGGCGTTGTTGGAAATGGAGTAGTTCATGTTGGCGATGCCGCCTTCGAACATCAGGTCAACAATCAGCTTCAGCTCGTGCAGGCACTCAAAGTAAGCCATTTCTGGCGCATAACCCGCTTCTGTTAGCACTTCAAAACCAGCCTTGACCAGCTCGACGGTACCACCACACAGAACAGCTTGCTCACCGAACAGGTCAGTTTCTGTTTCGTCCTTAAACGTGGTTTCAATGATGCCGGTACGACCACCACCCACACCGCTGGCATAGGACAGGGCTACATTCTTGGCGTTGCCGCTGGCATCCTGATAAATGGCGATCAGGTCAGGAATGCCGCCGCCACGCACAAACTCGGAGCGCACGGTGTGGCCCGGAGCCTTGGGGGCAACCATGATTACGTCCAGATCGGCGCGCGGCACGACCTGGTTGTAGTGAATTGAAAAGCCATGAGCAAAGGCCAGCGTAGCGCCTTTTTTCAGGTTGGGCTCCAGCTCTTCCCGGTACAGTTGGCCTTGAAATTCGTCTGGGGTCAGCACCATGACTACGTCGGCTTGCTGCACAGCGGTGGCCACTTCGGCAACTTTCAGGCCATGGGCTTGTGCTTTGGCAATGGAGCTGGAGCCGGCACGCAGACCGACAGTAACATCAACACCTGAGTCTTTCAGGTTGCAGGCGTGGGCGTGGCCCTGGGAACCATAGCCGATAATCGCTACTTTTTTACCCTGGATGATCGACAGGTCACAGTCTTTGTCGTAATAAACTTGCATGAAACACTCCTCAAAATGGGAAGGCCCTTGCCTTCCCGGGTTGAATTAAAGGCTAAGAACTTTGTCGCCACGGGCAATGCCGGTGACACCGCTGCGCACCACTTCGACAATCGCAGCCGCACCTACTGCCTGGATGAAACTGTCGAGTTTATCCGTTGTGCCTGCAAGTTGCACCGTATAAATGCTGGGGGTGACATCGACAATCTGGCCACGGAAAATATCTGCCGTGCGCTTGATTTCGGCACGCTGCGCGCCGCTGGCCTTAATTTTGATCAGCATCAGCTCACGCTCAATGTGCGCACTTTCTGACAGATCAACCAGCTTGACCACCTCAATCAGCTTGTTCAGGTTTTTGGTGATCTGCTCAATCACCTCTTCCTTGCCGGCAGTGGTCAGGGTCAAGCGTGACAGGGTTGGGTCTTCAGTCGCTGCAACCGTCAGGCTTTCGATGTTGTAGTTGCGCTGGGAAAACAGGCCTACTACGCGGGACAGGGCGCCGGGTTCGTTTTCCATCAGCAATGAAATAATGTGCCTCATGATCAGGTACGCTCCGTTTTGCTCAGCCACATGTCGCTCATTGCGCCATCACGAATCTGCATCGGGTAGACATGCTCACTGGTGTCTACCTGAATATCCAAAAACACCAGCCGGTTTTTCATGGCGAAGGCTTCTTCCATCTTCGGCTTGAGGTCTTTCAGATCGGTGATGCGCATCCCCACATGCCCATAGGCCTCGGCCAGTTTGATGAAATCAGGCAAGGACTCCATGTAGGAGTGCGAGTAACGGCTGTTGTACTGCATGTCCTGCCACTGACGGACCATACCCAGCGCACCGTTGTTCAGGTTGATGATTTTCACCGGCAGGTCGTACTGCAGACAGGTGGACATCTCTTGGATGTTCATCTGAATGCTGCCCTCGCCCGTAACACAAGCGACATCGGCATCAGGGAAATTAAGCTTGATGCCCATAGCGGCAGGGAAGCCAAAGCCCATGGTGCCCAAGCCACCGGAGTTGATCCAGCGATTAGGCTTGTCGAAACGGTAGTACTGGGCGGCAAACATCTGGTGCTGGCCCACATCGGATGCCACATAAGCATCACCACCCGTAACATCCATCAAAGTCTCGATGACTGTTTGTGGCTTGATGATACTACCGTCACCCTCGTTGTACGGGAACAAACGACCGCCACCACGCCACTCGTCAATGCGCTTCCACCAGCTGCTGACCACATTCTGATCTTGCTCAAACTTCATGCTCTTGAGCTCGGCCAGCATGTCGTCCAGTACCGTATCGACCGGCCCAACAATAGGAATGTCGGCTTTAATGGTCTTGGAAATGGTAGCTGGATCAATGTCGATATGGATGATCTTGGCGCTCGGGCAGAATTTGGCCACGCCGTTGACCACACGGTCGTCAAAACGCGCGCCCACAGCAAACAATACGTCGCAATGGTGCATGGTCATGTTGGCGGTGTAGCTGCCGTGCATGCCGGGCATGCCGATGAACTGTCGGTCGGTACCCGGATAGGCACCCAAGCCCATCAGCGTATTGGTGACCGGCAGGTTGAGCATTTTGGCCAGCTCGGTGAGCTGAGCGGCCGCGTTGCCCATAATCACGCCACCGCCGGAATATAGCAGCGGACGCTTAGCCGCCAGCAGCATTTCGACCGCCTTGCGAATCTGGCCAGAATGGCCGCGCGCGGGTGGTGCATAAGAGCGCAGCTTGGCTTTTTTAGGGTAGCTGTACTCGAATTTTTCGGTCGGGTTGGTCATGTCTTTGGGGATATCTACCACCACAGGACCTGGGCGGCCAGACTCAGCCAGATAGAAAGCCTTCTTGATAACCTCGGGGATTTCCGACGGATGCTTGACCATAAAGCTGTGCTTCACAATCGGGCGTGATACGCCAATCATGTCGGTTTCTTGGAAGGCATCGGTACCCACGGCAGCGCTGGCCACCTGCCCAGAAATTACCACCATGGGAATGGAGTCCATGTAGGCGGTGGCAATGCCGGTAATGGCGTTGGTCGCACCTGGGCCAGACGTTACCAGTACCACACCCGCCTTGCCGGTGGCACGGGCATAGCCGTCTGCCATGTGGGTAGCCGCCTGTTCATGGCGCACCAGAATATGGGTCAGCTCGTTTTCTTTGAACAGGGCATCATAAATATGCAGCAGGGCGCCGCCTGGATAGCCATAAATGTACTTGACACCTTCGTCACGCAACGAGCGGACGACCATCTCAGCGCCGGATAACAATTCCACAGTAAACACCTCTAATACGCCAGAACTATGCTCGAGCGAGCACTTGTTATTGGTTGCTGCGCGCTTGACCCGGGCGACGGTGGTCGCCGGACATCTGCCTTGGCAGACCAGCAGCATCAAGAAACCCAACAGGATTTCCCCACCCAGCACGAGGTAACGCGAACGGGTATAACGAGCGGTACGGATGTGTACCGGTATGCGATTCCAGGAGCTTGGCCTTTTTGGGGCCGAGCGCAATGCAGTGCTGAATTGTTGGGATTTGTGCTGATCAAGTCAAGCCATGACATTAAAAAGCAGGGGCATTTTGTAAATTCAGCAAGTTATTTGTTTTTTTGCTGCCCGGTTCGCAATTTTCATGCGCTATCCACCTGGGCAAATGCTGTACCATGTGGCCACTGTTTATTTTGATCAGGACACAGTTTATGCGGTTACTCTCAGTTATGGTGCTTGCCGCTACCCTGTTGCAGGGCGCAGCAAGCGTACAGGCAGCCCCTATCTACAAATGGGTAGACAGCAACGGGCAAACGCATTTTGGTTCGCAACCTCCGGCTGGGCTAGAAAGCCAGCGCATGAGCAGCAAGCGTTTTACACCACCCGTCCCCGCGCCCCAGCCCACCGCCGATACCAGCAATGACACGCAGAAGGCAATAGACAAAAAAGTCATCCAACAGGTCGCCAAAGAACAAGAAGAGCTGCGCCAGTATTGCGTCGATATGCGCACCCGCTTGGCCCACCTGAAAAACAATCCGCGCATGATGGCCGAAGTTGACGGCCAAACGGTTCGTCTGAGCGAAGATGAGCGCCAGCAGCGCATCAAGGATGTTGAAGGAAAAATTGCCGACAACTGTAAGGGCATGTAACCCAACAGGCCGGCTACTCCCTGCTCAAGAGTCGATCTAGCCGCTTTAAATGGCGGCGCAGAACGACCGTCTTGCCGAGAATTTCCATATAGCTCACTTCGGCCATTTCGGTGATTGCACTGTGCTGGGGCAAATCACCGCTCTCTCTGATCAGCGCATGCATGCGTGGCAAAAACACCCACTGCAACCACTGCTCAAACCTTAGGGTATCCAGACAAAAAGGCTCACGACTTGCCAGCGCCGCAGCATGCGGCGCCTGCTCGCTCCACCACCCAAGCCGGCGCAGCTCTGCCTCTACTTCCAGCAAGCAATGCGCCAGATCATGCAGTTTGACGCTCATTACATGAAAGCCCTAGATTTTTGCCGCGCTTCAGCCGCACCGGCTGTGTTGCCTTGTTTTTCCCGTGCTTCGGCAATCAGATCCCATAGCCCCGCCTGCAGTGCAGGACGGCCACTGCTGTAAGTCAGTCCGCGCTGTGCCAGCTGCTCAGACTGCGCTGCATCGCCCTGCATCAGACGAATTTCGGAGAGCCTGTACAGCACCTGTGGTTCTTGCGGTGCAATGCGCAGCGCTCTTTCCAGACTAGAAGCAGCGCCGTTCAGGTCACCCTGAGCACGCTGCTGCTGGGCAGGGGTCAACAGTGACTGCACCGGTGCAGTCAATGCCTGTCCAGCTACTGCCACCGTTTCTTGACCGCTTTGCGTCATCGCCTCGACATGTTCGCTGGGTGCCTGCGAGAAAACATCCGCCTGAATCGGTGCCGCCGGAACACTCACAGTATCAAACGCTGGCGTGCCCGCTTCAGGCGGCGTCATCACCGTTATCACGCTGTCCTGCACTGGCTGGCTGACAACCGGCGCAGGTGCCGCGCCCACATCACGCAACGGGCCGGATGACAGGCGGGTGCCTGACTCCACCACAGGAATTTCCCTCGGCGATTGACTAACGCAACCCGCCAGTACGCCCGCACTCATCAGCACCATGCACATCGTTTTTTTCACAATTTGTTTCCTCAATGAATAGGGTTCCGAAACAAGGCAGCCAATGAACTACCACGCCTAAGCCGCTTCGCGGTTAGACATGGTTTCGCGGGGCCGCAGCCCCGCTTCTAGTAGCAGGTCGATGTGCTTGACTGCTACGGGCGTGTCCATAACGCCCTTACCGGCTTCGATCTGACTAATCAGCCAGTCGTCACCGATTTCTTTTCTGAGAATATTGGCTGCGCCGTTCACGTCACTGTTGAGTAGTACACCACTTCCCGTCTTGTACAAGCCACGCTTGACGCGCCGACCACTGAACAGCGGCACAACCTTCCCCTCTTTCACAGCCTGATAATCAGGTATCGCGTCCAAGTCCAGACAGCTTGCCTTGGAGGTGTAGCTTTCCTCACGGATCACCACCTCAATGCCATGACGCTCGGCCTTGTACTGGATCATATCCAGCAGGCGGCGGTGGGGGATCGCACAGAACTTCTGGTTATTGACCCGGCCAATATTCACTGACCGCTTCCAGTCGGCGTTCAGCCCGATCACAACCCTGCCCGTATCCGTGCGCACGCACTCTGAAATCAGCCAGTGACTGACCTTGTGGAAATAGTCACTGATCTGGCTGTATCGTCTGCGAGATTTGGTGCTGATGTGGCCGTGCTTGCCGTTACTCGCCAACTGAGCCTTGAGTTTGTTGTACTTGGCATTGATCGACTTGATGGCCTTGCCCTTGATCAGAACAGGCGCGTAGTCCTGCTGAGTCGAAACGATGGTTACAAGGTTGTCGATACCAAGATCAATGCCAAAGGCATTATCAGGGTTCGGTTTGGGTGGAGGCTCTACCGTTTCACGGTAGACAAGCTCGACCACGAAAGCTGTGCCCAATGGCACAATCCTCACATCGTTTACGATGGTTTCGCTGGCCTTGCTGTTGTAAGGCTGGTTCTGGCAGCAAGTGACTTTGAGCGGCTGGAAACCAAAGTCCTTACCACTGGCCAGAAACAACCTGCCTTGCTCGATCTTATGGCCGTTACGACCAACCACATAGGCTTTGGCCGCACGGGCGTAGTTCGGCAGTTTAGGTCGTGACGGATACTTGTGCGGGTGTTTCTCGTAGTCCTTTTTCGCAGCGAGCCACCCCTTCCAGTTATCTCCTAGCACTTGCGTCGTGCGCTGCGCACCAGCAGACGGTAATAGCTGGTAGGTTTCCCGTTGAGTTTGCTTGAGCACCTTGTCAGCTTGGCTGGCCGAAATTGGCGCTTCAGCAAAGAGCGCCTGCCGCATCTGATACAGCGCGGCATTGTACACCCGACGAGCAGCGCCACAGTAGCGTTTGCACGCTGCATGGTTCACATGACCGGGTTTAATGACAATGCGCTCAGCGCGTATCAGCTCCACTGGACACTCCCTTTTCGTCTGGTACACTGCGACCATAAGTTCATTTCGGATTAGTGTCAATGACAAAAACCGTACTAAGGTCTCATCCTCACTGCGTTTTCAACATCAAGGCTCATTTAGTGTTAGTCGTAGCCTATCGACGTAAGGTCATCACCAAAGCGATCATGGAAGACCTCGAACAACACGTCCGGCGAGTGTGTGGGCTGTCAGATGTGAGCGTACTGGAGTTCTCTGGGGAGCCTGATCACATCCATATCTTGCTGGAACTGCACCCGAACGTCATGCCCTCCAAACTGGTTAACTCCATCAAGACAGTGAGTAGTCGTATGATCCGCAAGGATCATTGGGAACACATCAAGAAAATGCTGTGGAAGGATCGCTTCTGGTCACGCAGTTACTGCTTAATTTCAGTTGGTGACGGTGCGAACACCGAAGTAATTAAGCAGTACATCCAGAATCAGACAAGGCCGTCCTAGCGGACGGCTCGCTATCCATCCCCCCCAAACGTCCAAAGCTACGCAAAGGCCGCTTGGAAGTGGAATTCCGCGAAGAAAGGTTAAAACACATCAGCACCTTAATGCTTTAACCGCGCTGAATACCTCAACGACTCAGCCAACCACGCAACCAGCCCTTGACCTTGGTTTCTTCCGTCGATGGTTTGGGCGCGACCGGCTCAGGACTGGCAGGAACGCCGCAGTAGGTACCCAAAGGCGGCTCACTGCCGCGAATATACGCCATGGATACCACGCCAGCGCACGGCTCGCTAACGCGCAGGCCGCGTTCTGGATCAACCAACACTTCAACCACCGACTCGGGACGCTTATTCGCCAGCGAGGCCGGTGCCGCTGTCCGCATCAGCTCGGCCCATAATTGCAGTGCGCCGGTCGCGCCGGTCAGGGATGTTTTACCGTTATCATCACGGCCCATCCACACCACCGCCAGCAAATCCTCGCCAAAGCCGGCAAACCAGCTGTCGCGCAGATCGTTGCTGGTACCTGTTTTACCCGCCAGCCGCAGCCCTTGTGGCACGCGGGTATAGGCTGAGCGCCCAGTCCCCTCAACCATGGCACGGCGCAGGGCCTCACGCACCAAGTAGATAGGGCCAGCCTCAAAACGCTGCTCCACATGCAGCGGATAACGCCCCAGCGGCTCGCCTTCAGCCGTCAACACATTATGAATGGCGCGCAGCGGCGTATGGAAACCGCTATTGGCCAGCGTCTGGTACATCTGAGTGACTTGCAGCGGCGTCAGGCTACCCGCGCCCAGCAACATGGACGGATAGGCCGGCCAGTCATGGCTTGCCCCCAGTTTACGCGCCGTTGTCAGCACCTCGGCCACCCCTACCTCCATACCCAGCCGTGCCGTGGACAGGTTGTAGGACTGCGCCAGCGCTTGATACAGAAAGACCGTGCCGTGCTCTTTGCGGTCGTAATTTTGCGGCGTCCAGTTACGGCCGCTACCATCGCGCACACTAAAGCCTTGATCCTGCAGGTAACTGGTCAGGCTATAGCGCTGCGGCTGAGCCAGCGCGGCGAGGAACACGGCTGGCTTGATCAACGAGCCAATGGGCCTTGAGGCGTCCAGCGCGCGGTTAAAACCGGCAAAGCGCGGTTGGCGACTGCCCAGCATGGCCAGCACTTCACCACTTCCAGGGCGCACAGCGACCAAGGCCGTTTCCACCTGATCAATGCCGCTACGGCCTTTCATGCGCTCGAAAGCCTGCGCGGCCGCCTGCTCGGCTTTTTGCTGCAGCACTGGATCCATGCTGGTGAAGATACGCAGGCCTTCTTCAGTCAAGTCTTGCTCGCGGTAATCTTCTCGCAACTGGCGCTTAACCAAGTCCATAAAGGCGGGGTAACCGGTGTTAGCCAGGCTGCCCTGTGCCGTGACACCCAGCGGCTGCTTGCGCGCCACATCCAGTTGCTGCGAGCTGATTACGCCCTGCTCGGCCAGCATTTCCAATACCAGGTTGCGACGTTCCAACGTGCGCTCGGGATGGCGGCGCGGATTGTAATAAGAAGCGCCCTTGACCATGCCCACCAGCAGGGCAACCTGATGCACGTCCAGCTCCACCAACGGCTGACTGAAATAATACTGACTGGCCAGTCCAAAGCCGTGCACCGCACGGTTGCCGTCTTGTCCCAAGAACACCTCGTTCAGATAGGCTTCAAGGATGTCTTCCTTGCTGTAATGCAGCTCCAGCAAAATGGCCATTAGCGCTTCATTGAACTTACGGCTGAGACTGCGCTCGTTGGTCAGAAAGAAGTTCTTCACCAACTGTTGGGTCAGAGTACTGCCGCCCTGGCGCAATTTGCCGGATGTAGCATTGACCCAGACCGCACGCCCAATGGAACGCAGCGAGACGCCCGAGTGATCAAAAAAATCGCGATCCTCTACCGTTGTCAGCGCTTGAATTAGATAGCTGGGCGTATCCGTCAGCCGAATCAGGATGCGGTCTTCCTGATGGGCCGGATACAGGCCGCCAATCAGTAAAGGGTCCAGCCGCACCACCGCCAGCGCACCGCCTTCAGCACGACTCAGGCTGGCCACCTGATTGCCACTGAAGCTGACACGCACCCGCTGCGCTGGCTCTTCGCCGTCATAAAAACGAAAGCCGCGGGCAAACAGCTCGACCCGATTGCCGCTAACCGAAAACACGCCCGAACGGTCAGTCACCTGCCCGCGACGGTAGCCCAGCGCCTGCAGTTCGGTGACAAAGTCCTGCTGTTGCAGGCGTTGCCCGGCATACAGCTCCAGTGGCCTAGCATAGACCCGCGCCGGCACCGTCCAGCGTTTGCCGGCAAAACGCTCTTGCACCTGAGCATCCAGATAGATCATGTAGCCGCCCAGCACCAGCAGCCCCACCAGCGCCAGCTTGAGTAACAGCCCCATCCAGCCAAAGCCACGCGCGGCTGTTGCTTTCTTCTTGCCCGCTGTCGGACGTTTTGCTTGAGTTTTGCTCATTGCTTAACCATAAATAAATCATAGGCCAGCGCTTGCGCCCCAGCCCACAGTTGCCATAATGCGGCATTCACACCCCAAATAAGGAAGCCCCGTGAGTCAGACCCTGATCCAGGCCCTACAAAATCCGGCCCTGTACCCGCACGAAACCTCAGCCATTCGCGTAATCGAAACGCATATTTCTTTCGTTATCCTGACCGGCCCTTACGCCTACAAGATCAAAAAAGCGGTCAACTTTGGCTTCCTTGATTTTTCCAGCCTGGCTGACCGCAAGCATTTCTGTCACGAAGAAGTGCGTCTTAATCAACGCCTGACCAGCGGTCTGTATCTGGACGTACTGCCCATCACCGGCAGCGTCGATGCACCGGTACTGGACGGCGACGGCGAGGCTATCGAATACGCCATCCGCATGCGTCAGTTTCCGCA
The DNA here is from genome assembly GCA_018384595.1 of Thiopseudomonas sp. Classification (GTDB taxonomy): domain Bacteria; phylum Pseudomonadota; class Gammaproteobacteria; order Pseudomonadales; family Pseudomonadaceae; genus Thiopseudomonas. Next base: position 10,977 of record JAHAYO010000031.1, read on the forward strand.
GCACCAGCTGCTGGATCAAATGCAGCAGCGCGGCGAACTGGGCAACGGCCACATTGATGCCCTAACCCACCAGATCGCTCGCTTCCACCAGCAAGCCCCCGTCGTCCCCGGCAATCACCCGCTGGCTAATCCGGGCGCCATTATGGCACCGGTGCAACAAAACTTTGAGCAAATTCGCCCCATGCTGAGTGAAGCCGCCGACCTTGCTCAGCTTGATGCCTTGGAAAGCTGGGCTGCAGACAGCTTCAAGCGCTTGCAGCCCCTGTTAGAACAGCGCTGCGCCCAAGGTTCCGTGCGCGAGTGCCATGGCGATATTCATCTGGGCAACGCCACCCTGCTCGACGGCGAGGTGGTGCTGTTTGACTGCATCGAATTTAACGAGCCTTTTCGCCTAATCGACATTGCTTGCGATGCCATGTTTTTGGCCATGGACCTGGAAGACCGCAACTTACATGCGCTGGCCCATCGCTTTACCAATGGCTGGCTGGAACAGACCGGTGATTACGGCAGCCTGCCGCTGATCAACTTTTACAAGGCTTACCGCGCCATGGTGCGCGCCAAGGTGAGCCTGTTCCGTCTCGCGCAAGAAAACGACCCGCAGGTCAAGGCCGAGGTTATGGCCCAGTACCGCAGCTATGCGGCATTAGCAGAGAGCTATTGCGCCATTCCATCCCGTTTTCTGGCCATTACCCATGGCGTATCCGCCTGCGGAAAAAGCACAGTGGCGATGCAGCTGGTCGAGCAGCTGGGCGCGCTACGCCTGCGCTCGGACGTGGAGCGTAAACGCCTGTTTGGTGAGCAAATTCTGCCTGGCAATCCTTGGCGCAGCGCCATTTATAGCGACGAAGCTACAGCCGCCACTTACCAGCAGCTGCACGAACGGGCCACTGCTGCCCTGCAGGCCGGCTTTCCGGTCGTGATAGACGCCACCTACCTCAAACACGCGCAGCGCCAACAGGCGGCCCATGTGGCTGAAACCTGCGGCGTGCCCTTACTGATTCTGGACTGCCAAGCGCCGGATGCCATCATCGCCGGCTGGCTGGCCATGCGCCAAGGTGAGGGTAATGACCCGTCCGACGCCACCAGCGAGGTGATCACCGCTCAGCAAGCTTCACGCGAACCCTTGGCCGCAGATGAGCAACGCTTGGCGCACCAAGTGTTGACCCATGACGCCGGCTCAATGAACAGTCTGACCGACCGTATCCGTAGCAATTTGCAACGGCGTTAAGCCAGCCGCTCCAGCGCTGCCGGCAACGCTTGCAGCTGCCGGATCTGCGCCTGCGGTGCAGTCCCGCCCGGCCACGGCAGGCAATTTGGGTTGTACCAAACTGCCTGCCAGCCGGCATTCAGAGCGCCCAGCATATCGTCACGGGGGTTATCACCCACATGCACCGCGTGGTGTGGCTGCACCCCTGCTCGGCCCAGCGCGGCATTGAACACCGCCACATCCGGCTTGCCCACACCCAGCGCATCCGCATTGAGGGCAAAGTCAAAACAATCGCCCAACCCCACCCGCCGCACATCGGCATTGCCGTTACTCAGCGCTGCCAGTATCAAGCCCCGTGAGCGCAAGCCCTGCAAAAGTGGACGCACCTCGGCAAAGGGCTGCACCCGCTGCCGCTCGCCAAGAAAGAACTGAAAGGCTTCTTCCGCACATTGCTGCGCGTGCTGGCCGCGTTCGCCCGCCTGTAAAAAAGCTTGCAGCAGCACCTGATGGCGCACCTTGCTCACGCTATGGGCAATCTGCGGCTGTTGCGCCAGCACCTGCGCCTTCCACTGCGCAATCTGCTCCAGCGTTACCCGCCCCAACTGCGGCACACGCTGCCACAGCCAGTCCTGCAAGCGCTGCTCGGCTTGGGCGATAACCGGTGCGCAGTGCCACAGGGTATCGTCCAGATCAAAGGTCACCAAACGTATCGTCATGCTCTACTCCGCCCACTCAAACAACGCATCCAGTGCTTGCTCCAAGCGTTCTACCGGAACCACCTGCATACCAGCCGGCGGCTGTTTGGGCGCATTGGCTTTGGGCACCAGTGCACGCTTGAAGCCGTGTTTGGCGGCTTCTTTTAGCCGTTCCTGCCCGCTCGGTACTGGGCGGATTTCACCCGACAGCCCGATTTCACCAAACACCAGCAAATCATGGGGCAGCGCACGGTTACGCAGGCTGGACATGATGGCCGCCATCAACGCCAAATCCGAAGCGGTTTCCAGCACCTTGACGCCACCCACCACGTTAAGAAACACGTCCTGATCATGGCTGGCAATGCCGCCATGGCGGTGCAGAACCGCCAGCAACATGGCCAGTCGGTTATGGTCCAGCCCCAGAGTAACGCGGCGCGGATTGGCCAAATGGCTGGTATCCACCAGCGCCTGCACCTCCACCAACAAGGGCCGCGAACCCTCCCAGCTGGCCATAACCACACTGCCAGGCACCGCCAACTGGGCGCGGTTAAGGAAAATGGCCGACGGGTTGGAGACTTCTTTCAGGCCACGGTCGGTCATGCCAAACACGCCCAACTCGTTGACCGCGCCAAAACGATTTTTTACCGCCCGCAACATGCGCAGACGACCGTCAGCATCTCCTTCAAAATAAAGCACCGTATCCACCATGTGTTCCAGTACGCGCGGACCGGCCAGCGAGCCTTCCTTGGTGACATGCCCCACTAGAAAAATGGCGGTACCGGTTTGCTTAGCAAAGCGCACCAGCAAGGCGGTACTTTCCCGCACTTGAGCGACGCCGCCGGGTGCGGATTGTAATTGCTCGGTGTAAATGGTTTGGATGGAGTCAATCACCATCACCCGTGGCTTTTCGCGCTGAGCCACGGCAATAATGCTTTCGATACAGGTTTCAGTCATCACCTTGAGCTGGTCCAGCGGCAGCTCAAGACGGCGGCCACGCATGGCTACCTGTTGTTGGGATTCTTCACCTGTGACATAGAGAGCAGGAATATCCTGCGCCAGCTGGCACAGGGTCTGCAGCAAAATGGTGGACTTGCCGATACCCGGATCGCCCCCCAGCAGCACCACTGAACCATCCACCAACCCGCCACCCAGCACACGGTCCAGCTCTTTGGAACGGGTACCAAAGCGGGGAATTTCTTCGATACTGACATCGGCCAGCGTTTTCAGCGAGGCATGCTCACCGGCCCAGCCGGTGCGCCCCGCGGCAGCACGCGGCCCGCCTTCAACCACGGTCTCCACCATGGTGTTCCAAGCACTGCAATCTGGACACTGGCCGGCCCACTTGGGCAGGGTGCTGCCGCACTCGGTACAGCCGTAGATACGCTTCGCCTTGGCCATGCTAGCTCCTTGAGGGGTACGAAAAACGGGCCATTATAGCGCAGCCACAGCCACCCAGTTGCAGCGGGGCAGACGCTGGCCGGAGGCGCGGCATAAAAAAACGCCAGTCTGGGACTGGCGTTAATTTTAATCTCTGACGGCGTAAGCGGAGTCAAATCACCGCCAGCTACTGCTTTACCCCCTAGTGGCCACCGCCACCACAACCACCACAACAGCCGGTAGCAACTGGCTTTTGCAGCTCGTCTAGCAGTGCTGTAGCCAGCGCAGCGTGTTCTGCCTGTTCATCAGCGCTGGCGGTAGATGCCTGTACACCGGCATCCAGCGCCGCATAACGCTGGGCGCGCTGGGCGAAAATGCCGTCGGCCATAGCCTTGGTCAGCATTTTGCCAGCCAGTTCAGGGTTAGCGCGCAGCAGTGGATGATTTTCAACGTTCATTGCAGTTCCTCACTGGGTTGCTCAATACCCGCACAGAGTAATCAAAGCCACTCAAAATATGCTTGATAGCAATCAAGCAAGAACAGCCCCGCGCCGACGCCAATACCGGCTGCTCGTTACAGAATGGCCAGCAGCTCAACATCAAACACTAGCGTGCTGTGCGGCGGAATACTGCCAACGGCTTGACCGCCATACGCCAATTCACTGGGCACATACAGACGCCATTTGCTGCCCACGCCCATCAACTGCAGTGCTTCAGTCCAGCCGGCAATCACACCGGATACCGGAAACTCAGCAGGCTGGCCACGCTCATACGAGCTATCAAAGACCGTGCCATCAATCAAGGTGCCGTGATAATGGGTGCGCACTGTGCTTTCACGCACGGGCTGCTCGCCCTCGCCCGCACTCAGAACCTCATACTGCAGGCCAGACTCCAGCACCACCACGCCGTCTTTCTTGGCGTTTTCCAGCAAAAAATCCTTACCGGCTTGGGCGCTGGCCTTGGCTTTTTCGGCCTCTGCTGCCTCCATCTGCTCACGGACGATGGCGAAGCTAGCAACCAGTGCTTCTTGGCTCACGGCGCTTTGCGCACCGGCAAAGGCGTCACGCAGACCAGCAGCGACCGCCTCGATATCGGTACCCGGCGGCGGGTTTTGACGCAGTTGTTCGCCCATTTGGCGACCAATGCCGTAGCTGACGCGCGATTCATCGGTATTCAGTTCGATTGCGGACACAGAAACCTCTCTTGATATATCGGTGATAAACAATTTAACGCGCCCGACAACCGGACCCGCACAGGGTCGGCATGCTAACAGAAAAGCCTGTCACATAGGCATTAAGTAGTCCTTGTACTCATACCAACGCCTTGCTACCATTTTCCGCCGAGTTCACCGGCTCGTCATAGCTTGTTATTAAAGATGCGGGCCGTCCTACCATTCCATCTGGAATTTTTTCGTTTATAACGACTTGGAGAGACACAATGAAAGCTCCCGTACGTGTTGCCGTCACCGGCGCAGCTGGTCAAATCGGTTACGCCCTGCTGTTCCGCATCGCCAGTGGCGAAATGCTGGGCAAGGACCAGCCTGTCATCCTGCAGCTGCTGGACCTGCCGCAAGCCCAAGACGCGCTGAAAGGCGTCATGATGGAACTGCAAGACTGCGCCTTCCCGCTGCTGGCCGACATGGTTGCATCCGACGACCCTGAAGTTGCTTTCAAGGACACCCAGGTCGCCATTCTGGTAGGTGCTCGTCCACGTTCCAAAGGCATGGAGCGCGCCGACCTACTGGCCGCCAACGCCGAAATCTTCACTGTTCAAGGCCGTGCCCTGAACAAGGTGGCCGACCGCAACGTCAAGGTTCTGGTGGTCGGCAACCCTGCCAACACCAACGCCTACATTGCCATGAAGTCCGCGCCTGACCTGAACCCACGCAACTTCACCGCCATGCTGCGTCTGGACCACAACCGCGCCCTGAGCCAGGTTGCCGAAAAAACCGGCAAGGCCGTGCGCGACATCCGCAAACTCTGCGTATGGGGCAACCACAGCCCGACCATGTACGCCGACTACCGTTTCGCCACCATCAACGGCGAAAACGTCAAGGACCTGATCAACGACCAAGAGTGGAACGCCAACGTATTCCTGCCAACCGTTGGCAAGCGTGGCGCAGCCATCATTGAAGCCCGCGGTCTGTCCTCTGCCGCCTCCGCCGCCAACGCCGCCATCGACCACATCCACGACTGGTGGCTGGGTACCAATGGCGAGTGGGTCACCATGGGCATTCCGTCCGACGGTTCCTACGGCATCCCCGAAGGCACCATGTTCGGTTTCCCTGTCACCTGTGCCAACGGCGAGTACGAAATCGTCAAAGGCCTGGAAATCGACGAGTTCAGCCAGAAGTACATCAACATCACTCTGGACGAGCTGGAGCAGGAAAAGGCCGGCGTTGCCCACCTGCTGTAAATCTTTGTAGTTTTTACAAAGTAAGATTCAGCCGCCTCAGGGCGGCTGTTTTATTTGCGCCGCACTATTATGCAGGAGCCCGTCACAGTGAACGCTCTGACCCTCTGGCTGTTTTTGGCCATGGCTTTCATGGCCGGCGCGTTTATGCCGGTACAGGCCGGCATCAATGCCTTGCTGGCCCGTGAACTGTCCAGCACACTGGCGGCCTCTATCATTTCGTTCTGTGTTGGCACATTGGCGCTGGTCACCCTCATGCTGCTACAGCGTGAAAGCGTACCGCTGGCAGCTTTCAAGAACCTGCAATGGTGGCACTGGGCCGGTGGCCTGATGGGCGCTTTTTTCGTTTTCAGCGCTGCTTTTGCCGCCCCGCGCACCGGCGTCCTGCTGTTTATGACTCTGGTGCTGGCCGGCCAGCTTTGTACTGCACTGCTGCTGGATCATCAGGGCTGGTTGGGCTTTCGCCAGGCTTCCATCAGCGTTAGCAAACTGCTGGGGCTGGGTTGCATCGGCATTGGCGTGTGGCTGATCCGACGTGGCTAAACGCAGCTGCTCACGCATTAGTCGTAATTTGACCGCTAAGAGCTGACATTTGCAGCCATTAAAGGCATATTGTCCCCCTTTTCACCCAAGGCAACGGCATGGCTAACATTCTTGTATTGCACGGTCCCAATCTCAACCTGCTAGGTACCCGTGAACCCGGTGTTTACGGCGCAACCACACTGGACGACATCAACCAGCAACTGGCCGCCCAAGCCCAAGCCGCCGGCCACCAACTTGAAAGCCTGCAAAGCAATGCCGAATACCAGCTGATCGAACGCATTCATGCCGCCAGAAACGACAAAACTGCATTCATCATCATCAATCCTGCTGCTTTTACCCACACCAGCGTTGCTTTACGTGACGCGCTGCTGGCAGTGAGCATCCCATTCATTGAAGTTCATTTGTCCAACGTGTACAAACGCGAACCTTTTCGACATCACTCCTACTTCTCCGACATTGCGGTAGGGGTGATTTGTGGTTTGGGTGCCAACGGCTACCGCCTAGCACTTGAAGCCGCTTTTGAGCATGTCACCTCCCCCTGACCTCTTTTAAACACTGCGGAGTCATACCTGATGGATATTCGTAAAGTTAAAAAACTCATTGAACTCGTTGAAGAATCCGGCATTGATGAACTGGAAATTCACGAGGGCGAAGAGTCCGTACGCATCACCCGCAACAGCATGGTTGCTGCCCAACCTGCCGTCTACGCCGCAGCGCCTGCCTTTGCCGCGCCTGCTCCTGCAGCACCGGTTGCAGCAGCCGCGGCACCAGCAGCCGCCGAAGCCGCTGCGCCCGCGCTAAAAGGCACAGTCGTACGCTCACCCATGGTCGGTACCTTCTACCGTGCACCGTCGCCAACATCGGCCAACTTCGCCGAAGTTGGGCAAACCGTCAAGAAAGGCGATGTGATCTGCATCGTTGAAGCCATGAAAATGATGAACCACATCGAAAGCGATGTCGGCGGCGTCATCGACGCCATCCTGGTAGAAAACGGCCAGCCGGTCGAGTACGACCAGCCCCTGTTCACCATCGTTTAATTCACCAGGAGTCTGCAATGCTGGAAAAAGTCCTGATTGCCAACCGCGGTGAAATTGCGTTGCGCGTCATTCGTGCGTGCAAGGAACTCGGCATCAAAACCGTAGCCGTTTATTCAACGGCAGACCGCGACCTGATGCACCTGTCGTTGGCCGATGAAAGCGTCTGTATCGGCCCGGCCCCAGGGTCTCAGTCATACCTGCAAATTCCCGCCATTATCGCCGCCGCCGAAGTGACCGGTGCCAACGCCATTCACCCAGGCTACGGTTTCTTGGCAGAAAACCCTGATTTTGCCGAGCAGGTTGAAAATTCTGGCTTCACCTTTATCGGCCCCAAAGCGGACGTTATCCGCATGATGGGCGACAAGGTAGCCGCTAAAAATGCCATGAAAAAAGCCGGCGTCCCTGTGGTGCCCGGCTCCGACGGCCCGCTGCCCGAAGACGACGCCGAAGCCCTGCGCATTGCGCGTGAAGTGGGCTACCCGGTCATCATCAAAGCCGCCGGTGGCGGTGGTGGTCGCGGCATGCGTGTCGTGCACCACGAAGATGAACTGCTGCGTGCAGCCGCTCACACCCGCAACGAAGCTGCGGCTGCCTTTGGCAACCCCGTGGTGTATCTGGAGAAATTCCTCGGCAACCCGCGCCACGTCGAAATCCAGATCATGTCCGACGGCCAGGGCAATGCCGTACATTTCGGCGACCGCGACTGCTCACTGCAACGCCGCCACCAGAAAGTAATCGAAGAAGCGCCCGCCCCCTATATTGACGAAACCGCCCGCCAGCAGGTATTTGCCCGCTGTGTGCAGGCCTGTATCGACATTGGCTACCGTGGTGCCGGCACCTTTGAGTTCTTGTATGAGGACGGCCATTTCTACTTCATTGAAATGAACACCCGGATTCAGGTGGAGCACCCGGTGACCGAGATGATCACCGGCTTTGACTTGGTCAAGGAAATGATCAGCATCGCCGCCGGTAATCCGCTGTCGGTGAAGCAGAAGGATATCCAGTTCCGTGGCCACGCCTTCGAGTGCCGCATCAACGCCGAAGACCCGGACAACTTCATGCCCAGCCCCGGCTTGGTCAAGCACTACCACGCCCCCGGCGGCAACGGTGTGCGCATGGACTCCCACCTGTACAGCGGCTACCGTGTACCGCCGCACTATGATTCATTGATCGGCAAGATCATCACCTGGGGCGAAACACGTGAAGAAGCCATGGGCCGCATGCGCAACGCCCTGGATGAAATCATTGTGGACGGCATCAAAACCAACGTCCCCCTGCATATCAACCTGATGAACGACAAAGGCTTCATGCACGGCGGCGTCAACATCCACTACCTAGAAAACAAGCTGAACCGCAAGTAAGGCTTGGCTTGAGTAGCGTGCAATAAAAACGGCCACATTATGTGGCCGTTTTTTTGGTTCTAGGAAAGTAATTTTAACTACTCCGTCACTTTACTTACCACGTCATTCTGCGCAGAGCAAAGCGCAGTCGCAGAATCCAGCACGCTCATCAACCCACAGCCCTAGACCCTGCGACTGCGCGCAGGGTGACCTGCTGGCCTGCGCCAAAGCCAGTACCCATAAAGTAGGCCAACTATGCTTCCTGTTGCTTACCACCCTGCAAATGCACCCAATCCACAATTTCTGACTGCGGCTGGTAGCCACACACCGTTTCCTGCAGCACCTTGCGTATTTCTTCGCAGTCACACGCCTCTGCCAAATGCAGCAAGTGGCGCAGAATACGGCACAGTTCGTCCCACGGCAGGTATTCCTCCGTAGCGCGCATGATCATCGGGTGTTCAGTGCCGGTTACGTTGTCACCAATCAGCAGCTCTTCGTAAAGCTTTTCTCCCGGGCGCAGACCGCTAAACTCGATGGCAATCTCTCCTGCTGGTTCTTCATCCGAGCGCACGGTCAAACCGGACAGGCGGATCATTTTCTGCGCCATCTCCAAAATACGCACGGGCTCGCCCATATCCAGCACAAACACATCCCCGCCCTGCCCCAACGATCCTGCCTGAATCACCAGCTGCGCGGCCTCAGGAATGGTCATGAAATAACGGGTCATCTCTGGATGCGTAACCGTCACCGGCCCACCATCGCGGATCTGCTTGCGAAATAACGGAATTACCGAACCGGACGAGCCCAACACATTGCCAAAGCGCACCATGGTAAAGCGGGTGTTATTAACGACCTTGCGCTCGTCGCTATCACTGAACAGCTTGACCTGCTGCTCATGGCTCAGCGCCTGCAACACCATCTCAGCCAAGCGCTTGGTGCTGCCCATGACGTTGGTCGGGCGCACCGCCTTGTCGGTGGAAATCAACACAAAATTCTGCACGCCAGTCTCAATTGCTGCCTGCGCGGTATATAGGGTGCCCATCACATTATTGCGAATACCCTCGGCGGTGTTGTGCTCAACAATCGGCACATGCTTATAGGCAGCCGCGTGATACACGGTATTCACCGACCAACTGCTAAACACTTCCAGCAGACGTTTCTTGTTGCGCACCGAGCCCAGCACCGGCAACAGCTGCACAGCCAGCTGTTCATGCGCAATCCGCCGCTCCAGCTCTTGGCTGATGGCATACAGATTAAATTCGCTATGTTCATACAAAATCAGCGTGGTCGCACCACTGGCTAAAATTTGTCGGCACAACTCCGAGCCGATGGAACCTCCAGCACCCGTTACCAGCACCACTTGACCCTTGATACAGCGTTCAAACAACTGCTGATCAGGCTGCACGGGGTCGCGTCCTAGCAGGTCGGCAACATCGACTTCTTGTAGATCCTGTACTTTGATCAGCCCCTGAGCCAAATCCATAAAGCCGGGCACCGTGCGTACATGCACAGGGTATGGCTCCAAAAAGGCCAGCACCTCACGCCGCCGCGCACGGCTGGCCGACGGCATGGCCAGCAGCACCTGACTTGCCCCGGTAACCCGCAACACTTCTTCAATATGCTTGGGCTTGTACACTTTAAGGCCGGCAATGGTACGGGTGGCAATGGAGTTGTCGTCATCCAAAAAAGCCACCGGCTCCATGGTATTGCCCATGCGTAAAGCCCGCACCAGCTGATTGCCGGCAGAACCAGCACCGTAAATGGCCACCTTGGGTAAATGTCCGCGCCGTGCAAACCAGCGCCCCCCCATACCGCGCCAGTCACCCAGAAAATATTGGCGCATCAGCAACCGTAAACCACCAACAGCCAACAGGCTGATGCTCCAATAGAGCATGACAAAAGAACGGGGAATCTGCGGCTCATCGGGGTGTTGCATCCATAAAATCAACACCGCCAGCGCTAGAGCCGCCACAGTCAACGCTTTAGCGATTTCCACCAGCGCCTCACGCTCCACATAGCGCAGCACCGCTCGGTACATGCCAAAGCGAATACACAGGGGGATGGTGATCAGCGGTGCAGCAACAAACAGCCAAGCATGCTCGTGCACCGCCAGCCAAGCTTTGTCAAAGCCAATACGCACCACAAACGCCAACCACAGGCACAGCCAGATCAACAACAAATCAGCCGCCACCTGCAAGAACCGCTTATGGCGGCGCGGAAGGCTTAGCAAAAAATTACGCAACATTGGTGCATCCCTTACAAAACAGCAAAGCCCACCCATTATCGGATCAGGCACCTGCCTAAATATGCCTGCCCTTGGCTGGCGATCTTTACTTAATCACTACGCACACGGTCGCCACTGCCTTTACCGGTAACAGTCTGCACAATAAAGCGGAAGTAATTGCCCAACGTCATTTGATCAATCATGCGTGCATCTGTTTCAGCCAGCAATTTAGGGGTAGACATATCAATTTCATTCACCTGTGCCAGCCCGGTAATGCCGGGGCGCACATTATAAACACCCAAGGCGTCTCGCTCAGCAATCAGCTCATGCTGGTTGAACAAATTCGGGCGCGGCCCGACCA
>JAHAYO010000035.1 GCA_018384595.1 Thiopseudomonas sp.
CACCTACCTGAGTTTCGGCTACCTTAAATGCGAGCTGGCCAAGCTGGATGCCAGCCGTTTTTTGCACAGCGATAACTTGGTCGCCCGACTAAACTTACCCAATATGCGCTGGCCGGAAGAGCAAAAAGTAGACATCTACGCCAGCGCCGTCAATGGGTTACTGACCCTAGAACCCGACCCAGAGAAGCAACTCAAATACATTGACTTCATCGACATCTACACAGCCATGGACGATAATCAAATGCACGAATACCAGACCCGTTACCCGCAGGAGAACCAAAAAATGGCGACTCTGACCGAACGATTACTGAATGAAGGCATGCAGCAGGGCATGCAGCAGGGCATGCAACAAGGGATGCAACAAGGCGAGCAGAACGTGCTGCATCGGCAGCTGGTTCGCCGTTTTGGCTTGCTAGACAACCAAACCCGCCAACGACTGCGGCACGCCTCTGCACAAGAACTAGAATGTTGGGCCGACAATATTTTGGACGCCAAGACGTTGGATGAGGTCTTTATTTGCCACTAAGGCGTCGGCCAAAGGGGTCAGGTACATTTAACAGGCTAAATGTACCTGACCCCTTTTTACTGTGCGGGTAGAATGGCCCGCATTATTCGCATCAGTCAGGAACCCTCGGAATGGACAAACACCCCCTTGTCAGCGTGGTCATGCCCGCCTATAAAACCCAGTATATTGATCAGGCTCTGGATAGTCTGATTGGGCAAAGCTATCCGAATCTTGAGCTGATTGTCTGTGACGACAGCACCACCGAAGCGGTGCGTGAACGGGTTGAGGCCAAGGCGGCGCACGCGCCGTTTCCGGTGCATTATTCGAAAAATGAAAAGCGCTTGTGGGGCTTTGGCGGGGTCGAGAAAGGCGTCAAACTGGCACAGGGCGAATACATCAAAATTTTGCACGATGACGACCTGATCAAACCCGATGCCATCCAAAACCTGTTGCGGGCGCTGTTGAACAACCCGGGTGCAACACTGGCAACCTCCAGACGCGAGCGCATTGACGAGCAGGGCGGGCTGCTGGCCGATGATATCTATACCGTCAACCCCTTTGGCGCGGATGTGCGGGTTAAGGGTGATGAGCTGGTGTCTTTTTTGGCAGATAACACCATCAACTTTATTGGCGAGCCCAGCTGTACCCTGTGCCGCAAAGCTGATCTGGAAAAATTTACCGAGCGTCCGACCTATCTGAACGGCAAGGGCATTGCCTGGGTGGGTGATCTGGCGTTTTATGCCAAGTTGCTGCGCATGGGCGATCTGGTTTATCTGGCTGAGCCACAAGCCCAGTTTCGCGTTTCCCAGCAGCAGTTCAGCCAGATTGGCCGCGATAAAGTCGGTATTGGCGAGCAAGGCCATGCAAACTTCCGCCAGGCCATCCGTGATCTGGGCTGGTATCGCAGCGAAGGCGACAACAATCTGGTACAGGTGGCACATCTGGACTCCAGCGGTGCGGCGATGCGCTTCAAACCGGTGGATCTACTTAATGCCTTGTTTAAAGCCGAATATCAGTCGCGCTTTACCGAGGTTTCGATTGAGGACTGGCTGGCCAAGCGCACCTTAAACGCGCGCCAGGCGCGTTATTTCAACGGCAAAACCGTTTGTCTGAGCGTTCAGGTGTTGGTGCTGGATGCAGACAACAACGCGCTGGCGGTCAAGCGCACCTTGAAAAGCCTAGACAGCATGGCGAATTTACCGCTGGCGCTACGCCCGCACGTCATCACAGCAGCGCCTGCTGTGCCTGCGCTTAATCAGGCCTTGCACGCCAGCCATGCCGACTGGTGTCTGGTGGTGGAGGCGGGTACCGAGCTGGTGTATTCCGGCTGGGTGATGGCGCTGATGGATTTGCCGGATGCCGACTGCCGCGCCGTATGTTTTGACCAGGTCTATCGTCCGCAACAGGGGCGTTTGGGCGCTGCGTTACGGCCGTCGTTTAATCTGGATTACCTGCTGAGCTTTCCTGCTGGTATGGCAAAAAATTGGCTATTTAACCGCCAAGCCTTGCTGGCAGAAGGCGGTTTTAATGAGCAGTTGCCGCAAGCCTTTGAGTTGGATGCGATTTTACGCATGGTCAATAGCGGTGGCATGGCTGGGCTGGCGCATATCGCCGAGCCGCTGGTGATTGTGCCATCGCCACAGCTGGTGAATATTGAAGACGAGCGTAAGGCGATTGAAGCTCACTTGCAGGCGCGCGGTTATGCACAGGCGCAGCTGCATGCGCCCAATCCCGGGCGCTATCAGGTGCGCTATAACCATCCGGCGCAGCCGATTGTGTCGCTGTTGATTAAAGCCGGCAGCAATCTGGGTAATTTGCAGCGCTGCGTTGAGGGTTTGCTGGGCAATACCGCGTATCAAAATTTTGAAATCCTGTTTATTGAGCCGCCGCAGTCCAGTGGCGAGGTCAAAGAGTGGCTGGCTGCGCTAGAACAGATGCAGGAAGCCAAGTTGCGCGTATTACGTCCGGCGGCTGCCGACTCAGCGGGCCAACTGGCCGCCGCGGCAGAGCAGGCCATTGGCGATTATGTGTTGTTGTTGTCGCCGGATACGGCGATGGTTAGCCAGTACTGGCTGGACGAGCTGCTGAACCATGGCCAGCGCGGTGAGGTCGGGGTGGTGGGAGCCAAGCTGCTGAGCGCTGAGGGCACAATCGCCCACGCCGGTTTGTTGTTGGGTTTGCAGGGGCCGGTCGGTGCGCCCTTTATGGGGGAGGCACTGGATGCCGCCGGCTATATGCAGCGTTTGCAGGTGGATCAGAATCTGAGCGCCGTTGGCAGCGATTGTATGCTGATACTCAAGCAGCTGTTTGTTGAGCTGGGCGGTTTTGATGCCGCCCTGGCGGACGACTACCAAAGCACGGATTTTTGCTTGCGTGCCGCACAGGCTGGATTTTTGACCGTATGGACGCCCCATGCCCAGTTGATGCTTGACCGCGACCGGCAACCGCGCCCAGATGCGCAGCAGCAGGATGCCATGTACGCAAAATGGCTGCCGCAATTGGCGCGTGATCCCGCCTATAACCCGAATTTATCGCTTGCCATGCTGGGCGGGTATCGCCTGGCTGACAGCCAGATTTCATGGCGACCGCTGGATAGTGTACGCCCGCAACCGCTGGCACTGGTGCATCCGGCGGATGTGTTTGGCTGTGGTCATTATCGGGTGATGCAGCCGTTTTTGGCCATGCAGGATGCCGGCTTGCTGGACGGGGCGATTTCTACCGGATTGATGCAGGTGGCGGACCTAGAGCGTTACAACCCAGACTGCATTGTGTTGCAGCGCCAGATTGGTGAGGAACGGCTGGAAGCCATGCAGCGTATGCAGCGCTTTTCACGGGCGTTTAAAGTGTACGAACTGGATGACTACTTACCCAATTTGCCGTTAAAAAGCGCATCCCGCGAGCGAATGCCCAAAGATATCCTGCGCTCATTGCGGCGTGGGCTGGCTTTTGTGGATCGTTTTGTGGTGTCTACCCATGCGCTGGCCGAGGCGTTTTCTGGTCTGCATGGTGAAATTGTTGTTCGCGAAAACCGTTTGCCATTGCGCTGGTGGAGCGGTTTGCAAACCCAGCGCCGCCAGGGCAGCAAACCACGGGTTGGCTGGGCCGGCGGCTCAAGCCATACGGGCGATTTGGAGCTGATCACCGACGTGGTGCGTGATTTGGCCGATGAAGTCGAGTGGGTGTTTTTCGGCATGTGCCCCGAGGCACTCAAACCCTATGTGCACGAGTTTCACACGGGCGTACCGATTGACGATTATCCGGCCAAACTGGCCGCGCTGAATCTGGATTTGGGACTGGCTCCGCTGGAGCATAACCTGTTTAACGAATGTAAAAGTAACCTGCGCCAACTGGAATACGGTGTGTGCGGTATTCCGATTATCTGCACGGATATTCGTCCCTACCAAGAAGGGCAGCAGGCGGGCTTGCCGGTTACCTTGGTGAAAAACCGTTATAAAGACTGGGTAGATGCCATCCGCATGCATATTAATGATCTGGATGCTACGGCGAAGATGGCGGATGAGCTGCAGGCCAAGGTGCGCTCCGACTGGATGCTCGAAGGCGAGCACCTCAAGCATTGGCGTGATGCCTGGGTAACTCGGTAGCGATCAGAGTCGTTGCAGAATGTGCTCGACGACGCGCCGGCTATTATTGCCGTCGTGGTATTTAAAGAAGAGCTGCTTGGCGGTGCTTTGTTGCTGTTCTATCTGCAGTGGCGTGGCATTTAAGCTGTCCTGCATGGCGGGAATAAGCTGTGTAAATTCCTCAATAACTGGGCCAGGGAAGGCCAGTTGCATGTCATAGAGCAAGCCATCCTGCTGGCTGCGGTAATGCTCAATATCATAACCAAAGCAAATCACTGGCTTGTTCAGGTACAAAGCCTCGATATAGACGCTGGAATAGTCGGTGACCAACACATCACACTCACGCGCCAAGGCAGCAAACTCTGGCACTGTGCTGTGTGATAGATCAAAAATTAGCTCGTTGTCGATGTATTGGTCGAGGTTGAAAAACTCCGTGCTGTTGTTGAAGTAGTGTGGGCGATAACCCAACACGGCATTGTTACTGCGTAAAAAGGCTTTTAACAGATCGACTTCGCGGCGGCTGAATTGATAGTAATAGGCGCTCTCGCTCACAGCTACTTGTCGATAGGTGGGGGCGTACACAATCAGTTTTTTGCTCTGTTTAATTGAGCGGATTTTATCCAGTGAGTCCCGGATATAGTGCGGCAGTTGTGTGTCCGGCATGGTAAGAAAGTCATTGCGCGGCAATCCGGTTAGCCAGACGTGTTGATAGCTAAGCGGATAAAACATCGCCGCCATGGCGTAGCTGTCGATATCCGATGAGGCAATCAGGCCGGCATAGCCACGGCGCTCGTGCGTGCGGTAGGGTACGCGGTCGGTGTGCTGGCGAGTGGCATGGTTGGCGGTTTGCAGCAGGCGTTTTAGTGCAATGCCATGCCAAAGGTTCACCACCAGACGTTTGCGGGTATTGAGTTTAACCACGGCAAAACGCCCGCCCGGCCAGCGCAGGGAAAAATCCATCGAGATTGAATGCGTGAGCAATACCACCTTGCAGCGCGCCAGTAACCAGAAGGCTTTGAGCGTGCCCAGCTGTATGGCCTGAACGTTGAGGGCACCTTCAATGTGCCAGTTATCAGGCTGGCCACGGTAAAACACCAGTTTGTGAATGCTTGGATCAGCCTTGACCTGCTCAAACAGCGCGCGCTGGTTTTCAACAAAACGGCCTGTATGCAGGTGATGGGTGCAAAATGCCCAATAATTTGATTTTTTCGGTACTAATGCGTCCAGTAAGCGCCACAGCGGGTGCAGCAGCTTAAACGCCAGCGGGGAAAACATTAGTCAAATCTCGCCACAATCGCCGACATCATATCCAGCGCCTGCTTTAGCTCGTTGATGTGTTCTGGCGAGAGCACGCGCAAATGGTTGCGAATATCGGTAGTAGAAATGCCGTCAGTACGCGGCAGGTATATCACTTCACACAGGCCGGATAAATCATCAAAGGTGCCAGCCCAGTCATCGCCCATGCCCAGAATGCTGACCTGGTGCTCGGCGATATCCTGTGCTTTTTGCTCCCAGCAGCTTTCTGCAAAAACGGCATCGACACAGCGTAAGCTGCGCACAATGTCCAGCCGGTCGGCAAAGGGCACGACGGTTGTTTTGCCCTTGCTGGCGTTGAATGCGTCGGTGGAGACGCCAACTACTAGCCGGTCGCCCATGCTGCGCAGCCGTTCTAGCAGGCGCAAATGGCCGATGTGGAACAGGTCAAAGGTGCCGTAAGTGAGAATGGTTTTTTGCATGATAGAACCTGAGAAACAACGGGAGTGTGCGGCACTAACAAAAACGATATTTATTCACAACAGGCCCGAATTAAACCGATGATTTTTTTCTGTTCTTCTTTTTTAAGTGCAGGATAAATCGGCAGGCAGAGGACTTTGTCTGCAATGTCGGTCGCGATGGCTAGGTTTTCTGGCTGTGCGCTGACTAAGCCTCGATACATGGGGAACTGACTGATCAGCGGGTAAAAGTAGCGCCTTGAGTAAATGCCTTCGTCACGCAGGTGTTGGTAGAGCGCATCGCGGCTGATGGGGAAGTCGCGTTCTATCAGAATCGGGTAGTAGGCGTTGTTGGTGGTGTGTTCAAACAGGACAGCGGGGGTGCTGAGCCCTTGTATACCTTTGAGCTGCTGGTTGTAGCGCCGGGCAATGTCTTGGCGCTGGGCCAATGCTTGGTCGATGTGTTTGAGTTGCAGCAGGCCGAAAGCGGCGTTGATTTCGCTCATTTTGCCGTTGATGCCGTTGGCAACGACGGTGACCTCATCGACAAAGCCAAAGTTTTTTAGCTGGTCGATGCGTTTTTTGGTTTTGGCATCGGGGCAGATGATGGCACCGCCCTCAAAGGTGTTGAACACCTTGGTGGCGTGAAAGCTGAGTACGCTCAGGTCGCCGTGGCGCAGGATGCTGCCGCCTTCGTCACGCACGCCAAAGCTGTGGGCGGCATCGTAAATAATTTTTAAGTTGTAATTGTCGGCGATGCGCTGAATGGCTTCGACCTGACACGGGTTGCCGTAGCAGTGCACCGGCATGATGGCGGTGGTGTGCGGGGTGATGGCGGCTTCGATTTTTTCCGGGTCGAGGTTAAAGCTGTGCGGGTCGATGTCGGCAAATACGGGGCGAATACCGTTCCACAGCAGGGAGTGGGTGGTGGCGACAAAGGAATAGGGGGTGGTAATGACTTCGCCGGTTATGCGTAAGGCTTGCAGGGCGGTGAGCAGGGCGATAGTGCCGTTATTGAACAGTGCAACGTGTTCAACGCCAAGGTATTCGGCCAGTTGTTGCTCTAGTTGGCGGTGCATGGTGCCGCCGTTGGTCAGCTGTTTGCTGGCCCAGATCTGCTCCAGATAGGGCAAAAACTCGTCCAGCTCCGGTAATAATGGCTGGGTGACGTAGATAGGGGTGTCGTTCATGGCTGCTCCGAGCTTAATGCTGCAGGCCTGTATTGAATGGCCTGCAGCATTGCGTACTTGCCTTAATAGAGCAAGCCTTTGCTATACAGCTGTTCGTAGCAGAACTGGGTGGCCTGAATAAAGCCTTCGGTGCTGCCGCAGTCGTAACGTTTGCCTTTGAATTTGTAGGCCAGTACGCAGCCGCGCTGGGCCTGTTTCATCAGGGCGTCGGTGATCTGGATTTCGCCGCCTTTGCCAGGCTCAGTTTGCTCAATCAGCTCGAAGATGTCGGGTGTGAGGATGTAGCGGCCAATGATGGCTAGGTTGGAAGGGGCGTCTTCGGCTTTGGGTTTTTCGACCATGCTGTTGACGCGGAATATGTCGTCACGGATCATTTCGCCGGCGATCACGCCATATTTGTGAATTTCTTCGCGGGGCACTTCCTGTACGGCGACGATTGAGCAGCGAAACTGCTTGTACAGCTGCACCATCTGGCTGAGCACGCCATCGCCTTCCAGATTGAGGCAGAGGTCGTCGGCCAGTACTACGGCAAAGGGCTCATCTCCGATCAGGCGGCGGCCGGTGAGGATGGCGTGGCCCAAGCCTTTCATTTCCACTTGGCGGGTATATGAGAAGCTGCAATGGCTCATCAGGTGGCGGATGCCGCGTAGGTAGTCTTCTTTGTCGGTGCCTTGAATTTGGTTTTCCAGCTCGTAGCTGATGTCGAAGTGATCTTCAATCGCGCGTTTGTTGCGGCCAGTGACGATGGCCATGTCGGGGATGCCGGCGGCCAGCGCTTCTTCCACGCCAAACTGGATCAGCGGCTTATTGACGATGGGCAGCATTTCCTTGGGCATGGCCTTGGTCACAGGCAGAAAGCGGGTGCCGTA
Organism: Thiopseudomonas sp.; assembly: GCA_018384595.1. Lineage (GTDB taxonomy): Bacteria > Pseudomonadota > Gammaproteobacteria > Pseudomonadales > Pseudomonadaceae > Thiopseudomonas. The sequence continues at coordinate 7,858 of JAHAYO010000035.1, forward strand.
ACCGGCAGCGGGGAATAGGCATTTTTTGATCATGGGGGCGTCTCCAGAGTGGACTTGGCCAGTTAGCCGAGCAGCAGGGCGTCGTCGCTTATTTTTTCGCCGCGCACTTTTTCAAACATGTCCAGCAGGTCGGGGATTTGCATGCCTTTGCGTTGCTCGCCACTGACATCCAGTACCACCTGGCCCTGGTGCAGCATGACGGTGCGGTCGCCGACATCCAGCGCCTGGCGCATGCTGTGGGTGACCATCATGGTGGTGAGCTGCTTTTCGGCAACGATACGCTGGGTAAGCTCTAGGACGAAATCGGCGGTGCGCGGGTCGAGGGCGGCGGTGTGTTCGTCCAGCAGCAGGATGCGCGAGGGTTGCAGCGCAGCCATTAGCAGGCTGACTGCTTGGCGCTGGCCGCCGGATAGCAGGCCGATGCGGTCAGTCAGGCGATCTTCCAGACCAAGGCCAAGACGCGATAGCTGGTCGCGGTAAAAGTCGCGCTGGTCAGCCTTGACCGCTCGGCCCAGGCCGCGCTGGCCGCCTCGGCATTGAGCCAGTGCCATGTTTTCTTCGATGGTGAGGTCTTCGCAGGTGCCGGCCATGGGGTCTTGGAAAACGCGGGCAACCCGGGTGGCGCGCGCCCATACGGGCAGCTGGGTTACGTTCATTTCGTCAATCAGGATCGTGCCGCTATCAACGCGCAAATCACCGGAAACGGCGTTTAAAAAGGTGGATTTGCCTGCGCCGTTGGTGCCGATGACGGTGACAAACTGGCCAGTGGGGATTTCCAGTGAAAGCCCTTGCAGAGCGCGGGTTTCAATGGGGGTGCCGGGATTGAACGTGATTTTAAGGTCGCTGGCTTTAAGCATGTCAGGCACTCCGGCGGCGCGCCAAGCGCTGTTTGAGCAGGGGAATGACGAGGGCCACGGTGACCAGCAGGGCAGTCACTAAGTTGAGGTCTTGCGCCTGCAGGCCGATAAAATCGCTTTCCAGCGCGAGAGCAATGAAGAAGCGGTAGACGATAGCGCCCAGAATAACCGACAGCGTTAGCACAAACAGCTTGCGCGAGGGCAGGATGCTTTCGCCGACAATCACCGCAGCCAAGCCGATGACGATGGTGCCGATGCCCATGGAAATGTCGGCACCGCCTTGAGTTTGGGCAAACAACGCGCCGGCCAGCCCCACCAACCCGTTGGAAATGGCCATGCCCAGAATAATCATAGCGCCCGTGTTGACGCCCTGAGCGCGGGCCATGCGTGGGTTGGAGCCGGTGGCGCGGATAGCCAAGCCCTGTTGGGTTGAGAAATAAACATCCAATACCAGTTTGGCCAGTATTACCACCACTACCATAATCAGCGGGCGGCCTATGTAATCGACCAGCCAATCGGGCTGCAACACGCTAAAGACGGTCGGCTCGCTGATGATGGGGATGTTGGGCCGGCCCATGATGCGCAGGTTGATGGAGTAGAGCGCGATCATCATCAGGATGCTAGCCAGTAGGTCCATGATTTTCAGGCGCACGTTGAGCAGGGCGGTAAAAATGCCGGCTACGGCTGCGGCCAGTGCGGCCAGCGCGGTGGCCAGAAAGGGGTTCATACCGCTGGAAATACATACGGCACCTACGGCACCGCCCAGCGGAAAGCTGCCATCGACGGTGAGGTCGGGAAAGCGCAGCAGACGAAAGGAAATGAAAACACCAAGGGCGACTAGGCTAAAGATCAGGCCGATCTCAAGCGCGCCAAAAAAAGAAAACCAAGACATGCGGATTAGGCTTCACAGCTGTGGGAAATTAAACGGGTGATTATACCCGTCGAACGCTGTAAAGGGGTAGGGCAGGATCAAGAAGAGGCAGAACGCTAGCGTGCCCCCCGCCCAAATGGGCGGCGGCACCGCGCGGGGTTTCGAAATATTTATCTTTCGCCCGGCCGCCGCCGGGGCGCCCCCCCACGGCGCGGGTTAGCGAATGATTACTGTTGCGCGCTGCAGCAGCGCTTCGCTCAGGCGTACGCCTTGCTTTTCAGCGGCGCTGAGGTTGATGAACAGCTGCAAGTTGTCGCTGGTTTGCGGGGCGATATCGCCCGGTTGCTCGCCGTTGAGGATGCGCACAACGATGCGGCCGGTTTGCTGACCGAGCTGGCGATAATCCACGCCCAGAGCGGCGACGGCACCGCGCTTGACGCTGTCGGTATCCGAAGCGATCAGCGGGGTTTGGGTGTCGTTGCCGACCTTGGCCAGTGCCTCGTAGGCAGACACCACGTTGTTGTCGGTGTTGGTGTAGATCACGTCAACCTTGCCAGCCAAGCTCAGCGCAGCGTTGCGCACGTCAACGGTGCGTGGCGCGGCGGCTTCGACCAGCTGCAGGCCGTGGTTGGGCAGCAGCTTTTTAAAGGCTTCAACCACGGCGACCGAGTTGGCTTCGCCGGGGTTGTACACCATGCCGACTTTTTTGGCGTCTGGGATAATTTCTTTGATCAGCTCGACTTGTTTGTCGAGTTCCAGCAAGTCAGACACGCCGGTGACGTTGCTGCCGCTGGCGTCCCAGCTAGGCGTCAGCTGGGCCTGTACTGGGTCGGTAACGGCAGTGAATACCACCGGAATTTGCTTGGTGCCGGCGACCAGCGCTTGGGCGGTGGGGGTGGCAATGCCGACCAGCACGTCGGGGCGATCACCGATAAATTTGCGGGCGATTTGTGCGGCGGTGCCGGTATTGCCTTGGGCGCTCTGGTATTGCCACTTGAGGTTTTGGCCTTCGGTGTAGCCGGCTTCCTTGAGGGCATCCAGTACGCCGTCACGGGTAGCGTCCAGCGCTGGGTGTTCGACGATGGCGGTAACAGCGACCGATTTAACGGTATCTTTTGCCAGAGCCACCTGCGCACCCATGGCGAGCGCGAGCGCGCTCAGGGTGAGTGCGGTGGTTTTGGTGAGTTTCAGCATGGGGGTGTTCTCCTGCGGATTTTTGTTGTTGGGTAAAGGCTGTGGATTCTGCGACTACGCTTCGCTGCGCGCAGAATGACGGGGGGCTTCGCTGCGCGCAAAGTGATCCGTTTTTTACTGTGCTCCGTGCTGAATGGCCTACGCTTTAGGTTGCGCTGCGCGGGACGACGGGTGTTTCACTTCGTTCCGCGCAGCGTCGCCAGCCCTGTAGCGTACCCCTTATAGGCTGGCCATTTTTTCCCGTTGTTCGCTCAGTTGGGCCAGTGCCTGTTCGTACTCGGCCTGTTTGGCGCGTTCTTTTTCGATCACGTCAGCCGGTGCTTTAGCGACAAAGCCCTCATTACCCAGTTTGCCGGCAACGCGCTTGATTTCGCCTTGCAGACGGACAATTTCCTTGTCCAAGCGAGCCAGTTCGGCGGCGGTGTCGATCAGTCCGGCCATGGGTACCAGTACCTGCATGTCGCCGACCAGCGCGGTGGCAGACATGGGGGCGGCCTGTCCTGCACCCAGCGTGCTGATGGATTCCAGTTTGGCCAGCTTGCTCAGGGTGACTTCGTTGACCTGCAAACGGCGACGATCTTCGGCGCTGCTGTTGGCCAGATAAAGCGGAATCGCCTTGCCCGGGCCGATGTTCATTTCAGCACGGATGTTGCGTACCGCCAGCATGACGTTTTTCAGCCATTCGATATCGCCTTCGGCCTCGGCATCCAGCTTGTCGCCTTCGCTAGCGGGGAAGGGCTGCAGCATGATGGTGGAGCCTTTTTTGCCGGCCAGCGGCGCGATGCGCTGCCAGATTTCTTCGGTGATAAAGGGCATAAACGGATGTGCTAAGCGCAGCGCGGCCTCCAGCACCCGTACCAGCGTGCGGCGCGTGCCACGGGTGCGCGCTTGGGGGGCGTTTTCGTCCCACAGCACCGGCTTGGACAGCTCCAGATACCAGTCGCAATACTGGTTCCAAATAAATTCGTACAGAGCGGTGGCGGCCAAGTCAAAACGGAACTGATCCAGCTGACGGGCTACTTCCTGCTCGGTGCGCTGCAACTGGGAAATAATCCAGCGGTCGGCCACGGTCAGCTCCACGTCTTGCGCGTCGCCCAGCCCCACATCCTTGCCTTCGCACTGCATCAGCACGTAGCGGGCAGCGTTCCAGATCTTGTTACAGAAGTTGCGGTAGCCTTCTACGCGGCCCATATCGAATTTGATATCGCGTCCGGTCGAGGCCAGTGAGCAGAAGGTAAAGCGCAGGGCGTCGGTACCGTAGCTGGCGATGCCGTTGGCAAACTCCTCGCGGGTTTGTTTTTCAATGCTGGCGGCCATTTGTGGCTGCATCATGCCGCTGGTGCGTTTTTTGACCAGCGACTCAAGGTCAATACCGTCAATGATGTCCAGCGGGTCCAGTACGTTGCCCTTGGATTTGGACATTTTCTGGCCTTGGCTGTCGCGTACTAGGCCGTGAACATAAACGGTTTTGAACGGAATCTGCGGGCTGGCGTCTTCGTTTTTCACCAGGTGCATGGTCAGCATGATCATGCGGGCGACCCAGAAGAAGATAATGTCGAAACCGGTCACCAGCACATCGGTCGGATGGAAGGCTTTCAAAAACTCGGTTTGTTCTGGCCAGCCCAAGGTGGAGAACGTCCACAGGCCGGAGCTAAACCAGGTGTCCAGCACGTCGTCGTCTTGACGCAGCGCGATATCAGCGGCCAAGCCGTGCTTTTCCCGTACCTCGGCTTCGTTGCGACCCACATAAACCTTGCCAGACTCGTCGTACCAAGCTGGAATGCGGTGACCCCACCAAAGCTGGCGCGAAATACACCAGTCTTGGATATCGCGCATCCAGCTAAAGTACATATTTTCATATTGCTTGGGTACAAACTGGATGCGGCCATCTTCCACGGCGGCAATCGCCGGCTCAGCCAGCGACTTGGTGGAGACATACCACTGGTCAGTTAGCCAAGGCTCAATCACGGCACCGGAGCGGTCGCCGCGCGGTGTTTTCAATGCGTGCGGCTCGATTTTTTCCAGCAGACCTAGGCTTTCAAAGGCGGCGACAATACGCTTGCGGGCCTCGAAACGATCCAGGCCGGCAAACTGCGCCGGCAGGCTGGCATCCAGCTCAGCGTTGTGGCTGCCGTCGCTGTTGAAAACTTGGGCGCTGGCCAGAATGGCGGCATCCTGGTCGAGAATGTTGATCATGGGCAGCTGGTGGCGTTTGCCGACTTCATAGTCGTTGAAGTCATGGGCGGGCGTGATTTTTACACAACCGGTACCAAATTCAGGGTCACAGTAGTCGTCGCCAACAATCGGGATGCGGCGGCCCACCAGTGGCAGCTCAACAAACTGGCCAATCAAGGCTTTATAGCGCTCGTCGTCCGGGTTCACCGCCACGGCGCTATCGCCGAGCATGGTTTCTGGGCGGGTGGTGGCAACAATCAGGTAGGTTTTGCCATCGGCGGTGGTAGCGCCGTCGGCCAGCGGGTAGCGCAGGTTCCACAGGCTGCCCTGTTCGTCGTGGTTTTCTACTTCCAGATCCGAAATAGCGGTGTGGAATTTGGGGTCCCAGTTGACCAGACGCTTGCCGCGATAGATCAGGCCGTCGTTATACAGGCGGACAAAAGCTTCTTTAACCGCTTCGGACAGGCCGGCATCCATGGTGAAACGCTCGCGGCTCCAGTCTACCGAGCTGCCCAAACGGCGGATTTGGCGCGTGATGGTGCCGCCGGATTGCTCTTTCCACTGCCATACCCTGTTGAGAAAGGCTTCGCGGCCCAGATCGTGACGAGTTTTGCCTTGTGCTTCCAGCTGACGCTCAACCACCATTTGAGTGGCGATACCGGCATGGTCGGTGCCCGGCTGCCACAACGTGTTGCGCCCCTGCATGCGGCGATAACGGATCAGGGCATCCATGATGGCGTTGTTGAAGCCGTGACCCATGTGCAGGCTGCCGGTGACGTTGGGCGGCGGAATCAT
>JAHAYO010000047.1 GCA_018384595.1 Thiopseudomonas sp.
AAATGTTCAGGATTGAAGGCAAAAGGAGAGCGGTTGCCTTGTCCGTTACCATTGCCGTTTTCGTTGTCCAGCTCATGGTGCCCGCCCTGCTGCATGCCGCACTCCAGCAGAATCTGTTTTTTATCGTAGGTTTCGATCAGGTAGCAGGAGCCGGTCACTTGCCGTGCTGCACCAAGAAAAGTCAGTAACGCCATTGTAAACCTCGCAAAACAGGACAGTTCCTGTGTCAGGGGTGCATTGATTATTTGCAGGCTATCATAACGTAATGTGAGGGTGAGTTGCTGGCTGCGGGGTATTTGGCGGGCGTATTAAGGGTGGGTTAGGCGGGTGTGGCAGTTCTGGCCAAGGGTGATGCCAAAACCTGTTGCAGTGCAGGTGCTGAGGCTTTGCATAGCCCTTTGGCCAGATCGTGATACGCCGCTTTTTGGGATGGACAGGCACTTCTTGCAGACGCATTAAAACCCAAAGTAAGGCATCCCGTTGTTATCGGAATTTACGGCGTCATATTGGCCGCAGTACAGGCCATGCTGACGCCGGCCTTGCATTGCTGCTGAAAATGACGCCGAGCGGCTTTGCGGCAGTCGCGGTAGATAAAAGAGCCAGCACTGTAATTATTGCAGATGGTAGCGGTGGGAATCTGTTGGCCGTGGATGCGGTAGTAAAACAGGCCGCTATTTTGATGACGGCTGCTGGCTTGAGCGTTGCGTTTTTTGCCGGTGCTCTGGCTGTTGCTAAAGCGGTGGCTAACCCACTGCCAGCGTACTTCAATGGCCTTGCTGGGCGTGTTCTGGCGGGATTTGTTGGCCGGTGCGATGGCAGTGGTGCGGCGAGGCGGTGGCAGGCTGTTGTGCGCGCCTTTGGGTTGATAATTTTGGTCGTTAAAGACGTTGGCGGGCGTATCGCTGGCCAGTGCTTGCGCGCTGTAGCCAAGGGCGATGCATAGAAGGCGGTAAACAAGAGCTGTTGGCATGGTGACTTCCTTGTACCAATGGGGGAGCAAGCAGGTTAAAGCGCAAATGACTCCAGGGCAAGCTGGCCGTGTTCGAGTTGCAGATACCAGCCATGGCTGTCCCAGTCGCCGAGTACGATACGTTGTCCTTCCGGCAGTTTATGCACGGCGGGGCGGTGGGTGTGACCGTGAACCAGTGTGCGCACGGAATGGCGCTGCATGGCCTGTTGTACGGCTGCGGGATTGACGTCGGTAATTTGGCTGGCCTTCATGCGGGTTCGGTCACGGCTTTGTGCGCGCAGGTCACCGGCCAGTTTTTGTCGGGTTTTCAGCGGCAGGTGGCGCAGGATGAACAGGCTCAGGGGGTTGCGCAGAATACGCTTCATGCGCTGGTAGTCGCGGTCATCGGTGCACAGACTGTCGCCGTGCATCAGCAGGATATTTTCGCCGTTATAGGTCAGCAGGGCAGGGTCGTGCAGCAGCTCACAGCCGGCCTGCCGGCAAAATTTGTGTCCAAGCAGAAAGTCGCGATTACCATGCATCAGGTAAATTTTGCAGCCGGCGCCGGCCAGCTGGTGCAGGGCGGCGGCTACCTCGCGGTGAAAGTCGGTCATGGCATCATCGCCAATCCAGACTTCGAAAAAGTCACCCAGAATATACAGGGCCTCGGCGTTGACTGCCGTTTCTTGCAGAAAACGGAACAACGCCCGGGTAATGTCCGGGCGTTGTTCGTGCAGGTGCAGATCGGAGATCAGCAGGATCATAAAACTTAGTCTTCGATCACTTCTGCTTTTTCGATAATCACGTCTTCTACGGGCACATCTTGGTGACCGGCGCGGTTGGTGGTCTTCACGCCTTTGATGGCTTCAACCACATCCATGCCTTCAACCACTTCACCAAAGACGGTGTAGCCCCAGCCTTGGATGGTGGGTGCGCTATGGTCGAGGAAGCTGTTGTCCTTGACGTTGATGAAGAACTGAGCACTGGCGGAGTGTGGCTCCATGGTGCGGGCCATGGCGATGGTGCCGGTTTTGTTGGACAGGCCGTTGTTGGCTTCGTTTTTGATGGAAGCGCGGGTGCCTTTCTGCTCCATGCCAGGCTCAAAACCGCCGCCCTGGACCATGAAGTTGCTGATCACGCGGTGGAAGATGGTGTTGTCGTAGTGACCGTCCTTGACGTACTGAATAAAGTTGGCAACGGTTTCTGGGGCCTTGTCAGCAAACAGCTTGAGGGTGATAACGCCATGGTTGGTGTGCAGTTTGATCATTACAAAATTCCATCAATCATAAAAACGAACGTGCTGTCGGAAAGGGGGACAGATTTGCGCTATCATAAGCGCTTTATTTGTTTCAGCCTACCCCTGCAACGCCTGTGGGGGTGTTACCCAGTCAAGGACATCATGAGCAAGCCAGAATCTTCGGTCACTGTTGCCGCCAACTTTCTTCGCACCATCATTCAAGAGGACCTTGAGTCCGGCAAACACAGCGGTGTCATTACCCGCTTTCCACCCGAACCCAACGGCTACCTGCACATCGGCCACGCCAAATCCATCTGCCTGAACTTCGGCATGGCGAAAGAGTTTGACGGTGTTTGCCACCTGCGGTTTGACGATACCAACCCGGAGAAGGAAGAGCAGGAATACATCGACTCTATCAAAGAAGACATCCACTGGCTGGGGTTTGACTGGGACGGTCCGGTGCGCTACGCCTCGGACTACTTTGAGCAGCTCTATGACTGGGCCATTCACCTGATCAAAACCGGCAAGGCGTTTGTCTGTGACCTGTCACCAGAAGAAGGCCGGGGATACCGCGGCAGCCTGACCGAACCGGGCAAAAACAGCCCGTTCCGCGAGCGCAGCATCGAAGAAAACCTGGACCTGTTCCTGCGCATGCGTGCCGGCGAATTTCCCGATGGTGCCCGTTCGCTGCGCGCCAAAATCGACATGGCCTCGCCCAACATGAACCTGCGCGATCCGGTGCTGTACCGTATCCGCCATGCCGAACACCACCAGACCGGTGACAAATGGTGCATCTATCCAAGTTACGACTTTACCCATGGTCAGTCCGACGCCATCGAGCTGATCACCCATTCCATGTGTACGCTGGAGTTTGAAGATCACCGCCCGCTGTACGAGTGGTTTCTGGACAACTTGCCGGTGCCGGCCAAACCGCGCCAGTACGAATTTGCCCGCCTTAACCTGAACTACACCATCACCAGCAAACGCAAGCTCAAGCAGCTGGTGGATGAAAACCATGTGTCCGGCTGGGACGACCCGCGCATGTCCACCATCAGCGGTTTCCGTCGCCGTGGCTATACACCGGCTTCGATCCGCAATTTTTGCGACATGATTGGCGTCAACCGCGCCGGCGGTATCGTTGACATGGGCATGCTGGAGTTCTGTACCCGTGAGGATCTGGACGCCAACGCCAGCCGCGCGATGTGTGTGCTCAACCCGGTGAAGGTGGTAATTACCAACTATCCCGAGGGCCAGAGCGAGCAGCTGGAGCTGCCACGTCACCCGAAAACCGATATGGGTACCCGCACGCTGCCGTTCTCGCGTGAAATTTACATTGACGCCAGTGACTATGAAGAGGAGCCGCCCAAGGGCTACAAGCGCCTGTCACCGGGCGTTGAGGTACGCCTGCGCGGCAGCTATGTGATCCGCGCCGACGAAGCCATCCGTGACGCCGAGGGCAAACTGGTGGAGCTGCGCTGCAGCTACGACCCCGACACCTTGGGCAAGAACCCGGAAGGGCGCAAAGTCAAGGGCGTGATTCACTGGGTGCCGGCGGCAGAAAGCATCGAGTGCGAGGTGCGCCTGTACGATCGCCTGTTCAAGGAAGCCAACCCAGACAAGAACGCTGCTGGCGAAGACGTACACTTTTTGGAAAACGTCAACCCTGATTCTCTGGTGGTGCTCAGGGGCTGCCGTGCCGAGCCGTCCCTGGCCGCTGCCAAAGTGGGCGAAGGTTTCCAGTTTGAGCGCGAAGGCTATTTCTGCCTGGACAGCAAAGACAGCCAGCCGGATGCGCTGGTATTCAACCGCACGGTAACCCTGCGTGACTCCTGGGGCGCAAAGTGACAATGCAAATTTACAACACCCTGAGCAAGCAAAAAGAGCCGCTCAAACCGCTGGTGGACGGCCAGGTGCGCATGTATGTCTGCGGCATGACGGTGTATGACTACTGCCATATCGGCCACGCACGGGTGATGGTGGCCTTTGACGTGGTCAGCCGCTGGCTGCGCCAGGCTGGCTATGCTGTTACCTATGTGCGCAACATCACCGATATTGACGACAAGATCATCCAGCGTGCCAACGAAAATGGCGAGCCCTTTACCGAACTGGTCGAGCGCATGATTGCTGCCATGCACGAGGACGAGGCACGCCTGAACGTGTTGCGCCCAGATCTGGAGCCGCGTGCCACTGGCCATATCGAAGGCATGTTCCAGATGATCCAGACCCTGGTCGACAAGGGCTATGCCTATGCGCCGGGTAATGGTGACGTCTATTACCGCGTTGGCAAGTTTGCCGAATACGGCAAACTGTCGCGCATCAAGCTCGAAGATCTGCGCTCTGGCGCACGGGTCGAAGTAGGGGAGACCAAGGAAGATCCGCTGGACTTTGTGCTGTGGAAAGCCGCCAAGCCCGGCGAACCCAGCTGGTCATCGCCCTGGGGCGAGGGCCGTCCCGGCTGGCATATCGAGTGCTCGGTGATGTCCACCTGCTGTCTGGGTGACAGCTTTGATATCCATGGCGGCGGCCCGGATCTGGTGTTTCCCCACCATGAGAACGAAATCGCCCAGAGCGAGGCAGCCACTGGCCAGACCTATGCCAACACCTGGATGCACGCCGGTGCCGTGCGCGTGGACGGCGAGAAAATGTCCAAGTCGCTGGGCAACTTCTTCACCATCCGCGACGTGCTGGCCAAATATCATCCGGAAGTGGTGCGCTACCTGCTGATCTCCAGCCATTACCGCAGCCCGATCAATTATTCCGAAGACAGCCTGAAGGAAGCCCGTGGCGCGCTGGAGCGTTTTTATCTGGCGCTCAAGGGCTTGCCGCAGGGTGTGGCCGCTGCCGGCGGCGAGCCGTTTGCCGGGCGCTTTGCCGCCGCGATGAACGACGACTTCAATACTCCGGAAGCCTGTGCGGTACTGTTTGACATGGTGCGCGAGATCAACCGGCTTAAGGGGGCAGATATAAATGCTGCTGCTGCTCTGGCGGCGCGCCTGCGCGAGCTGGCCTCGGTGCTGGGCGTGTTGCAGCTGGAGGCCGATGACTTCCTGCTGGCTGGGGGTGCAGACAAGCTGGCCGCTGCCGATATCGAGGCCATGATCGCACTGCGCCTGGCTGCCCGTGAGGCTAAAGACTGGGCCGAGTCTGACCGCATCCGCGATGAGCTGGCAGAGCAGGGCGTGATTCTGGAAGACAGCAAAGGTGTTACCACCTGGCGCTATTCTTAAGCCAACAGGCTATTTTTGGGGCAGCTAGGCTCTCAGTCTGAGGTCAGTTGCTCCGTACTGGGCAATGGTTATTGAGCGAGACAACAAAGGTAAAACTATGCGTTCGCTGATTAAAATGGGTATGGCCGGCCTAGCGCTGGCAGCAAGTCTGGCCTGTCTGCCTGTTGCGCTGGCTGATGAAGATTGGACAGAGGATGACTGGGCGGTACAAGCCGGCGGTGATGATCCTTGGGAAGGCTGGAATCGCAAGGTATTTGCCTTTAACGAAGTGCTTGATCGCTGGGCGCTGCGTCCCGTAGCGGTTGGCTACCAGAAAATTACGCATCGCCAGATACGACGCGGCGTGCGCAATGTGTTTAACAATCTGGGCGAAGGCAAGAATCTGGTCAACAACCTGCTGCAAGCCAAGTTCCATGATGCTGGCGTGGATACCGCTCGCTTTATGTTCAATACGAGCTTTGGTGTGCTGGGCGTATTTGATGTTGCCACCAAAATGGGCCTGCAGCGCAACGACGAAGACTTTGGTCAGACGCTGGGCAAATGGGGCGTGCCCAGTGGCCCTTACCTGATGCTGCCATTGTTGGGCCCGAGTACGCTGCGGGATGCGCCAGCGCTGGTACCTGATTATTACTCGACGGTTTACCCCTACGTGCGCCATGACCGCCCGCGTTACGGACTGACTGTACTGGATACGGTGTCGTGGCGTGAATCCCTGCTGGCGACCGAAGCCTTGATGGGCGGGGGCGATAAGTACAGGTTTATTCGCAGCGCGTGGTTACAGAGTCGCGAATACTGGGTGCGTGACGGCGTGGTCGAGGACGACTTTTAGTGTTGTGCCGCGTGGGGTTTAGACGTTAATTGCGGTGCTTGAGCCAAGGTTTTGGCCATTTACCATAGACCTATGAGCGCCTTGGCTCTAAGCCAATGAGTCGATTGTGTGTGAGCTTGGCGTTATAGGGCTCATAACTGAAAAAGCCCGTGAAAACGGGCTTTTTGATTCAGGCCATGGTGGTCGTCTGCAGACCTAGGACATAGAGGTCGTCTTCGCCAGGCTGGCAGCGCACTACGGTGGCAGTGACATTAAGGCCGCTCAGGGAGCTGTGCCTTGAGCCGATCTCTACTTCGACCTCGGTGCCGGGTGCAACGGGGCAGGGGACTGACAGCTGCATGCCGCTGCTGGACAGGTCGATGCAGGTGGCTGGATGACTCTGCCCGTTGGTGCGCAACAGGGCTTCACTGTTGAGACACATGCGAATGTAATCGCGCTTTTCCTCATAATCGCGCAGGCGTTGGCTCATGGTGGGTTCCTCGACAAAAGCTATGGACGCTGCAGGTTGAATCCTGGCAATGATAGGAGTACCTTTGCCGCATCTTAAAGTAATGAGTGGTCCATGACAAAACATTGTCCGCAGACTTTAGACGCAGTTGGCATTGCGCCGGACTGGCCGGATCCAGATGTATTACTGGAAGACCAGCGCGCCGGCCGCTCGTTGCAAGAGCATGTGCGCCCTCGCAGCGGTACGCAGCTTGAAGGTATCCGCTTTGAGCATCGGATCGTTCCCGCTCTTGAGTTGAGCGGCGATGCGTTGGATTTTTTTCAGCTTGCCGATGGCCGCATTCTGGCCTATTTACTGGATGTGTCGGGCCACGGTACCGCAGCTGCACTCTTGAGCATGTTTATCAAAAGCACCGTGCGCCACAGTCTGGTTATGCATCCGGCGGTAACAGCCGCCTCGGTGTTGGCCGATGTCAACCAAGCGCTGCTGGATGCTGGCATGCGCAAATATGGCACCATGATTTGTCTACTGTTTTCGCCGGCAGCCAGTTTGCTGCAATGGAGCTATGCCGGCCACACACCGCGCCCAGTGCTCTGGTTGCCTGGGCAGACGCCACAGCTGCTGGAGGGGCAGGGACAGCCCGTGGGCGTATTTGCCGATGCTCTGTATGTCAATCAGCAGCTTCAGTTACCCGCCTCATTTGCGTTGTGTCTGTGCAGTGATGGCATTTTGGATGCTTTGCCGGGTGATGATTTGGTCAGCCGCGAGGCGGCTTTGCTTGAGCAGGTGCAGACCGCAGGCGGGCGCTTTTCTGCGTTAGCGCAGGCGTTGCTAGTACCGGATGCACAACCGGATGACCGCTCCATTTTTGTTATCAGCAGGTCAGTCGATGAGTAGCGGTAAAATCAGGTACGCCGAACAGAACGGCAGTTTTGTACTCAAGTGCGTGGGCGATGTGCGCCTGACCTATTGCTCGGTGCTCAACGATACGATTGAGCAAACACTTGCAACCGGTCATTTTGGCTCGGTGATCATTGATCTGACCGAAGTGGACAGTATTGACAGCACGACACTGGGCTTGCTGGCCAAGTTATCGATCCTCTCAAAAGAAAATTTTGGCATGCTACCGACACTGGCCAGCACCAACCCCGGTGTGACCCAGCAACTGGATGCCATGGGCTTTTCCGGGGTGTTCAATATTGTCCACACGCCGCAGCCTTGTCCTGAGTGCCTGACTGACTTGCCGGAGCAGCCGCAGTCTGAAGAGGTGGTGCGCGAGCGCGTGCTGGAGGCCCATCGCATCCTGATGGAGCTGAATGACAGCAACCGTGCAGCCTTTCGTGATCTGGTCAGCTTGCTGGAAGAGGCGGGCACGCGTTGCAGTCAAGCCTGATGCACAGGCCATGACTGCAGCGGGCGGATTTAGATTTAGCTAAATAGTTGCTCAAGTTTGATCTGGTCCACGGCAAAGGCGCGAATGCCTTCAGCCAACTTTTCAGTTGCCATGGCATCTTCGTTGTGTGCCCAGCGGAAGGCGGCTTCGTTTAGCTCAATACGTGCTTCGCCAGCCTGTTCGGGTGATAGTTGGCGCGATAACTGGCCATCCTGAGCGTCTAGCTGATTGATAAGCTCAGGGCTGATGGTCAGGCGATCACAGCCGGCCAGCGCCTCGATCTGACCCAGATTACGAAAGCTGGCACCCATCACCACAGTGTTAAAACCGTTGGTTTTGTAGTAGCGGTAGATACGCGCCACGGACTGCACACCTGGGTCGTCTTGTCCGCTGTAATCCTGTCCACTGGTTTTTTTGTACCAGTCATAAATACGCCCTACAAACGGCGAAATCAGATAAACCCCTGCATCGGCACAGGCAGCGGCTTGAGCAAAGGAAAACAGCAGGGTGAGGTTGGTTTGAATCCCCTGCTTTTCTAGCCGCTCGGCAGCGCGAATGCCTTCCCAAGTGGCGGCAATTTTAATCAGGATGCGCTCTTTGGCCAGACCTTTGGCTTGATAGGCCTCGATCAGTTTAAGGGCAGCGGCGTAGGTCGCTTCTTCGTCGAACGACAGCCGAGCATCGACTTCGGTAGAGATGCGCCCTGGAATTAGCTGGCTGATTTCCACTCCCACCGCCACTGCAAAATCCATTGCCGCATGGGCGCCGCTACCCGGATGGGCACTGCGGGCTTGCTGCAGCAAAGCAGCATATTGCGCTTGCTGAGCGGCCTTGAGCAATAGGGACGGATTGGTGGTGGCATCCTGCGGCTGCAGGCTGCGGATTAGGCTGACATCGCCCGTATCGGCGACCAAGGTGGTGTATTGCTGGAGTTGTTTGAGTTTGGACGTCATGGTGCGGGGTCTTGTGCGGCTTAAAAATTGGCACACAGGGTAGCAGCTGGGCGGATGGCCTGCCAGAGCACCTAAGGTCGCACCTTGGCGGGCCCGTGGGTTAGCGAATGTTCAGTTTACGGCTGTTGGCCACGGCTGTGCGGCGAGGTAGTAGCAGGTGCAGAAGACCTTCTTCGTAACGGGCTTCGGCACGTTCTAGGTCGATTTCGGTGGGTAGCTCAAACCGCCTAGCGACACTGCCGTAGTAGCGCTCGCTGCGCAGGCTACGCGCGCCTTCTGTGCGGCTATCATGCTGACGAATCAGAGCTTTGATGGTGATGATGGCACCGTCAATATCCACATGGATATCTTCTTTTTTAACGCCTGGCAGCTCGGCCTGGACATGGTAACCCTGTTCATCTTCTTGGACATCCAACCGGATGGACTGGGGCAGGGCATCGCCATGCAGAGGTTTGACATAAAAACCGCCCATATCGGCCATCAGCTCGTCAAACAGGCGGTTGCGTGCGGGAAACATGCTCATGGTGTTCTCCTGTGGTTGTGAGTAGGTGTGTATTAAATAGGGCTGTTGGCTCCGAGTTCAAGTGGCCGGTGAGCGGCCATCAAAAAACCCCAGTCTTGCGACCGGGGTTTTTTGAGTCCACTCAGGAACCGCCTACAACTTATACGTTGTCGAACTGGTTCATGGTGTTGTCTTCACCGCTGGCTTTCAGCGCAGCGTCACCGGAGAAGTACTCTTTGTGAGTATCACCGATGTCGGAACCAGCCATGTTCTGGTGACGTACGCAAGCGATACCTTCGCGGATCTCTTTGCGCTGTACGCCAGCAACGTAAGCCAGCATGCCTTCTTCGCCGAAGTAGCCTTTTGCCAGGTTGTCGGTGGACAGGGCGGCAGTGTGGTAGGTCGGCAGGGTGATCAGGTGGTGGAAGATACCGGCTTCACGGGAAGCATCCTTCTGGAAGCTCTGGATCAGGCGGTCAGCTTCTTCACACAGCTCGGTGCCGTCGTAGTCGGCGCTCATCAGGCGGTCGCGGTCGTACTTGGATACGTCCTTGCCGGCCGCGGTCCACTCGTCGAATACCTGCTGACGGAAGTTCAGGGTCCAGTTGAAGCTTGGGCTGTTGTTGTACACCAGCTTGGCATCTGGAACTTCTTTGCGAATGGCGTCAACCATTTCTTTGATCTGGCCAACGTGAGGACGCTCGGTTTCGATCCACAGCAGGTCAGCACCGTTCTTCAGGGAGGTGATGCAGTCCAGGACAACGCGGTCGATACCGGTGTTCTCACGGAACTGGAACAGGCCGCTTGGCAGACGTGCAGGCTTGAGCAGCTTGCCGTTGGACTTAACAACAACGTCGCCGTTTTCGATTTCGCTGGCGTCGTTGATGTAAACGCCGTCCAGGAAGCTGTTGTACTGGTCGCCCAGGTCGCCTGGCTCGTTGGTAACAGCGATCTGCTTGGTCAGGCCGGCACCCAGGGA
>JAHAYO010000049.1 GCA_018384595.1 Thiopseudomonas sp.
AGAATGGGCCTGTGGTTGTGGTGCAACCAACGACCGCGATATCAATGCGGCCAGGAACATACTCGCGCTCGGACATGAGCGTCTTGCAGAAGGAATCCCCGCCCTTTAGGGCGGGGAGGATGTCAAAGGGTAAAGTGCCAGCACCAAACGAATAGCCCACAGGCGGGCCACAACCTCCCCCCGCACAAGGTTACTTCAGGCAGGTTGTTACATCCCGACCGGCATTTAGCGGTTTGGCCGCAGGCCGAACCAGCGTAGCCGGACGGGGTGTACCAACCTGCCAGCCACCGCCGTGCACAAAAAAATCTCAATCAAATAGCACCACAGTTCAGCGCTGGCACGCACCACAAAACACACTAGAACGCTGCCCCAATTTGACCTCGCGCAGCTCATGGCCACAGGTATGGCAGGGCAGGCCGGCGCGGCCATACACCATCAGCTCCTGCTGAAAGTACCCAGGCTTCCCATCACCGCCGACAAAATCCTTCAGAGTGGTGCCCCCTTGCTCAATGGCACGGGCCAGCACGGTTTTGATTTCATCCACCAGCAACGCCAATTTGGCAGCACTGACCTGCCCCGCAGCCTTGCGCGGATCAATGCCGGCACTGAACAGCGCCTCACTGGCGTAAATGTTGCCCACACCCACCACCACAGCATTATCCATAATAAAAGGCTTGATGGCGGCCTTACGGCCCTTGGCTTTGGCCTGCAGATAGGGCGCAGAAAAGTCGTTGCTCAAGGGTTCTGGCCCCAGCGTGGCCAGCAAGGGATGCTGCTCGCCCTCCACCACCCAGAGCATGCAACCAAAACGGCGTGGGTCGGTGTAGCGCAGCGCCTGGCCATTGGCCAACACCAGATCAATATGTTCGTGCTTTTCGGCGGGCGTAGCGGCATCCACCAAGCGCAAGCTGCCCGACATGCCCAGATGACACAGCAAGGTGCCAGACTCGGCCCGAATCAACAGGTACTTGGCGCGTCGTTCCACCTGCCGAATACGCTGCCCAGACAGGCGCGCATCCAGATCATCCGGCACCGGCCAGCGCAGGCTGGCATTGCGCACCAGCACCCGCTCCACTCGCTGGCCCTGCAAGTGGGGCTCAATGCCCCGGCGGGTGGTTTCGACTTCCGGCAGCTCGGGCATTAGCGCACAAAGCTCTCGTAGCGTATGAGGCCGGGCAACTCCATGACCAGTTGATCACCGGACTGCAGCGGGCCGACACCGGCCGGTGTGCCGGTGAGTACCACGTCACCGGGCTGCAGCGAGAACTGACCGGCAATATGGCTAATCAGGGGCACAATGGCGTTGATCATCTGGCTACTGTCACCTTGTTGACGCACTTCGCCGTTGACGGTCAGGCGCAACTCAATGGCGCGGGTATCACTGACGTTGTCGGCGCTGACAAAGGGTGCCAGCACGCAGGCACCGTCAAAACTTTTGGATGCTTCCCAGGGCCAGCCTTTTTTCTTCAGCGTGTCTTGCACATCACGCAGGGTCAGGTCCAGCGCCGGGGCGTAGCCAGAAATGGCGTCCAGCACTTCTTCTTCACAGGGTTTTTTCGACAACGGCTTGCCGATCAGTACAGCAATTTCCAGCTCGAAATGCACCGCGCCACGGTCCGACGGGATGTTGAAACCATTTTCCGCGCTGTCTACGCAGCTGCCGGGTTTGATGAACAGCAGCGGCTCGTCCGGTATTTCGTTGCCCAGCTCTTTGGCATGTTCAGCATAATTGCGACCTACACAGACCACCTTGCCCATGGGGTAGTGGATGGTGGTGCCGTCTTGGTATTGGTGTTGATAGCTCATTGTTTTTCTCTATTTATGATTTGGTTAGGTTTTTGGTCAGGGCGTTGGGGTGGCTGGCGGGTTGGGCGCTGTACTGCGGCTACGCAGCCGCGCCGAAACGAGTTTCGTCACGACTGCTAATGCCTTGTACAACGCCCAACCCGCCCGCGATACACACCTGCTGCGGTGGGGGAGGTGGCGCAGCTACGCCGCGCTGCTGTCGCGCATTAATTTGCAGTAATGATGTAATCGTTTTCAAGCAGGGTAGGTTTAGAGGTGGGATTGTAGGGGAGTGGTCTGGGGCCTGTAAAACTGCGTTTTTTCGCTGGATATGCCGATGAACTAAACCCAAAATCTAGCACCTGCAAAACCCCAAGCCCCAGCCAACATACATGCGACAGCAGCGCGGCAAGGCCGCGCCATCTCTACACCCCAGAAGGTGTTAATTCAGGGCGAGGCGTGTTGCATGCCAAGCATCAGCAGCTGTGTCGAAACTTGTTTCGGCGCGGCTGCGTAGCTGCAGCATGTAACACACCTCGCCCGTCAACACCGCACTAAAAAAACCAGCTTAAAGAGCAAAAATCTTCCCTGGGTTCATAATCCCATTCGGATCAAACACAGCCTTAACCGCTTTCATAATGGCAATTTCTTCCGCGCTGCGGCTGTAATGCAGATAATCCCGCTTGGTCATGCCCACACCATGCTCGGCGGAGATGGAGCCGTTGTATTTCTGTACCGTCTCGAACACCCACTGGTTGACCGTGGCGCACTTGGCAAAGAACTCGTCCTTGTCCATGTCCTCGGGCTTGAGGATGTTCAGGTGCAGGTTGCCATCACCGATGTGGCCAAACCAGACCACTTCAAAGTCCGGGTAGTTTTTCTCGACAATTTCGTCGATATCACGCAAAAACGCGGGAACCTTGCTGATGGTGACGGAAATGTCATTTTTATACGGGGTCCAGTGGGCAATGGTCTCGGAAATGTATTCACGCAGCTTCCACAGGTTTTCCAGCTGCTGCTCGCTCTGGCTCATCACGCCGTCCAGAACCCAGCCTTCTTCCATGCAGTGCTCGAATACCGCCAGCGCCTGCTCCATGACTTCCTCGCTGGTGGCTTCAAACTCTAGCAGAGCATAGAAGGGACACTCGGTATCAAAGGCCGGCGGTACATCGCCACGGGCCAGCACCTTGGCCAACGCCTTGTCGGAGAAAAACTCGAACGCAGTCAGATCCAACTCTTTCTGGAAGGCATGCAGTACCGGCATGATGGAGTCAAAGTCCGGCGTGCCCAGTACCAGTGCGGTCAAGTTGCTGGGCTTGCGGGTCAGGCGCATGGTGGCTTCAACCACAAAGCCCAGCGTGCCTTCGGCACCGATAAACAGCTGGCGCAGGTCGTAACCGGTGGCGTTTTTGATCAGGTCCTTGTTCAGCTCCAGCAGCTCGCCGCTGCCGGTGACCACTTTCAGACCGGCTACCCAGTCACGGGTCATGCCGTAGCGAATAACCTTGATACCGCCGGCATTGGTGCCGATATTGCCGCCAATCTGGCTGGAACCGGCAGAGGCGAAGTCCACCGGATAATACAGGTCGTGCTCGTCGGCAAAATTTTGCAGTTGTTCGGTGACTACGCCGGGCTGGCACACAACCGTGCGGTCGTATTCGTTAAAGCTCAACACCTTATTCATGTAGTCGAATGACACCACCACCTCGCCGTTGGCGGCCACGGCAGCGGCGGACAAGCCGGTACGCCCGCCGGAGGGCACCAGCGCCACTTTGCGCTCATTGGCCCAGCGCACAATCGCCTGTACCTGCTCGGTTGAGCGCGGGAAGGCAATGGCCATGGGGGCGGGGGCAAAATGTTTAGTCCAGTCAATGCCATGACTGGCTAGGCTGTCGGCATCGGTCAGAACCTTGCCGTCATCAAGCAGGGATTTGAGTTCATCAATCAGGGCGCTGTCGCTCATCGGGTACTCTCGCATCGTTCAACATCAGCCTGAAAAGACTTCAGCTCCCAGACTGGCTATTTTTAGGTGCGCTTATGGTAGCATGGACGCCCTGTTAATCGTGCATTCTCACGATTTGCGGAGTCGTCCCCAAGGTGCTTGCTGGTTCAGTCCTGCTGCCGCCAGTCGCCTTTCGGACCCTTACTGACAACCGCTGTGAAAAGCGATAAAACACCCCGATTCTGCAGCCATTTTCGGCGTTGCGTCCCTGTTTTATCCCGTCCCTATGAGCAGCGTTCGCTGAGGACACAGGTTTACACCATGAGCAAAACATCGCTTGATAAAAGCAAGATCCGTTTCCTTCTGCTGGAAGGCGTTCACCAGAATGCCCTCGACACCCTGCAGGCCGCCGGTTACTCCAACATTGAGTACATCACCGGAGCCCTGCCGGAAGATCAGCTGAAAGAAAAAATCGCCGATGCCCACTTTGTCGGCATCCGTTCACGTACGCAGCTGACCGAAGACGTGTTCGAGTGCGCCAAAAAGCTGGTTGCCGTCGGCTGCTTCTGCATCGGCACCAACCAGGTGGACCTCAACGCAGCGCGCGAGCGCGGTATTGCCGTGTTCAACGCGCCCTTCTCCAACACCCGCTCGGTAGCCGAGCTGGCACTGGGTCAGGCCATTATGCTGATGCGCGGCATCCCGCATAAAAACGCAGCCTGCCACCGTGGCGGCTGGGACAAGAGCGCAACCGGCTCCTACGAAGTGCGTGGCAAAAAGCTGGGCATCATCGGTTATGGCTCTATCGGCACTCAGCTGTCGGTGCTGGCTGAAGCGCTGGGTATGCATGTTTACTACTATGACGTGGTGACCAAGCTGCCGTTGGGCAACGCCACGCAGGTGGCCACGCTGGATGAGCTGCTGGCCATGTCCGACATCGTGTCTCTGCACGTGCCGCAGCTGCCGTCCACTCAGTGGATGATGGGCGAGAAGCAAATCCGCACCATGAAAAAAGGCGCGATCTTGATGAACGCTGCCCGTGGTACTGTCGTGGTGATTGAGGCGTTGGCTGCAGCGATCAAGGACGGCCACTTGGCCGGTGCCGCGATTGACGTATTCCCGGTTGAGCCGCGTGCCAACGGTGAAGAGTTTGAAAGCCCGCTGCGTGGTCTGGACAATGTGATCCTGACCCCGCACATCGGCGGCTCGACCCAAGAAGCTCAGGCCAATATCGGCTTTGAAGTGGCTGAGAAGCTGGTCAAGTACAGTGACAACGGTACTTCGGTTTCTTCGGTCAACTTCCCCGAAGTGGCGCTGCCGTCCCACCCCGGCAAGCACCGCATTCTGCACATCCACAAGAACATTCCAGGCGTAATGAGCGCCATCAACAAGGTGTTCGCCGACAACAACATCAACGTGTCTGCACAGTTTTTGCAGACCGATGACAGCGTTGGTTATGTGGTGATTGATGTGGATGCGTGCAGTTCCTCCTTGGCGCTGAACAAGCTGCAGGAAGTGGAAGGCACCATGCGCTGCCGCGTGCTGTACTCTGCCTGATCTGTCCAGATCCTGTGCAATGACAAAGGAGCCGAAAGGCTCCTTTGTTGTTTCAGAGAGATTTAAAAAGCGTTGGCGGCCAGTTGCGGTTAAACCTTACAGGCTGGGCTATGCTTCGCTGTAAAGCCGTTC
Source organism: Thiopseudomonas sp. (assembly GCA_018384595.1). Taxonomy (GTDB): domain Bacteria; phylum Pseudomonadota; class Gammaproteobacteria; order Pseudomonadales; family Pseudomonadaceae; genus Thiopseudomonas. The sequence continues at coordinate 5,417 of JAHAYO010000049.1, forward strand.
GTGGCCGGCAAACGCCAGCTCTACCGCGGTGCCTTGTAGCCAAAGCTGTGGATGCTGTTGCAGTAGCGCCATGAGTTGGTTTTCTTGTCCGGTATTCAGCACGCCATCCATGCAGTACAGCAGCCGTTGTTGCGGTTGCAGCACCAGCATGTGCTGCAGGGCGTTGAGCGAGAAATCCCCAGGCAGCCACTGCACAGCGTGCTGCTTTTGTTGCAATTCCAGCGCCAGCAGTAGGGTGCGCCAGGGGGCGGTTGGTACGCCGCCCAGCACCTGCACGCCCGGCTGTTTTTTTCGCTCGGACGCTTGGGGCCAGTAGCGCAAGGCGTAGCGTATTAGCTCGGCTTGCAGCAGGGCTTCCAGCGCGGCTGCGGCCTCATGGCTGGCCAAGTCGGTAAATAACGGCACCATCACCTGTTTTCGGCACCAGCTGGCTGGGTATTGTTTGAACAGTTCCTGTAGGTTGAGTGCCAATTTGGGTAGCTGCCCCGATTCCAACTGGATCAGCAATGTTTGCTGCCATTGCTGGGCATCATCGTCCTGTTCGACGCTGTTTATGCCGCTTTCTCTATCCAGCAGTGGGCGTATTTTGCGCAGCGGCACCCCACGCTCGATCAGTGCCAGCGCTTGCACCACCCGCTCCACATCCGCTGGGCCATACAGGCGGTGGCCTTTGTCGGTGCGGGCCGGCTTGAGCAAGCCGTAACGTCGCTCCCAGGCGCGCAAGGTAATACTGTTCACGCCGGTGCGCTGGCTCAGCTCGCCAATGGAAAAAGCGACCGATGAGGGGGTGGGTGTAGTCATCACAAATACCTTGTACAAAAATAATTAACGTATAAGATTGGTTGTACATTTTTCTTCAGTGTACAAGAGAGCCAGCCTTCCATGACAGATCAACCCTTGCGCCTTGGCATCAGCGCCTGCCTGCTTGGTCAACCGGTGCGCTACAACGGTGGCCACAAACTTTCGTCCATTTGCAATGATGTGCTGGCCTCGGCGGTCGAGTATGTGAGCTTTTGCCCCGAGCAGGCAGCAGGCTTTGGCACGCCGCGTCCCGCCATGCATTTGCGTGGCGCTGCTGCTAACCCCGCACTGGTACGGGTCAAGGACGCTGGCGATGATCTAGGCCCACAGCTGGCAGCCGGCTATCGCTCGGTACTGGACAGTTTTGACAGGGTTGACGGTTTTATCCTGATGCAAAAATCACCCAGCTGCGGCCTGTTTCGGGTCAAGCTGTATGACGCGGCGGGGCGGCAGCAGCGTGAGCAGACCACCGGCCTGTTTGCCAAGGCGCTGCAACAGCGTTTTCCACTGCTGCCGATTGAGGAAGAAGGCCGCTTACACAACCCACAATTGTTTGACAACTTTATGCTGCGGGTGCAGGCGCATCATCATTTTCGCCATCAGGTATTGGCGCAGCCCTCGCAGGCGGCGCTAACTGGCTTTCATGCCCGTTACAAATACTTGCTGATGGCGCACAGTCAGCAGCTTGCCCGCACTATGGGCCGGTTTCTTGCCAGTTCGCAGCAATTAACCACTGAACAGCGCTGCTACGAGTATCAGCTACAACTGATGCAGTGTTTGGCCAAGCACGCCACTCGCAAAGGGCACAGCAACGCCCTGCAACACATGCTCGGCTACCTGCGCGGCACGGTCAGTGTCGAGGCCCGGCAATTGTTGGCTAAAAGTATCGAACAATTTCGCCACGGCCATCAGCCGCTGCATGTGCCCTTGGGTTTGCTGCACCACTACGCCCGCCAGCTGGAGCGTGATTACCTGAGCCAGCAGCAGTATTTCAGCCCTTACCCCGCCGCACTGTATCCGGCCAACCGGATGGAGCACCTGTAATGCGCCAGCTGCTTTGGTTACGCAACGACCTGCGCACCACCGACCACAGCGCTTTGCATCATGCCATGCAGCAGGGGCCAACGCTGGCGCTCTATGTGCTCAGCCCGGGCCAGTGGACATTGCACGATGATGCTACCATCAAGCTGGATTTTCGCTTGCGTAGCCTGCAAAAACTCGCCGAACGCTTGCAGCAACTCAATGTGCCGTTGATTGTGATCCAGTGTGATGTATGGCGTGCATTGCCGCAAAGGTTGCTGGAATTGTGCCAGCACTGGCACATTGGCAGCCTGCATTTTAATGATGAATACGGAGTCAATGAGCAGCTACGCGACCGGCAATGCAGCGAACATCTGCAGGCCGCTGGCATTCAGGTCCATCGCCATGGCGACAGCTGCCTGTTTACACCCGGTAGCCTGCGCACCCAGCAGGGGCAGATGTTTCAGGTGTTTACTGCCTTTAAAAAAGCGTGCTGGCAACGGCTGCACACTGCGCCCTTGAGTAGCCTGCCGCCGCCGCTGGCGCAGGCCGCCACCGGCATTGCCAGCCAGCTCGATGCCCTGCAGCCCTACTTGGCCCACAACGCGGAGTGGGAGCGCCTGTGGCCGGCTGGCGAAGCGGCGGCCTGGCAGCAACTTGAGGACTTTTGTCAGTACGATCTTTACAACTACCAGCAAGAGCGGGACTTTCCAGCGCTGGACAGCACCAGCCGCCTATCGCCGGCACTGGCTTGCGGTTTGTTGTCGGTGCGCAGTTGCTGGCAGCGTGCCGTACTGGCCAATCAGGGCGAATTTGATAGCGGCAGCGAAGGCGTGGTTACCTGGCTGACTGAACTGCTGTGGCGTGAGTTTTACCAACACCTGCTGGCACTTAACCCGCGTTTGTCCAAAGGCGAAGCCTTTTTGGCGGTAGGCGCGCGCATTCCTTGGCATACCAACGCAGAGCAGCTGCATGCCTGGCAGCAGGGCCAAACTGGCTTTCCGCTGATTGATGCCGCCATGCGTCAGCTGGCGGCCACCGGCTGGATGCACAACCGGCTGCGCATGGTGGTGGCGATGTTTTTTTGCAAAAACCTACTGCTCGACTGGCGGCTGGGCGAACGCTGGTTTATGCAGCACCTGATTGACGGTGATCTGGCCGCCAATAACGGCGGCTGGCAGTGGTGCGCCTCCATCGGCACCGATGCCGCGCCTTACTTTCGCGTGTTCAACCCGGTCACGCAGTCACAGCGTTTTGACCCTAAAGGTGACTTTATCCGCCGTTGGCTGCCTGAATTGGCGCATCTGGACGACCGGCAAATTCATCTGCCGCAAACGGGCAAAGATCTGTTTGCCAGCCACTACCCCGCTGCCATGGTGGATTTAAAAAGCAGCAGGGCGCGTGCGATTGCGGTGTTTAAACAGGCGGGGCAAGCAACGGTTTAGCGCCTGAGCACACATAACAAGGCTGTAACGCTTACGCCCAGCGGCGTTGTATCTGGCGGGCTAGGCTATCCAGCATATAACCAAGAATGCCGATCAGCAGGATGGCGGCCATTAGCTCGGAATAAGCCAGCCGGTCGCGGGTGTCGAGGATGAAGTAACCCAGCCCAGAGGTCACACCCAGCATTTCACAGGGCACCAGCAGCACCCAGATCATGCCGATGGCCAGTCGGGTGCCGGTCAGCACGCTGCCGAGGATGCCGGGCAGTACCACGCGCAGCAGTAGTTCGCTGCGGCTGGCGCTCATGCTCTGTGCCAGCGTTAGCCAGCGCGGATCTAGGTTGCGCACGCCAGCGGCGGTGTTGAGGATCACCGGCCACACTGCGCCCATGCACAGCAAAAAGTACACCGGTGCGTCGCCAATGCCGAAGATCATCACCGCAATCGGCATCCACGACAGCGGCGAAATCATGCGCAGAAACTGAAAAGCACCACTGGTGGCGGCATCAAAACGCTGCCAAAAACCCACCGCCAACCCGACCGGAATACCGGCGAGCAGTGCCAGACACAGGCTGAGCAGTACGCGGCGCAGGCTGGCCAGTACGTCGCCCATAATTTCGCCACTACTGATCAGTTCGGCTAGGGTTTCCAGCGCAGGCACGGGTGCCAGCATGCGCGCCAGCGGCAGGCTTTGCTGCAGCTGCCAGATACCCAGCTGCCACAGCACACCCAGTACCAGCAGGCCGCTGAGGGTCAGGCCCAGTTGACGGCCGTGGCGCAGCAGGCGCGGTCGCCGCCGTCGGGTTGCAGCCGGCAAGGGCAGGGCGGGGGTGCTCATGGCTGGATAATCTCCTCACGTTGAAAGCTGTCCGGTAGACCGAACACGCCCATGCCGCCAACGTCGGCAATGGCTTGGCGCACAAAACGGTCGTCCACCAGATCGCGGGCCACCTGCGCGGGGTCCAGCTTTTGCAGAAAACGGGTGCTGCCCTTGACCTCGGTTTGCTTGAGTAGCTCGACCAACTGTTCGGTGTAGCTGGCAAAGGGGTACGGCTTAAAATCAATGCGCTGTTGTTGCCAGTCGGGGTGTTGGATCAGGCCGGACGGGCTATTCGCCAGCTCGCCCAGTAGCACCTGCGCCAAGGTTTCGCGGCTGTGCGGCGTGTAACTGGCGGGGTTGTCCTTGGCCAAAATGTTTACCGTGTCTTCGCGGTGATCGCGCATCCACGCTTGGGCCTGCACCAGCGCGCTGACGACTTTCTGGCTCCATTCGGGGCGCTGCTCCAGATCCGCTTCGTGCATTTGCACCACGCAACAGGCGTGATCTTTCCACACATCGCCGGTAAAACGCAGCACTTTGCCCAAGCCATTGAGCTCGGCGGCGGCATTAAAAGGCTCGGCGACTATGTAGCCGGCAATGCTACCGGCTGCCAGCCCAGGCAGCATGTCGGACGGGGCCATAACGCTGAGCAGCACCTGCTTGGGGTTGGGCGTACCTTGGGTCACTGGCTCCAGTCCGTGCTTGCGCAGCACCAGCTGCAGCACCACGTTATGGATGGAGTACCAGAACGGAATGGCCAGTGTTTTGCCGCCTAAATCCTCAATACGGTCAATGCCTTGGCCTGCGGCCACGGTCAGGCTGGAGCCGTTGATATGGTTCCAGGCCACCACCCGGGTGGCGGCACCGCTGCCATAACGGGACCAGATCGCCATGGGGGCCAGCACATGCACCAGATTGACGCTGCCGCTAAGAAAGGCTTCCACCAGCTGTGCCCAACTGCGGAACATACGCGGTTTTTCCACCTGCAGACCCAGATCGGCAAACAGGCCCTGATGGTGGGCCACCAGCAGCGGCGCGGCATCGGTGATGGGCAAATAACCGATACGCAACGGCGCATCCGGCTGCGCGGCCTGCGCCTGTTGCAGCTGGCTTAGCAGCGGGAAGGCACCGGCGGCGGTAAACAGGCCGGCCAGCTTGAGAAAGTCGCGGCGGCCAAAGCCGTTGTGTTCTGGGTCGTTACAAAAACCGCACATGGCAGTACCTCATACAGTAAAACGGATCAGTTGCTGGCCTGAATAAGGCATGGCGTAAAAGGGTGGCTCTGGCAGGGCTGAATCAAAAGGTGTAGCGCTGGGCGAGCGTTTTTAGATCACCGGTGCCCAGCTGTCCATGCCGGTCGCCGGTTTCAAGGCAGCCTGCAGGGTTTGCAGAATATCCAGCCGCATCCGTGCCAGTTCTTCGCTGGCGGCGTTACGCGGACGCGGTTCTGCCGGGGTCCATTCGCGCAGCAAACGGCCGGGTGTGCCGCCCAGCAGCACCACACGGTCGGCCAGCAGCAGCGCTTCGTCGATGTCGTGGGTAATCATTACCACGGCAGTACGGTGGCGTTGGCAGACTTCCAGCAGCAGTTGCTGCATGTCGGCGCGGATTACCTCGTCGAGCGCACTGAAGGGCTCGTCCAGCAGCAACAGTTCTGGCTGGCGGGCGAGGCTGCGTGCCAGCGCAACCCGCTGCGCCATGCCGCCGGACAGCTCGCGTGGATACAGACGGCTGGCATCGCTCAGGCGTACTTCGGCCAGCGCATCCAGTACCCGCTGGCGGCGCGCGGCTTTGTCGAGCTGCGGCTGGCTGCGAAAATCCAGACCAAAGCCAACGTTGGCTTCCACATTGAGCCAGGGCAGCAGGCTTGGGTCCTGAAACATAAACGACAGGCGCGGATGCGGGCCTGTCACAGGCTTGTCGTGCAGGCGCACGTCGCCGGCCGATGGCTGTTTTAGCCCGGCCAGCACCCGCAACAGGGTGGACTTGCCCACGCCGCTGGGGCCCAGCACGGCGACAATCTCGCCGGCGCGCACCTGCATGGAAAAGTCGGTCAGTACCTGCTTGCGGTTGCCGTTGTCCTGCAGGTAATCGAGCAGGATGTTGTTGGCCTGCAGCATGGGGTGCGTGCTGTGCGTCTGAAGGGTCATGGCGGCCTCAGCAGGCCTGTTCCAGCGCGCGGATGTCGCGGCGCAGGTGTTTGAGGGCCGGGGTGACAATGGCGACAAACAGCGCTTCACGCTGGCGGCGCTGGGCACCGTGATTCATCAGGTAACCACGGGCACCGGTGTGCAGCGCCTCGGAACGGGTGGCATCCAGACTCAGCTCGGCGGCGCGGGCGCGCAGGCGCAGTACCGACAGCATATCGGTGCTGGCGCTGTCGGCCTGACGGGCTTGGGCTAGGGTGTGCTCAAGCACCTCGTCTAGCTCGGTTACTAGCTCATCGTGCTGGTCATCCAGAAAACAGTTGACGTGCGCCAAGCTGCGGTTGATGCGCTGGATGCTGTCGATGCTGGTGCGGACGATCCCCGCGCCTATGCCAATCTGGCTCAGACAGAAGCCTGGCTTGATGCGCTGGATATGGGTTGCAAACTGCTCGGGATGCGCCAGCACTTGGTCGGCAGACACGCGGGTATCACGAAAACGCACATTAAAGGTGTGGGTGCCTTCCAGACCGGCAAAGGTCGGGCAGGCGCGTAGCTCGACCTGCTGCGGGTCCAGCTCAGCGGCAAACATCAGGTAACCGCCCTCATCCAGTGCCGCTGCGGCAATGATCAGCTGGTTTTCAGCCAGGTTGGACACCCAGGGCAGGGTGCCGTCAATGCGATAACCGTCACCGTCACGGCTGGCCTTGAGGCGGATGGCCTCAATGCCCGACAGGTGTTTGACGGTATTGGACATGCCGGTGCCTGCCAACAACTCGCCACGGGCGACCGCTGGCAGATAGCGGGCGCGCACGGCCTCGTTGGGGCAGTGGGTCAGATACCAGACACAGGCGGCCTGGCACCAAACCACAAAACCGGTGGAGCCGCAGGTTTCTGATACCAGTGCGGTAACTTCGATCTGGTTGGCCAGGCTGGCACCCAGCCCACCATACGCAACCGGTGCTACAGCGCAAAAACCGTTCAGACGACCCAGCCCGTGCATGAACTCGCGCGGATACAGGCCTTCGCGGTCAATGGCTTCCACCAGCGGTGACAGCTGGTCACGGATGTGGGCGCGGATCTGCTGCAGGTCCACAGGCTGGGCGTTGAGGGTCATGCGAAGTCCTGCAATTCCGGGTTGATCAGGGTTTGTGCCACGTTGTTGGCGTAGTTGCACAGGGTGGCCAGGCTGACGCCCAGTACCGCCTCCAGCACCTGCTGCTCGCCGTAGCCTGCGGCCAAAAATGCCTGCAGCTGCTCATCGGATACCTGACCACGCTGGTCAATCAGCGCCAGCGTGAACTGCGCCAGGGCATTGAGTTTGGGGTCATCCAGAGGGTTGATGGCGCGCAGGTCGGCCACCAGTTTTTCGTCCAGCTTGAGCGCCTTGAGCGACAGTTTGGTGTGGCCGGCCACGCAGAAGCCGCAGCCGTTACGGCTGGCAGCGGTGATCTGGATGACTTCACGCTCAGCGGGCGACAGGCTGGTGCGACCATTGATGGCACCGACGACCTGATAGGTTTCCAGCGCGGTGGGCGCATTGGCCAGCACGCCGAGTAAGTTGGGAATAAAACCATTGGCCTTGTAGGCAGTTTGTAGGCGCTCGGCGGCTTCGGGGGCGGCGGTTTCCAGCGTTTGTACGGTAAGACGGGTCATGTTGGCTCCTCGGAATCAGATCAATGGATCTTTGACGCCGCGATACTATATAACCCGCGTTATTCCGGCAAAGAATTATTAGTGCTTCAGTAATAGCTTTACGGAATATGGCGTGGTCAGCACAAGCGACGCCCAATAAACTCGAATCCTTGCTGCCGGTAGTGCTCCAGCTCGTTGACCAGGTGATGCTGTGCGCCCGGTAAGATGCATATGTCTGGGTTTGCAAACTTGTTTTGTAGTACATCGAGGTTGTGTTGCCAGTCCACGGTACGATCGGCATCGCCTTGCACAATAATTGGCGTCATCGCTACCGGGGCCGCCTGCTCAATACGTGGAATCCAGTGCGCCAGCGCGCCCACCCAGGCCACCGGCAACACGCCCGGTTGCAGCGGGTCTTGGTGTATAAACTGCAGAAAGGACTCATCACCGGAGTTGTGTGAGCGCCGGCGCGGAATTTGCCGTACAAAAGGGCGCAAGCTGTGATACAGCATTTTTGACTGCTGCCAAGCGCGGGGACGCACCAGTGGGGCCAGCATCACCAGCTGATCCAGTTCGCGCGGCCAGCCGCGCAGGGCCAGCTCTAGGCCGATGGCCGCGCCGGTACTCTGGCCGACTAGATGCACCGGTGCCGGCAGCTGCAAGGGCGCAACCTGTGCCAGCAAGGCCTGAAGCACCTGCTGGTATTCGTCAAAGGAGCCAATGCTGGCACGTGCCCCCGTGGACAGGCCATGGCCGGGCAGGTCGCAGGTCAGTATGGCAAAGCCCTGCTCCAGCAACCAGCTGTACAGGTGGCCATACAGCCCCATGTGGTCGTAATAGCCGTGCAGCACAATACAACTGCCTCGTGGCACGCCGGGCGGCAGGTAATACTGGGCCGCCAGCTGATAGCCTGCTACGTCCAGCCGCCCCAGCTGCTGGCGCACGGCTGCGCTGCGTGCAGCAAAATCAATGCCGTAATAGGCGCGCCAGTGTGCCACCCAGCCAGGCTCGGTTGCTGGGCCGGTAAGCGGCGACAGGGAAGTCACTTGCATCCAGTCGGTGGCGCGGCTGATATCGGGCTGGTTCATGGGTGGGCTACCTGCGACAATCTGGGTGTTTGGTTTTTTAGGGCCTGCATGGCAGTCTTGACTGCAGACCTTTCCTGCTTCCTGCTGGCGTTTATCCATGCGAACAAAAATCTTGGCTGGTCTGCTGATCACCGGCTGGCTGGCAGCTATGCTGACTGCGCTCTGGTGGTATCAGGGGCGTTACATCCGGGCCTTTAGCGATTCGGCCACCCTGTTCAATGGCGCCGAACTGCGCCTGCCCGCTGCATTGGCGGGGCCCGGCAAGATTCGGCTGGTGCACTTCTGGGAGCCGGCTTGCCCCTGCAATGCGGGCAATCAGCAGCATCTGGCGGAAATGATGCAGGAGTATGCGGCAGTGGTGGATTTTTATCACGTGCAGAAAGCCGGCACCCGCGGCCGACTGCCGCCGCCACTGCGCGCCATGCGGCCGCTGGATGACCTGCCCGGCATGCAGTTGCTGCCAGCCAGCCCAGCAGTGGCCATCTTTGATCACAGTGGTGATTTAGCGTATTTCGGCCCCTACAGTGAAGGCGCGGTGTGCACATCCAGCAACAGCTTTATCGAGCCGGTGCTCGATGCCCTTCAGCAGGGCCGCCGTGTGGCCGCGGCCAATACCTTGGCCGCCGGTTGTTTCTGTGACTGGAACGACAGGCCATAACCTTGTTTATACAGGGGTTTATCGCCTCCGCACCGTGGCGAGCGTCGCTCTGCTAAAGGCGGTGTAATATGGTAGCCTTCGCACTTATCGTGCGACCCGCCGTTTTCATCGAGAGCAACGCCATGGAACCCCATCCTTTACACCAGCGCATTTTGCGCGAACACCATTTGTTTCAGCCGTTGGGCGAGAGCCAGCTGGCCAAGCTGCTGGAAGAAAGCCAGCTAATTAATCTGGATAAAGACGAATATGTGTTTCGCCAGGGCGATCCCTGCCAGCATTTCGGCTTTGTTATTTCCGGCAGCATCAAGATTTACCGGCTGACGCCTGATGGTCAGGAAAAGGTGTTTGAGGTCATTGGTGATCGCAAAACCTTTGCCGAGGCCATGATGTTTATGGACACCAAAAACTATGTGGCCACGGCTCAGGCAGTCACGCCCACCCAGTTGTTGCTGTTGTCCAATGCTGCCTATATGGGACTGATCCGCGAAAACCAAGAGCTGGCCAGTGCGTTGCTGGCAGCGTTGTCGGTTCGCCTGCATACCCGCATCAACGAAATTGAAATTCTGTCGCTGAAAAACGCCACGCATCGGGTGATTCGTTATCTGCTGTCGCAGGCGCTGCGCTCTTGCAGCACCTGTGAAACGCCGAGTTTTGAGTTGCCGATTGCCAAGCGGCTGATTGCTGGTCAGCTGTCGATTCAGCCAGAAACCTTCTCGCGCATCATTCACCACCTCAGTCACGAAGGCATCCTGCGCGTGGATGGTCGGCGGATTTGTATTCTGGATCGCGAACGTCTGGAAAATTACGAATAAGGCAGTATTTGACTGCCATCATTGGCGTGGCTGTCGCTGGGCACTAGGCTAACCGGCATCCATTTTTGTCGAGGAGCGCTCATGGCAATCTGCCTTTTTTGCCAGCAGGAAACCGCCGACAGCCAGCAGAGCTGCCAACACTGCGGCATGGCCCTACCCAAGCAGCAACAAGCGAATAAAGCGCGCAAGCTGCGGCGTTTTGCGTGGTTTGTCGCTGGGTTTACCCTGTTTTGTGCGGTGATGATTGTGTGGCTGGGGCGCACGCCGCCTGCGATTGGGTAAAGCTCAGCCCCCGCCTTGTGTAACTGAGCTGCATGCTGCCATCGCGACAGGTGGCTGATTGATCCCGGGAAAGCTCGAATGTCAGCAGATCTCGACCTTGTCCCGCTGGATGATTTGCTGAAAGCTGCTGTCGATGCTGGACCAGTCAAGCACGTCAACCTTCCAGGGCAGCTCTGATTCGCTGAAAGCGGTGGTCAGAGCGGTCAGGGTATCAAGGCTGAGCGGCGTATCGGTGATGATGGCAAGGTCCAGATCAGAATGTTTTTTGGCGGTCTTTTTGGCGCGAGAACCAAACGCCCAAATCCTGTACTGCGGCACATGGCTTTGCAAGATGGCGCGCACAAGCAGCCATTGGCTGGCAGTGATGTCCAGATCGGGCAAGTCAGGCATTGCGACCTTCCAGCTGTTTCAGCAGGGCGCGTGCATCCTCAATAAAAACCAGCGTGCCCTCGTATACTTGCTGGGCTTTTTCCTGATTGTAGGTATGTGAAGTGATGTTGCGCATCAGACGGTAGCGAAACCATGCCTCCACATCGTCGATCAGACCCTTTTCGGCTGCCGTACGCAAGATGTCGCGAAAACCTGACCGGTCCACCTCTTCAGGTGATAGGGCTTCGGCCTCCAGTTGACGCCTGATCATTTTGGTGCTGATTTCGTAGACAAACTCGAAGTTTTGAATAACGCCCGCCATCAGGGTGTTTTGTACCTGCGGACGTTGTTGCTCAAACCAGTCTGTATCGGCGATTACGGCCAGTGCATCGGTCAGCGAGGCTATGACCTGTTCGAGTGGTTGTAGCTGCAGTTTTTCCTGATTCATGGCTGTCTGGTATCCGCTTCAGGGGCTGTGGGTACTTTATTTGAGGGTAATGGAACCCTGTCAGCAGTGTCGAGCGCAGAGGCCTGAAGATGTTTAGCCGCCAAGCATCGCCCGCATGTCGGCCAGCGCGCTGCCGGCGCGGGCTTTTTTGACTTCCGGCGGGGCTTCGTCCAGCCCTTCCCAGTCCAGGTCCTCGGCGGGCAACTCGTCCAGAAAGCGACTGGGCGTGCAGTCGATAACTTCGCCGTATTGCTTGCGCTTGCTGGCCAGCGTCAGCGTCAGGTTTTCCCGTGCACGGGTGATGCCAACATAGGCCAGCCGGCGTTCTTCTTCGACGGTTTCTGCCTCGATGCTGGAGCGGTGCGGCAGGATTTCCTCTTCCATGCCCATGATGTAGACCACCGGAAACTCCAGCCCCTTGGAGGCATGCAGGGTCATCATCTGCACGCCGTCAAAGTCTTCAGCTTCTTCTTCCTGGCGCTCCAGCATGTCGCGCAGCACCAGCTTGGCAATGGCATCCTCAATGGTCAGTTCGCCTTCCTCGTCCTTTTCCAGAGTGTTTTGTAACGCCTCAAGCAAGAACTGCACGTTGGCCATGCGATATTCGGCGGCTTTTTCGCTGGAGCTGTTGTCGCGAATCCAGTTTTCGTAGTCGATATCCAGCAGCATTTCCTGCAGTGCCGGAATGGGATCTTCACTGAAACAGCGCTGGCGCAGCCTGTCCATGTAGTGTTTGAAGCGCGACAGACGTTCTATATAACGCTCGCCCAGGTGCTCGCCCAGCCCCAGTTCGGCGCTGGCTTCATACAGCGAAACCTTGCGCTGCGTCGCGTAGGCACTGAGCTTTTCCAGCGTGGCCGAGCCGATTTCGCGGCGTGGCACGTTGATCACGCGCAGGTAGGCGTTATCGTCATCGGGGTTGATCAGCAGGCGAAAGTAGGACATCAGGTCTTTCACTTCCTGACGGCTGAAAAAACTGGTACCACCGGTCAGCCGGTAGGGGATCTTGTGCACCTGCAGTTTCAGCTCCATCAGCTTGGCCTGGTAGTTGCCGCGATAGAGAATGGCAAAGTCGCGGTAGGGGCGGTCAGTACGCAGGTGGCTGGTGAGGATTTCCACCGCAATGCGCTCGGCTTCGGCGTCCTCGTTGCGGCAGCGCAGCACACGGATCGGATCGCCAAAACCCATGTCGCTCCACAGCTTCTTATTAAATACGTGCGGGTTGTTGGCAATCAGGGTGTTGGCACACTTGAGGATGCGGCCCGTGGAGCGGTAGTTTTGCTCCAGCATGATGACTTTCAGCGAGGGAAAGTCTTCTTTGAGCTGCATCAGGTTTTCCGGACGGGCACCACGCCAGGCGTAGATCGACTGGTCGTCATCACCCACCACGGTGAACTGGGCGCGCTCCTGCACCAGCAGCTTGACCAGCAGATACTGGCTGGCGTTGGTGTCCTGGTATTCATCGACCAGCATGTAACGCACCCGGTTGCGCCACTTGTCCAGCACTTCGGGGTGGTTCTGGAACAGCTTGACCGGCTGCAGGATCAGGTCGTCAAAGTCCACTGCGTTGTATGCCTTGAGCGTGCGCTGGTAGTGAATGTAGACCACGGCAGCGGTCTGCTCCTTCGGGTTGCGCGCCTGCTCCAGTGCCTGCTCGGGCAGCACCAGATCGTTTTTCCACTGGCCGATCAGGTTCTTGATCTCATCCACGCCGTCGTCACCGGCATATTCCTTTTGCATGATCTCGGTGAGCAGGTTTTTGACATCGCTGTCATCAAAGATGGAAAAACCGCTTTTGTAGCCGAGCAGCGCATGTTCGCGGCGGATGATGTTCAGCCCGAGGTTATGGAAGGTGGAGACGGTCAGGCCATGGGCCTCGCGCCCGCGCAGCAGCGAGCCGACCCGCTCTTTCATTTCCCGCGCCGCCTTGTTGGTAAAGGTGACGGCAACGATATGGCGGGCGGACATTCCGCATTGCTGCACCAGATAGGCAATCTTGCGCGTAATCACGCTAGTTTTTCCGGAACCGGCACCGGCCAGCACCAGCACCGGGCCGCTGATGGCGTGGACAGCTTCTTGTTGGCGGGGGTTGAGACGGTTCATGGTAAATGTCGGGCCGATAGTTCAAAGGGGAGCTGATTCTATCATTGACACGGGGGCATGCCGAATCAGGGGTGTGGCGGCTGCGGGCTTCGACTTTGGTGTGGCTGTATTTATATGGTAAAGCAAATAATATAAAAACAACTATAAAGA
>JAHAYO010000078.1 GCA_018384595.1 Thiopseudomonas sp.
TTCGCAAATCTTCTTGTCAACCCCTTTTTGAAATTTCTTTCTTCAAGGTTGCCTGCTGATCCAGCGGGCCGTTGAAAGAGATGCGCATTATAGGGAGAAAATCGCACCCGTCAAGCCTGTTTTTCGGTTTTTAATGAAACCCTGTGTATCAGGCATCACAACATACGCGCAAAGCGCTGCCCTGTGGCCGCCCATACCCACACCCGCTATTATTGCAACTGCTTTTCCACCCGCCTTATACGGACCCCTGATGACTATCTCTTTCGGTTTGCTGGCTTTTGTTGCCATTCTCTATATGGCCATTTTGTTTAGCATTGCTTTTTATGGCGACAGGCGCGCTTCTCGAATGTCGCCTCGTCTACGTATTGCCGTATACAGCTTTTCACTGGCTGTCTACTGCAGCAGCTGGACATTTTTCGGCTCGGTAGGGCAAGCCGCCGGCCAGGTGTGGTCTTTTTTGCCGATTTATCTCGGCCCCATCCTGCTGCTTTTGTTTGCTCCCTGGGTCATCAAGAAGATGGTCATTATTAGCAAACAGGAAAACATAACGTCGATCGCCGACTTTATTGCCGCCCGTTACGGTAAATCTCAAAAACTGGCGGTGGTCATTACCCTGATCTGTCTCGTGGGTATCCTTCCGTATCTGGCCCTGCAACTCAAAGCCATTGTTCTGGGCGTCAACCTGCTAACCGATCACGACACCCTCGCCGCAGGCCAGCAGGGGCAAGATATTGCGTTGTTCGTCACCGTTGGGCTCGCCTTATTTACCATTCTCTTCGGCACTCGCAACCTGGATGTGACTGAGCACCATCGCGGCCTGATGCTGGCCATTGCCTTTGAGTCGCTGGTCAAGCTGGCAGCCTTTGTTGCGGTTGGTCTCTTTGTCCTTTATGGCATTTACGACGGCCCAGGGGATCTTTGGTATTCCGCTAGATCCACTTCGCGCCTTGAGGACTACTGGGCTACTCCCGTGAACTGGCCGCATATGCTGGTGCAAACCTGTGTGGCCATGATGGCCGTCTATACCCTACCCCGCCAGTTTCACGTTACCGTGGTTGAAAACAACGTGACCTCCGATTTGAAATTTGCACGCTGGATCTTTCCTCTTTACCTGCTGATCGTCGCTATTTTCATCGTGCCATTGGCGCTTGCCGGACTGCTTGGTCTGCCCAATACGGTCAGCCCCGACAGCTATGTGATCAGCCTGCCGCTGGCAGAAGGTTCGCCACTGCTGGCTCTGCTTGCTTTTATTGGCGGTGCCTCGGCGGCCACCGGCATGGTCATTGTGGGGGTAGTAACCCTCTCGGTGATGATTTCCAACCACATTTTGTTGCCCTTATTGCTGCGTGCCCGTACCACCGACCGGCCCTTTGAAGCCTTTCGTTACTGGATGCTTACCGCGCGCCGCCTGAGCATTATTGTCATCCTGTTACTGGCTTATGTGAGCTACCGTTTGCTTAACGCTAATACCAGTCTGGCCACCATCGGTCAGGTCGCTTTTGCTGCATTAACGCAAATGGCACCGGCCATGATCGGCGCGCTGATCTGGAAAAAAGCCAACCGCCAAGGTGTATTTGCCGGCCTAATCACCGGATCAGCTCTGTGGATTTACACCCTGGTGCTGCCGCTGATCGCTTCCAGCTTTGGGATTGCGCCTGAAGGCGTGCCCGGTTTGCAATGGTTGTACAACATTCCGCTTGGCTTTGCTGTCGACCCGCTAACGCTGGGAGTTACCCTGTCGCTGGGCGGCAATTTTCTGATGTTCGCCTTGGTGTCGCTCTTTTCCCGCACTCGGGTTTCCGAGCACTGGCAGGCCAACCGCTTTATCAGTTTGCAAGTTGGCAATAAGGCACCGCTGTCGGTACAGGTCAGTGATCTACTGGTTTTGGCCGGTCGATTTGTCGGTGAGGATCGCGCCCGCCACAGCTTTATACGCTTTGCCTACACACGCGGCTTTGCTTTCAATCCGTCAGAAACGGCCAGTAGTGACTGGATTGCCCACACTGAACGCCTGTTGACCGGCGTGCTCGGTGCGTCATCCACTCGGGTGGTGGTTCGTGCGGCTATTGAAGGAAGGGAGATGCACGTGGAAGATGTGGTGCGCATCGTCGGCGAGGCGTCCGAGGCCCTGCAATTCAACCGTACTTTATTGCAGGGCGCCATCGAAAACCTTACCCAAGGCATCAGTGTAGTCGACCGCTCGCTGCAATTAGTTGCTTGGAATACCCGCTATTTACAGTTGTTTGATTACCCAGACGGGCTTATCCAAGTGGGCCGCCCCATTGCCGACATCATTCGCCATAACGCGGAGAAAGGGTTGTGTGGAGCGGGCGATGTCGAGGCTCACGTGAGTAAGCGCCTGTACTGGATGCGTCAGGGTACCGCGCACACGTCAGAGCGCCTATTTCCCAATGGCAAGGTGATCGAGCTGATCGGCAACCCAATGCCCGGCGGCGGCTTTGTGATGAGTTTTACTGACATTACCGCTTACCGCAAAGCCGAACAGGCCTTAAAAGAAGCCAATGAAGGGCTGGAGCAGCGGGTCAGTGAACGTACCCAAGAGTTATCACAACTCAACCAGGAACTGACTGGCGCCAAACGTATTGCCGAAGATGCCAACGCGTCTAAAACACGCTTTTTGGCTGCTGTCAGTCATGACCTGATGCAACCGCTAAATGCTGCTAGGCTGTTTTCTGCCGCCCTTTCGCACCAGGAACATATCCCCGACGAAGCACTGGAACTGGTGCGCAACCTCGATAACTCACTACGCTCGGCTGAAGACCTGATTACCGATCTGCTGGATATCTCTCGTTTGGAAGGTGGCACGGTGACCCCCAATCCGCAGCCGTTCGCCCTACTCCCTTGGCTGGAAGCTTTGGCTGCCGAGTTTCAGGTTCTGGCCGAACAGCAGGGTATCGAGTTTCGCGCCTTTATCCCAGACCTTCGCGTCAACAGCGACCCCCGCTTGCTGCGCCGCATCATCCAAAACTTTTTGACCAACGCCTTTCGTTATGCCAAGGGTAAGGTACTGCTGGGGGTACGCCGTGCCGGTAACCAAGTACGAATCGAGGTGTGGGACTGCGGTCCTGGCATCCCTGAAGACAAACTGCGCTTTATCTTTGAAGAGTTTAAACGTCTAGACAGCCATCTGACCCGCGAAGAAAAAGGTTTGGGACTGGGGTTAGCGATTGCCGATGGGCTTTGCAAGGTGCTGGGGCACCCGATCCGCGTGCAGTCACGGCTCGGCAAAGGCAGCGTATTTAGTGTGAGCCTGCCGCTGTACCGAGGCCTGCTGCAGCCGGCAACGGTCGTTGCAGCTAAGGCGCACAGCACACGCCCACTCCAAGGTGTTGCCGTGCTCTGCATTGATAACGAGCAAAGCATTCTGGTTGGCATGGAGAGCTTGCTGTCGCGCTGGGGTTGCAGCGTACAAACTGCCCGCGATATCGGCAGTTGTGAAAAACTACTGGCTGATCAGACCTTTGTGCCACAAATCGTACTGATTGATTACCACCTCGATAACGGGCAAACCGGTATCAATATCATGCGCTGGCTGCGCAAAATCCTGCAGCAACCCACGTTGCCCGGCATCGTCATTAGCGCAGACCCTAGCCCCGAATTGCCTGTGCAGGTCAATAGTGAACAACTGGGCTTTCTGCCCAAACCGGTCAAACCCGCGGCTCTACGCGCGCTGATGAACAAATACTGCAACTGATAGGCAAAAAAAAGGGCGACTCAAAGTCGCCCGAATAGCCTTGCATGAAACACACTCAGGATTTGCGCTCTTCAGCTTTCTTAACGAAAATGTAAAGCCCAACAAAAAATGAAATCATCAACGCAACAGTGCCGACACCGGCAAACACCACAACATCCATAAACATGGCTTGCTCTCCAATCTGAACAGAATTGCAGCAAACATTAGTGGAGATGCTTCCCTCGCTCATTGACCCGGATCAACGGAGCCCGGCATCAGCCATTTTTATCTGCTACAGCCGCACTCAGACCTTAAGATTAACCAATAGGCCCTTGCGGCTCATTGCTTTTTTGCTGGGCTGATGCGGGTCTTCCAACAACTCCAGCTCCTCATCCTCATCCTCTTCTGACTGCCCGCGCTTGCGCCTGCCCTGCTCATCCTGGCGCTGTTTGTGTTCTAGCCGAACCTGGCTGTTGGCTTCACTTTCCTGCGCGGGCGTCACTGGCTGGATGTCAGAGCGCGGCTTGGCCGGGTCTTGTTGTACGGTTACGGGCACTAGGCCCTGAGGGATCGGCGGTAACATGGCGCACCTCGATGCAATCGGGTCACTCGAAAAAATAAACTCTGCCTTACTATACGGCAGATTATTCACTGCGACAGCCACCTTCCCTATTGACCGCCATCAGCATCGCGCATTGTTTGCGGCCTAACCCTAAACCCCCTCCCAGTGCATTCTCACGCCCGCTCAGGTAACTGTTATTGATTCACGATTGCCACCCGTGCTACACGCCGGCAAATCCGTTAGAATGCTGCGTTTTTATTTGTATGATGCGGAGACTTCCATGCTACAGCAGTATTACCCGGGGCAACGCTGGATCAGCGACAGTGAGGCAGAGCTCGGTCTTGGCACCGTACTGACCTGTGATCAGCGCCTGCTTACCCTGCTGTACCCAGCCAGCGGCGAAACCCGCCAATACTCCCTCAAAAATGCCCCACTGACCCGTGTACGCTTTGCCCCAGGCGATGACATCAGCCACCACGACGGCTGGAACATGACCGTGCGCGAAGTAGAAGAAGCAGAGGGTTTGCTCGTTTATCACGGCTTTGACGCGACCAGCCAAAACTGCAGTTTGCCGGAAACGCAGCTGTCCAACTTTATTCGCTTCCGGCTGGCCAGTGACCGCCTGCTGGCCGGACAGGTGGACCCGCTCGACTGGTTTTCACTGCGCTACCAAAGCCTGCAGCAACGCTGCAAACAGCAACAAAGCGAGCTGTGGGGGCTTGGCGGCCCGCGCGTACAAACCATCGCTCACCAGCTTTACATTGGTCGTGAAGTGGCCGACCGCATGGCCCCGCGTGTTTTGCTGGCAGATGAAGTGGGCCTAGGCAAAACCATCGAAGCCGGCCTGATCATCCATCGCCAGCTGTTGACCGGTCGCGCCAGCCGCATCCTGCTGATCGTGCCGGAGAGTCTAGTGCACCAGTGGCTGGTCGAGTTGCTGCGCCGCTTTAACATTCAGCCCAGTATTTTTGATGCCGAGCGCTTCCGCGCCAGTGACGCCGACAATCCCTTTGAAGATGCGCAAATTGCCCTGATGTCGCTGGACTGGATTTGCGAGGACGCCCAAGCCCGCACTGCACTGTATCAAGCCCACTGGGATACGCTGGTGGTCGACGAAGCACACCATCTCGGCTGGAGCCCAGAGCAAGCCAGCCCGGCCTATCAACTGATTGAACAGCTGGCCGGCCAGACCGCCGGCGTACTGCTGCTGACGGCTACGCCGGAGCAACTGGGCATGGAGAGCCATTTTGCCCGCCTGCGCCTGCTCGACCCGCACCGTTTTCACGACCTAAACGCCTTCCTGAACGAAAGCCAAGCGTTCCAGAGCATCGCCCTCATCGCCAGCCAGCTGCTGGACAGCCAGCCTCTATCTGGCCCGCAATGCCAACAGCTGACAACTCTGCTGGGTGAAGACAACCAAGCGCTGATCGACAGCGCGCAACAGCCCGAAAACGATGCGCAACGTCATCAGCTGGTACGCGCGCTGGTTGACCGTCACGGTACGGGTCGCCTGCTGTTTCGTAACACCCGTGCGGCCATGCACAGCTTCCCGCAACGGGTTTTGCACCCTGCCCCACTGGACACTCCAGAAGCCTATCTTCCGAGCGGAAACAGCCTGAAAAGCCGTCTATACCCTGAGCTCTATTTTCAGTCGCAACAACCCGAAGACAGCGAGCAACGTTGGTGGCAGTTCGACCCCCGTGTTGATTGGTTACTAGAGACGCTAAAACAGCTCAAAGGCAAGAAAGTACTGGTCATTTGCGCCAGCGCCTACACCGCTCTGGACCTGGACGAGGCAGTGCGGGTGCGCAGCGGTATTGCCTCCACCATTTTCCACGAAGGCATGAGCATCATCGAACGTGACCGCGCTGCCGCTTGGTTTTCCGATGATGAATTCGGCGCACAGGTCATGTTTTGCTCGGAAATCGGTAGTGAAGGCCGCAACTTCCAGTTCAGCCATCATTTAGTGCTGTTTGATCTGCCGCTGAATCCTGAACTGCTGGAGCAACGCATTGGCCGTCTCGACCGCATCGGCCAGCAACAGGACATCAACATTCATGTGCCCTACTTTACCAACAGCAGCCAGCAGCGCCTGTTCGAGTGGTATCACCTAGGACATTCCGCGTTTCTGGCCACCAGCCCGACCGCTCCGGCGCTGGAGCAACGCTTTGCCGCACAACTGGAAACAGCCCTGAGCGGCGAAATGGCGCAGGCGCAATGGCAAGAACTGCTGGCTCAAGCGGCTGCCGCTCGTGAACAGCTGGCACAAGACCTGCAACACGGCCGTGACCGCCTACTAGAAATCAACTCCGCCGGTGGCGGCCAAGGCGAGCAGTTGGCTGAGCGCATCCACAAACAGGAAAACAGCTTCGAGCTGCCCATTTATATGGAGCTGCTGTTTGATGCGTTCGGCGTGCACAGCGATGACCATTCCGACAATGCCTTTATCCTGCGCCCCGGCGAGAAAATGCTCGACTCCAGTTTCCCGCTGGGCAGTGACGAAGCGGTAACCATCACCTACGATCGCGAGCTGGCTCTGAGCCGTGAAGATATGCAGTTCATCACCTGGGAACATCCCATGGTCCAAGGCGGCATGGATCTGGTGCTATCCGGTGCGATGGGCAACAGCAGTGTCGCCCTACTGAAAAACAAATCAGTCAAAGCCGGCACTGTATTGGTGGAGCTGCTGTATGTCAGCGAAGCGATTGCTCCGCGCCACCTGCAACTGGGCCGCTACATGCCACCAACCGTGCACCGCTGCCTGCTGGACCAGCAGGGCCGCAATCTGGCCGACAAGGTCAGCTTTGAGACGCTCAATAACCAGCTGGAAAGCGTACCCCGCGCCAGTGCGGCCAAGTTTGCCCGCGCTCAGCGCGACGAGTTGGCAGGCCTGATTAAAAATGCCGACAGCCTAGTGCAACCGCTGCATCTGCAACAGGTTCAACAAGCGCAGACAGCTTTCAGCCAACAGCTGGGGGCGGAAATTGAGCGCTTGACGGCCCTGCAACAGGTCAACCCCAGCGTGCGCGACGAAGAAATCGACCTGCTGCGTCGCCAGCTGGACGAAGGCCAAACCCTGCTCGACAAGGCTACCGTGCGGCTGGAGGCCATTCGCGTGCTGGTCGCTGGCTAGAATGGCGGCGCAGATGGACAGCTACAGCATGCAGGTCATCGGCTATATGCGCTCCTGCTTTGCCGAAAAATTTGCCATTCCGCGCCAGCCGGCACTGGCCCCAGCGGCGCGTGGCATCATCGAACTATGCCCGCCCTATAACCAGCCGCAAGCACTGGCTGGGCTGGAGCAAGTCAGCCATATCTGGGTGATTTTTGTCTTTCATCAGGCATTGGAACAACAGCAGCGGCTACAGGTACGCCCGCCGCGCCTCGGCGGCAACCGCTATCTGGGCGTATTTGCCAGCCGCTCCAGTCACCGCCCCAACAGCATGGGTCAGTCGCTGGTGAAACTGGAGCGCATTGACGAAGAATGCCGGCTGCACGTCTCCGGTATCGACCTGCTCGATGGCACGCCCGTGCTGGATATCAAGCCCTACATACCCTTTGTCGAATCGCTGCCAGATGCCCATAACCGCATTGCCGAAGCGCCGCCACCCCTGCTGAGTGTGGACTGGCAACCCGAGGCGCTTGCCCAAGCGCAACAGCATGGCCAACGCCTCAACGAACCACTGGTAGAACTGATCAAGCAATGTCTGGCACAGGACCCAAAGCCGGCCTACCAGCAGCCCGATCCAGCACGCCAGTACGGCGCACGCTTGCATGATATCAATGTCATCTGGCACTACCCGCAGCCTGGGCAGATTTGCGTACTGCAGGTATCTGTAGCCGGCTAATCTGTCTCAACTGCCGCTTTAGGTGGCAAGGGTGCAAAGTAGCCGACCAGCATCAGCAGGCCGCCAACCGCCAGAAAAGATATGATCCGCTCTAGGCTGCCGCTGGCCGCCAGTTCCACCAGAAACAGCTTGAGCACCACCAGCGCCTGCAACGCGGCACCACTGAGCCACAGTTGACGCACCCGTTTACGGTGCCCCAACAGCATCAGGCTGATCGCCAGCAGGCTCCAGACAATCGACAAGGCGCTTTGCGCCAGCAGCGAAGCCTGTAGCGCCTCAAGGCTCCATTCAACCCCAGCCCAGTAGTGACAGGTACGCAACACCAAACTGCTCACCGCAATCCATGCGCTCACTGCTGTCACTAGCTGCAGGCGGGGCATCCAAAACTGCTGTATGCCGCCACGCAGCAGACTGGCCAACACCGCCAGCTGTCCCAGTTCCAACGGGTTGAGCAACGGCAGATAGGGCAAGCCTCCGACGGCATCGCCGCGCAAGCTGGCCATCCACACCCACAACAAAGACAGCGCCGCCACCGGCTGCGCGGCCACGCGCCGATAAAGGTCAAGATGAGTGCCATAGGGCCAGTCACGCGCTATCGTGCGACTGCCTAAGTGCAGCAAAAATACCAGCGCCGGCACCACCCAGCCCAGCAAAGCCCATACACTGTCGCGCCCACCCCACTGGCCGGCCCAATACTGGGTATCCAGCGTAACCAGCCCCAAAAACAACCAGCAGCCCGCCACATGCGCGGCCGACTCCCATGCCCTGCCAGACAGGTCGCGCAATACCATCAGGTGAGTACCCAGCGCCAGTGGCCACAGCAGCCAGCCCCAACCTGTCAGATGATGCACCTCACCCGTGCTCAACCACTGTCCCACCGCCACCAGCAGCAAAGCCGGCAACAACGCCAGCGTTGCCCGCTCTGCGGCTGGCCAGTGCAAGCGCTGTGCCAGTACTCGCCACAACTGCACGGTAACCAGCACCCAAGCCAGCCACGCCATAGTGCGCCCCGCGGGTGTATCCAGCCACAGTTCAAAGAGCCACATCCCGCCATACAGCCACCAACCGGTAGCCCATACCAGCGCCGTCATCGACAACGCCGGCATACGCCATGAGCTGGTAAAGCCACACAGACTGATCACCAGCGACACACCAGCGAGCAACGCAAATGTTACCTGCAGGTCGGCAGAAACCTTGATGAACACCAAACCGGCCAGCAGCTGCAGTAAAACACCCGTTAGCTGCAGCGCCCTGCTGCCCGTCAGTGCGGCAATGCAGACCATCACCAGCCCCAGCACAGCCAGACACGCACAAGCCTGCAACACCGGCAGCCACATAAACGGCAACACCGTCAGCAGCAACCAAGCCAGCCAAGTAATGCATGGCTGTAGTCTGCGCTCAATAGCACCCAGCACGTCACCCGCCTGCCTCATCAGCCAACCGGTCAACACGCACACCAACGCCAGCAAACCCCCACTGAGCCAAGAACCCTGCAACAACACGGTATTCACACCTGCAGGCGGCTGCCAGCGCAGGTCTGCCAAAAAACAAACCGCCGCCCCCAGTATCAAACACAGCGCCAGCAACCGCTGATAGCCCTGTTGCTGGCGCAGCCCCATCCAGTACACACCCAGCGCCTGCATCGCCCAGATGGCAGAGGTCAGATCGCCATCAAACGCCAGCGGTACAGCCAGGCCGGCAAACACCAGCGCCAGCACGCTCATTGCTTCGGCCAGTAGCGCATAACGCCTGTCACCACGTCGGCCAAACAATAACCAAGCCAGCACCGCATAAACCAGCGCAAACCCCAGCGCACTCAAAGCCGGCCCATACACGTAACTGCGGGTCATCAGGTATTGCAGACCAAACACCGACAACGGCACAGCAAACACTAGACTGGCATCCACATAACCCAGCGCACGCCCGTCTACGCCCTCCGCCACACAACGGCGCGCAAACAGAAACGCCGCCAACACATAGGCAACAAACAGTAACAGTAGGAAAGGTTCGGCCAGCGCAAACAGGGACGGCTCGTAGTAGCGACGCCCCCAAGCTGCAGCCAGCACAATGGAGCAAAGAAAACCGGCCAAATTCAGCCAGCGCCAAGCGCGAAACCAAGCAACCGCCAGCACGCCCAGATTGAGAACCAGTAGATACATAAACAGCAACAGGTGATTGGCGCTGCCGGTCGATGCCAGCACCGGCGCGGCAAATCCGCCCAGTGCTGCCGCCAACGCCAGCACCTGCGAATCCTGTTTGAGTGCCAGCCAGACAGCCAGCACCGCAACCGCCACCAACAAGGCAAAACCGGTAGTCGGTAGCAGCAGCGGATGCAGCTTCATCGCTGCCAGCGTAGTCAGATAGAGCACCGCGATACCGGCACCCTGCACAATCAGGCCATAACCGTCAGGCCGCTTGCGCAAGCGCCAGCCAATCACCAGCAAACCAACTCCGGCGGCGGCCACCCCCAGATAGCGCACTCCGACCGGCAGCTGGCTGCGCTCGCTGACGTAACGCAGTAAAAAAGACAGCCCAAGAAACAGCAACACCACACCCGCCTTGACCAGCGGATTGCCGCCCGCCAAAACACGAGCCAACCATGAGGGTTTAGGCGCCGCAGCAGCTACCTCTGACTCTGTAGAGTGAGGTGGCATAGCGTCAGCAGCAGAGGGCGTGACAGGCCCTGCGCGGCCCGCAGCCGCCATCTCAGGTATTGACTGCTGTTCGGGCAGTTCAAGGCGGTCGAGCAGGTTGTCAGGCAAGGCATCAGAATCAGGTACGTCCGGCTGCACGACCGATGGCTGAGGCGATTCCACAGCCATCGCTGCAGCCTGTCCCTTGTTTTCCAGTGCAGCGATGCGTGAACCGGCCGCGTCCAGCTGCCTGCGCATGCAGTGCAAATCCTGCTGCAGCCTATTCATCCGATTAAACAGACTGCGAGCCAGCAAGGCTGCGCCCAGGGTCAAGGCGACGGCCAACAGGTTCAGGGGGCTGTCCATCAGTTTGGACACTGCTTCGATCATCCGTTCAAGTCCCATAACGCCCGCCCTGCTTGATCTGAAACTATGTGTTGTTAGCGGTCTTCCACCAGCCCGCCATCCTGCAAGCGCAGTACCCGCTGCATCTGCTGTGCCAGCTCGGGATCGTGAGTCACCACCAGAAAACTAGTGCCCAAGGACTCCGACAGTTCAAGCATTAGTGCCTGAATGCTTTGCGCAGTGGCGCGGTCAAGGTTACCGGTCGGCTCATCCAGCAGCACCAGTTCGGGCCGGTTGACCAGCGCCCGGGCAATAGCCACACGCTGACGCTCGCCACCCGACAGCTCAGCCGGTTTGTGATCAAGCCGGTGTCCCAGCCCAACCCGCTCCAGCAGGGCTATGGCCCGCTCACGCGCTTCGGCAATCGGTGTGGTGCCGATCAGCAGCGGCATGCACACGTTTTCGATGGCGGTAAATTCCGGCAGCAGGTGATGAAACTGATAAACAAACCCCAGCGCACGGTTACGCAACAAGCCGCGCTTGTGCTCCGACAGTGCCGACAACTCTTCACCAGCCAGCCATACGCTGCCACGGGTTGGCACGTCTAGCCCAGCCAGCATATGCAACAAGGTGGTTTTACCCGAACCGGAACTGCCAACAATGGCCATGCGCTCACCGGCCGCAAGTTGCAAATCAATGCGTTTCAGCACTTCGACCTGTGCTGGGCCTTCCTGATAGGTCTTGCCCAGATCGCGGCATTCCAAAACCAGTGACTTACTCATAGCGCAAGGCCTCCGCAGGCTGGGTTCTGGACGCACGCCAGGCCGGATAGAGTGTAGCGAGGAAGCTCATGCTCAGCGCCGCGCTGCAAATCATAACCACATCCGATACCCGCAATTCGGATGGCAGATAACTGATGAAATAAACGTCCGAACTTAGAAACTGATGCCCCGACATCGCCTCAATGGCCGCCACCCAGTGGGTGACATTCAGCGCAGCAATCACGCCGAGCACGCCCCCAATGAGCGTACCGACAACACCAATCAACGTGCCCTGCACCATAAACACCGCCATGATTTGACGTGGCGAAGCGCCTAGGGTGCGCAGGATGGCAATGTCGGCTTGCTTGTCGGTCACCACCATGATCAGGGTGGAAATGATGTTAAAAGCCGCTACCGCAACAATCAGCAACAACAACAGGGCAATCATGGTTTTTTCCATCTGGATCGCGGCAAACAGGTTACCGTGGCTGCGGGTCCAATCACGCGGATGCAGATCGCTGTCCTCAATGGTGCGGGAAATCTCCCAGGCCACGCGCGGCGCTTCAAACAAGTCTTTGAGCTTAAGGCGGATACCTTCCACCTGCTCCGGCTGCCAGCGCGACAGGCGGGCAGCATCTCCGATATGAATCAGCGCCAGCGAGCCGTCCAGCTCGGCACCGACCTTGAAGATGCCGGCCACGGTAAAACGCTTAAGGCGTGGAAACACCCCCGCCGGCGTGACCGAGGCTTCCGGCAATACAAAGGTCAGCTTATCGCCCACCCGCACATTGAATCGCCGCGCGGTCAACTCGCCAATGATGATGGAGAACGCGCCGCTTTTCAGGTCATCCAGACTGCCGGCCTGCATGTGATTGCTAATAATGGAGACATCACGCTCTGCCTCCGGCAACACACCGTTGACCAGCACTGGCTGCACACTGCCACTGTGAGTTAGCATGCCTTGTAACTGGGTAAAGGGTGCGATGGCCTCCACCTCGGGGTGCTGCAGCACCTGCCTGCCGGTCGCCTGCCAGTCGTCCAGCGGAGTAAAGGAGCTGACCGTAGCATGGGGCACCATGCCCAGAATGCGCGTGCGCATTTCGCGGTCAAAACCATTCATCACCGACAGCACCAGAATCATCACCAGCACACCCAGTGCTAGGCCGATCATGGATGTCAGTGAAATAAAAGAAATGAAGTGATTACGCCTTTTGGCCCGCGTATAACGCATGCCGATAAACAAAGCCAGAGGTCGGAACATAGTGCTGTACAGTCAGAAGTTAAAGGCTAAAATGACGCGTGCTGGCACAACGGCCTTGGCCGCCGCACCCCGTCAATTCAAGGAATGTCTGGATAAAAAATGTCTACACAGGACACCACAGAACGCCGCGCATACTACCGTATCCAGGACAAAATCGCACTGCAAATCAGTCCGCCTGCCGAAGCCCTGCAGGATGCTCCGCTGTTCAATCTGCTCAACGAGCTCTATCTGCTGGAGCTGGAGTCGCAGCCACTGTTGCGTAGCATCAGCGAACAACAGCGAACACTGCTCAATTACTTAAAAATCACCAATAAGCGTATTGATCTGCTGGCCAATGCTTTGGCCCACAGCTTACTCAAGTCCTTTGGCGAACCACAGCCGGTCAGTCTATCCGAAGACAGCATCAGCTTGGTTAGCCCACAGCGTTATGCGCTGGGTCACTGCCTGTCCATCCGCCTGATTTTGCTGCCGCAAGCATTTGCCCTGCAGCTGGATGGCCGTGTGGTGCGTTGCTTGCAACAGGACGACGGCAGCTATCAGCTGGCCTTACAATTTAACGAGCTTGCCGATGCACAGCGTCAAGTGCTGGCACGGCACATCATACAAAAGCAGGCCCAGGAACGCCGCGAGGCCCTGGCCGATCCTGCAGAATAGGTTGAGATCATGCGCATACGTTCACTATTTGCCCTGCTGCTGTTACTGGCACTGCCCCATACACAAGCGCAGCAACTGACAATCCCCCTTGGCCAGCAGGGCACCCGCTACAGCATTAGCCTGCCCGAGCGTGGTCAGAGCCAAGCCAGCGTGCTACGCACTTGGGGCGAGCCGCTCAAGCGCCATGCCAGCGTTGGCCAGCCACCCATCAGCCGCTGGGACTACATGGAGTTTTCCCTGTATTTTGAAAGCGGACGGGTTATCAACAGCGTTCTGCACCATCAGGAGCCACAGCCATGACCACCCTTTATGGCCACCGTGGTGCTAAAGGTGTCGCGCCGGAAAACACCCTAGCCAGCTTTCAGGCATGTCTGGACGCCGGCGTTACCCGCTGCGAGCTGGATCTGCGCCTGAGCCGTGATGAGCAGCCAATCGTCATCCATGATGCCGACTTAAAACGTCTGGCTGGGCAGAAAGCGCGGGTTAAAGACTGCACGGCCGCCGAGCTGGCGGGCTACGATGTGCGCCATGCCGGCCCCGCGTGGCCACAGCCCTGTCCAGTACCCACGCTGGCCGAGGTGTTTGCAGCCTGTCCATTCGAGCATTGGCAGCTGGAAATAAAAAGCCTGTCGCGCAAGCGAGCCGTTATCCTGATTCAAGCGATTGCCCATTTGTGCGAGCACTACGGACTGAATGACAAGGTGGTGCTGACCAGCAGCTCGCACACCGTATTGCGTGCCGCCATGCAGCAAGCGCCCCACCTACAACGTGGACTGGTGGCCGAATACGCCTGGCTTGACCCAGTGCGCACCGCACAAAGGTTTCAGTGCAGCATGCTGGCGATGAACTGGAGCCTGTGCATTGAGAAGCGGATTCGTGAAGCACAGGCCGCCGGCCTGCACGTATCCGCCTGGACAGTGAACGACCCAGCGCTGATGCGCCAGCTCGTTCACTACGGGGTTGACAGCCTGATTACAGACTTTCCCGGGCTGGCCAGCGCCACGCTCGGGAGTCGGTAAACAGCGCTTCAAAGGCTGCTCCGGCCAGCGCCCTGCCCTGGCCGGAGCCGGTCAAAAAAGCCGATTCATGCCGTCATAGGCCGCCACCCGATAGGCTTCTGCCATGGTGGGGAAGTTGAAGGTGGTATTGATAAAGTACTTGAGGCTATTGGCCTCGCCCGGCTGGTTCATGATGGCCTGGCCAATGTGAACAATTTCCGAAGCCTGATAGCCAAAGCAGTGCACACCCAGAATCGCTAGGGTTTCACGGTGGAAAAGGATTTTCAGCATGCCTGTTTCTTCACCGGAAATCTGCGCCCGCGCCATACTCTTGAAGAACGCCTTGCCCACTTCGTAGGGTACTTTGGCCTCGGTCAATTCCTGCTCAGTTTTGCCAATCGAGCTGATCTCGGGAATGGTGTAAATGCCAGTTGGTACGTCATCGACAAAGTGCCAGCTGCCATCGTCAATGATGTTACCTGCCGCAGAACGGCCCTGATCATAGGCAGCACTGGCTAGACTCGGCCAGCCAATGACATCACCTGCTGCATAGATATTGGGCACTTCGGTACGGTAATACTCATCCACCTTAACCTGACCACGGCTATTGGCACTTAGGCCGACATTCTCCAGCCCCAACTGGTCGGTGTTGCCGGTACGGCCGTTACACCACAAAAAGCCATCGGCCTTGATTTTCTTGCCCGATTTCAGGTGCAGGATTACGCCGTTTTCAACCCCTTCAACCCGCTCGTATTCTTCGTTGTGGCGCACCAACACGTTGTTGATACGCAAGTGATAACTGAGCGCATCAGAAATTTCACGGTCAAGGAAGCTCAGCAGGCGGTCACGGGTATCCACCAGGTCCACCAATACACCCAGTCCGCTGAAAATGGATGCATATTCACAGCCGATGACACCCGCGCCATACACAATCAGGCGACGCGGCGTATAGCCCAGGCTAAGAATGGTGTCGCTGTCATAGATACGCGGGTGGTTAAAGTCGATATCGGCTGGGCGGTAAGGACGCGAGCCAGTAGCAATAATGACTTGGTTGGCCACCAGCTTTTCCACACGGCTTGGCCCCACCACATCAATGCTGTGCTCATCGGCAAAGCTGGCGGTGCCAAAATAGACATCAATGCGGTTGCGTGCGTAATAGTTGGTGCGCGAGGCAACCTGACGTGCAATCACACTCTCGGCGCTACGCAGCACATCGGGAAAAGAAAACCAGCGCGGCTCGCCAATCTGGCGAAACATCGGGTCAGTATTGAAACGCAGAATCTGGCGCACAGAGTGACGTAACGCCTTGGACGGGATGGTGCCCAGGTGGGTACTGTTACCGCCCACGATGCCACGGTTTTCTACCACAGCTACCTTACGGCCAGCTTTGGCTGCGTTCATCGCAGCGCCTTCACCGGCAGGGCCAGAGCCCAGAATAACCACATCGTAATTATAAACAGCCATTGTCGCTCCTTACTCAGCAAGGACGGGCACGGACCTGTTTCAGCCCGTCCAGATCGGATGATTTATTTTTTGGCAGTCGCGTCATAGGCCAGCGCTTCGGCGGCCTGTACGGTGCCATCGGCATTGGCTTCTTCACACTTCTGGCGCTCTCCGCCACAGATGGAGCATTGCTTTTCAATACCCAACGCAGCAATTCCGCCGCAGGAGCCGGCAATCGGCTTACGCCCAGCCAGCACGCCCGACGCCATGCCCAGAATGACCAACGCCATGGTGGCAAACACCACCAGAAACATAATAAAAAAACTCATGGTAATTACCTGCCTTATTCGGGGAACAATTGCTCAAAAGCTGGACTGGCATGGCTCCGAAACTCGCCCTGCTCACGGGTGACAAACAGCGCGGCAATGTCATGCGCTTGCGCCAATGCCATGCCCTCTTCCAACCCCAGCACCAACAACAACGTACCTAACCCATCGGCCACCCGTGCCGAACGGTCAATCACCGTTACCGCGGCCGTATGGTGTGCAATGGGTGCGCCCGTTTTCGGATTCAGGGTGTGCGAGAAGCGTACACCGTCTTCTTCAAAATAGTTGCGGTAATCGCCTGAGGTATTCACGCCCCAGCCATCAATTTCCAGCACCCGCTGCAAGACACGTTCACCTTTGCCCAGCGGTTGCTCCAGCGCAATGCGCCAAGGCGAGCCATCGGGCTTTTTACCCTTGGCAATCAGCTCGCCGGTTACTTCTATCATATAGCTGTCAATGCCCATGGCCTCAAAGCGTGCGGCAATACGATCCACAGTATCGCCAGCCGCAATGCTATTAAGGTCCAGCTTAAGATCAATGGCCTTGCACAGCTGATCGCCCTCAATATTCAGATGCGCAAAGCCCATCTGAGCCCGGGCTTCGGCAATCGCTGCAGCCGTGGGTACCTGATGACCGCGGCTACCCGGGCCAAAGCTCCAGACATCCAGCAGCGGCTGAATGGTAATGTCGAACTGGCCATCACTCAGCTCTGACAGTTCGCCAGCGTAGCGCACCAGCTCCAGCACCGGCTGGGGCATAGTCTGGCAACTGCCGGCAGACAGACGGTTGAAAACAGCTAGATCAGAATCGGTACGGTAAGTGGACATTTGTTGGTCCACCTCATCCAGTATGGCCTGAACGGCAACACCCGCTGCAGCGGCAGCGGGTGTTCCATTAGAAGACACATACTTGATGGTATAAGTGCTGCCCATGGTTGGACCAGACAGCACCTCGATGCGCTGCGCCGGCTTGCAACCGGCGAGCGCAAGGCTCATGACTGTGAGTAAACCCGCACCCTGTAACAGGTTGCGCAGCATGTTAGCCTCCAAAGTCATCCAGCAGGATGTTTTCGTCTTCAACGCCCAGGTCCTTGAGCATTTTGATGACGGCGGCGTTCATCATGGGTGGCCCACACATGTAGAACTCGCAGTCTTCAGGCGCGGGGTGATCCTTCAAGTAGTTTTCATACAACACGTTATGAATAAAGCCCTGCAGACCGGTCCAGTTGTCCTCGGGTAGAGGATCGGACAGGGCAAGGTGCCACTGGAAGTTTTCGTTTTCTTCCTGCAGCCTGTCGTACTCGTCAACATAGAAGGCTTCACGCATGGAGCGCGCACCGTACCAGAAGCTGATCTTGCGCTTGGACTTCAGGCGCTTGAGCTGGTCAAAGATGTGCGAACGCATGGGGGCCATACCGGCACCACCGCCAATAAACACCATTTCTGCATCGGTATCCTTGGCGAAAAAATCACCAAACGGACCGTATACTGTCACCTTGTCGCCTTCTTTCAAGCTGAAGACGTAAGAGGACATGATGCCCGGTGGCAGGTCGTCACGGCCGGGCGGCGGTGTCGCCACACGGATGTTGAACTTAACCATGCCCTTTTCTTCAGGGTAGTTCGCCATGGAGTAGGCGCGGATGGTAGTTTCCTTAACATCAGACACATAGCGCCAGATATTGAACTTGTCCCAGTCCGGGTGGAACTTCTCCTGGATGTCGAAGTTTTTATACTCGACACGGTGTGGCGGGCACTCCAGCTGCACATAGCCGCCGGCACGGAAGTTGACATCCTCGCCCTCCGGCAGAACCAGAGTCAGCTCCTTGATGAAAGTAGCCACGTTGGGGTTGGAACCCACGGTGCACTCCCACTTCTTGACGCCGAACACTTCTTCCGGGATCTGGATCTTCATGTCCTGCTTGACGGCAACCTGACAAGACAAACGCCAGCCTTCTTTTGCATCACGTTTGGTGAAGTGGCTGCCTTCGGCCGGCAGCATTTCGCCACCGCCCTCGAACACCTGGCACTTACACTGAGCGCACGTACCACCCCCACCACAGGCGGAGGACAGGAAGATATTGTTGGCAGCCAAGGTTTGCAGCAATTTGCCGCCAGCCGGAACAGTGACGTTACGTTCGTCATTGATCAGGATATTGACGTCGCCGCTGGATACCAGCTTGGCACGGGCAACCAGAATCATCACCACCAGCGCAAGCACGATGGCGGTGAACATTCCGATGGCCAAAAAGACTTCGAAACTCATTATTCACTGCTCCTTAGAGTTGTACGCCGGAGAAGGACATGAAACCCAGAGACATCAGACCAATGGTGACAAAGGTGATGCCCAGGCCCTGCAGGCCTGCAGGTACATCGCTGTACTTAAGCTTTTCGCGGATGCCGGCCAACAGTGCGATGGCCAACGCCCAAGAAGCGCCCGAACCTACACCGTACACAACGCTCTCGCCCAGGTTATAGTCGCGCTCGACCATGAACAGGGTGCCGCCCATGATTGCGCAGTTCACGGTAATCAGGGGCAGGAACACACCCAGCGCGTTGTAAAGTGAAGGCACGTACTTGTCCAGCAGCATTTCTAGAATCTGCACGATTGCGGCGATTACGCCGATGTAGCTCAGCAGTCCCAGAAAGCTCAGGTCAACCTCAGGTAGGCCAGCCCACGCCAGCGCGCCATCCTTGAGCAGGTAGGTGTACAGCAGGTTATTGGCCGGTACGGTAATGGTTTGCACCACAATCACCGCAATACCCAGACCAATGGCAGTTTCTACCTTCTTCGACAGTGCAATAAAGGTACACATGCCCAAGAAGAAGGCCAGCGCCATGTTTTCGATAAAAATCGATTTAACCAGCAGGCTTAGATAATGTTCCATTAGTAGGCCTCTTTCTCGACAGTGTGTGGTGCCATGACAAAGTCAGGCTTTTCCATTTGCTCGCGCTTCCACATGCGTAGCGCCCAGATGATCAAACCGATCAGGAAGAACGCTGAAGGTGGCAGCAGCAGCAAGCCATTGGGCTGGTACCAGCCGCCGTCGTTGATAACCGGAATGATGGTAGCGCCCATCAGCTTTCCGGCACCAAACAGTTCACGGATCACACCCAGAATCAGCAGCATGGCACTGTAGCCAAGGCCGTTACCGATACCGTCAAAGAATGACAGCACCGGCGGATTAGACATGGCGAAGGCTTCAGCGCGCCCCATCACAATACAGTTGGTGATGATCAGGCCAACGAATACCGACAGCTGTTTAGACAGGCCATAGGCATATGCCTTGAGGAACTGGTCTACCACGATAACCAGTGACGCAATGATCACCATCTGCACGATCATGCGGATGGAGCTCGGGATTTGCGCACGAATCATCGAGATAAACATGCTGGAGAA
>JAHAYO010000079.1 GCA_018384595.1 Thiopseudomonas sp.
ACCCTCGTGGCACTCGCATGGTGGTTGCCGGTGCTTTCCACTCTGTAGAGTGCTTGTGCAGAAGTTGGCAGTCAGTCTGTGGAAACCTTCGGGGGCATTAAAGGGCCTAGCACTTGATTAGGAGAGCAGCAAAACCAGCCCTGCAAAAATGCGGGGCTTTTTTATGCGTGCTGCTAGCCGTGGAGCTGTATTTATCAAAATTGCCTACACAGTGCCTACATATTCTAAAAACAAAAAAGCCGCTTCGATCAAAAGCGGCCTAAGTGTTTGATTTGATTGGTGGGCCCACACGGACTTGAACCGTGGACCAAGGGATTATGAGTCCCCTGCTCTAACCAACTGAGCTATAGGCCCTAAAGAAAGGTGGTCAATTATACCCGCGCGGGGTAAAGACGCAACTGTCGAATGCAAGCCCTGCTACGGTTTAAGCAGCAGGGCGGTAGCGGGTTATTGCAGGGTGCGGAACGACTCTAGGATGGCCGGTACGCCCGGCAGCATGCCGATCAAGGCCATGACTGTGACCAGAATACCGAAGGTGATGGCGGGGATGCCCCAGCGGTCGGTGCGGCTCAGTTCTTGGCTGCGCTTCTTGTCACCGATG
Organism: Thiopseudomonas sp.; assembly: GCA_018384595.1. Taxonomy (GTDB): domain Bacteria; phylum Pseudomonadota; class Gammaproteobacteria; order Pseudomonadales; family Pseudomonadaceae; genus Thiopseudomonas. The sequence continues at coordinate 602 of JAHAYO010000079.1, forward strand.
ATACCCATGTTGTCCAGCAGCATGGTCAGTGACCAGCCAAATACCGGATTTACCAGCGCTGAACCGAATACCACGATGGCGGCGGATTGTGAGGTTTTGCCTTCACGGGTCATCTGCATGCCAGCTTCCAGCAGCGGAATGTACACGCCAACAATCAGCGCAATACTGAGGACGGGCGGCCAGACGGCTAGGTCCATCGGGTAGCCAATCACGGCAGCGGCGATACAGAGCACACCGGTTAGCATGGCTCCGGCCGGAATTGGGCGGCGGGCAATGGCGGCCGGTACCATGTAAGTACCCCAGGAGGAGGCCAGGTTGCCGCCGCCCAGCAGGGTGCCGACCACCTGGCGGCCAGAGGCAACCATCATGGTGTCGTCAATTTCCATTAATACTTTTTTGGCGGTTTGCGGGTAGTTGATCTTTTGGAAGATGCGGTGACCCAGAAAGTCCGGTGACCACATGGCAATCGCCAGTACGGCAAAGGGCAGAACGGCCATGAACTCGGCGGCGCCGGGCAGGCCAATGCCCCAGCCGCTATTTTCGCCCCACCAGTACGCGGGGTTCATGTTGGGCAGGCCGGGCTCGGTGCTGAACTCAAACGGTGCACCCAGGGTAAAGGCGATCAGTCCGGCCAGCAAACAGCCCAGCGGAATGGCCAGCCATTTTTTGCCCAAGTGCTCTAGGTAGGCGTACATGATGACGTTGGCCAGTACCACGATAAAGGCGATGTAGGCCATGTCAAAGCCTTCGGCCCAAGCGTATAGCGACTTAATCTGCGAGGTGACGCCAATAAAGCCCAGGTAGAGCAGCAAGCCGCCAGCCACGCCGTCACTGGTCAGACGGGCGAGCAGGCTGCCGCCCTTGAATAGACCCAACATCAGGCCCAGCACGCCTATCAGTATGCCGAGCGCCATCGGATGGCCACCCGAGGCAACAATCAGCGGAATCAGGGGAATCAGCGGGCCGTGGGTGCCGGCCAAGTTGGCCTTTGGGTTGAAAAAGCCGGAAAACAACATCACGAACAGCACGGCAGCAATGATCATTTCATAGCGGGCGTTTTCGATCACGAAGCTGTCGGGCAGACCCAGTGGGCCGGCAAAGGCACCGACTACAGCGGCCACCATAACGATCTTGCCGATGGTGGCGGCGACTGCCGGCACCCAATCTTCGTACTCGAAACGGTAGTCGCGGTAGGGCAGGTTAATGCCCCAGCGCTTGGGGTTCATGATGGAGAGTTCGTAGTCTAGGTAGTCCTGGCGACGGGCGAACTCGCGGCTGGGGCGGTGTAGCTCTTTATAGCTGTTACTGGTTGTATCGTTCATGGGCGTCAACTTGTGGTTATTTGAAACACATACTCAGCCCCCGAAGCTAGGCTGCGGAGGCAAGTTATTTATCAACGCTTATTGTTTTTGTTATGCAGGCGCGGCCGAAGCCGAAAAGGGCGGGGAAGTCTCTAGGGCCGGTAAATCAGCAGGTTGTGCTGATTTTTCGTCGAAATGAGGCTCGCCTTTACTTTAGGGGTGCAAAAAATTTTCGCTATGCTGCAGCGCTTGGCAGGCTAAGTCAATTTTTTCTCATCATACTAAGGTGGTATGTGTTGTGCTTATTGCGAGTAAATAGGTAACAAAAAACCCCGCATGGTGCGGGGTTTTGCTAAGCCGATTGAATCACTCGTCGAGGAATGAGCGCAGGTGCTCGGAGCGCGACGGGTGACGCAGTTTGCGCAGTGCCTTGGCTTCGATCTGGCGGATGCGTTCGCGGGTCACGTCGAACTGTTTGCCGACCTCTTCCAGTGTGTGGTCGGTGTTCATATCGATGCCAAAACGCATGCGCAGCACCTTGGCTTCGCGCTCGGTGAGGCCGCCCAGTACTTCACGGGTGGCCTCTTTCAGGTTTTCCACCGTGGCGACATCAACCGGTGACTGCATGCTGGTGTCTTCGATGAAGTCACCCAGATGGGAGTCTTCGTCATCGCCGATTGGAGTTTCCATCGAGATGGGTTCCTTGGCGATTTTTAGCACCTTGCGCACGCGGTCTTCAGTCATTTCCATGCGTTCGCCCAGCTCTTCAGGGGTAGGCTCGCGGCCCATTTCCTGCAGCATCTGGCGCGAGATGCGGTTGAGCTTGTTGATGGTTTCTATCATGTGTACCGGAATGCGAATGGTGCGCGCTTGGTCGGCAATCGAGCGGGTGATCGCCTGGCGAATCCACCAGGTGGCATAGGTAGAGAATTTGTAACCACGGCGGTACTCGAACTTGTCTACCGCCTTCATCAGGCCGATGTTGCCTTCCTGAATCAGATCAAGGAACTGCAAACCACGGTTGGTGTACTTCTTGGCGATGGAGATCACCAAGCGCAGGTTGGCCTCGACCATTTCTTTCTTGGCGCGGCGGGCTTTGGCCTCACCAATGGACATACGACGGTTGATGTCCTTGATGTCGGCGATGTTGAGGCCGATTTCCTGTTCGAGGTTGATCAGGACAGCTTGTTGTTGCTGTATGTCAGGCACCAGTGCTGCCAGTGCAGTGGCGTATTTGCTTTTGCTCTGGCTCAGCTTTTCGGCCCAGTCGGACTGGGTTTCGTTACCGGGGAACAGTTTGAGGAAGTCGGTACGCGGCATGCCGGCATCACGCACGCACAGCTGCATGATGGCGCGCTCTTGCTGGCGGATGGTGTGTAGTTGTGTGCGGATTTGTTCGATTAAACCGTCATACAAACGCGGGGACAGTTTGATTGGCATGAACAGCTCGCCCAGGGTATCAAGGGCAGTAACAGCGCTTTTGGTGTTGCGCTTGTAGCGGGCCAGAACTTTGATTGTGGCCTGCAGCTGTTCTTCGATAGCGCCAAAGCGTTGTTTGGCCAGCTCGGGATCAGGGCCGCCATCGCTGGTTTCTTCCTCTTCTTCGCTGGCTTCGGCGTTTTCCTCTTCTTCTTCGCTTTCTTCGTCGTCGCTGTCGGCAGGGGCGGCTTTTTTGGCGCCGGCTACCGGCAGTTCGGTATCGTTGGTGGCTGGCTCGGGAATGCTGTCATCGGCGTCGATATAGCCGCTGAACACATCGGTCAGGCGGCCGTTTTCTTCCACCACGCGGTTAAACTCGGCCAGTACGCTGTCCACGGCACCGGGGAAGTGGGCGATGGCATGCATCACATCGCGAATGCCTTCCTCGATGCGCTTGGCGATTTCGATTTCACCTTCGCGGGTCAGCAGGTCAACGGTACCCATTTCGCGCATGTACATGCGCACGGGGTCAGTGGTGCGACCAATATCGGTTTCTACCGCGGCCAGAGCAGCGGCGGCTTCTTCGGCGGCGGCCTCATCGGTATCGGCTTCGGCCATCAGCAGGGCGTCGGCATCGGGCGCAGTCTCGAAGACATTGATGCCCATGTCGTTGATCATGCCGATGATGTCTTCTACCTGTTCCGGATCGGAAATGTCTTCGGGCAAGTGGTCGTTGACCTCGGCGTAGGTCAGGTAACCCTGCTCACGCCCAAGGGCGATCAATTCTTTTAAACGGGATTGCTGTTGTGCTGTAGAGGACATATGACCCTATCCAAACGTAGTCTGGGCTGGCGAAAAATTAAGTCGGGCATTATAGGCGATGCCGGTCATTGTTGGCCAGTTGCCAGAGGCTTGCGGTGTTTTTGTGCAAGCAGGTGATTGAGGTGTTGTTTCTCGCTGTCATCCAGGGTGCGGCTGCGCGCTAAGGCTAAGAGCCGGTTGAGCATCATTTCTCGTTGTTGGCTGGATAGGCAGGCAATGGTGTCAATAAACTGTTGTTCAAGGTTGTCTTGCTCAATCAGCCATTCTTTTTCGGCCAGTGACCTGAGCAGAAGTCCTTGTTCAGTACCTTGCCAGCGTGCAATGAGTTGTATCGGTGCAGGCTGGGGCGTTTTTTGCAAGGCTTCGAGCAATGAGACGAGCAATTGTGCGTGCGGGTCATCTTCTTGGGCCAGATTGCGGGCGGATTCGACCTTGAACGCCAATTGCGGCTGGTGTAGCAGGCTGCGGATGGCGACCAGGTGCGGTGCTTCCACCTGAAGTGGGCGGTTGTTGCGTGATGGCTTGGCTGGCCGCGATGCGCTGGGTGGACGGGGTGAATAATCGGTGTTGCCGGCAGGCTCGTAGCTATCTGTCCAAGCGGGTGGAGTGTCCTGGGTCCAGTCGGGGGTGGCGGTTTGATCCTGCTGAACGGGCGCGGGCGCTTGCCGTGGTCTGGCAGTGGGCTGACTGATGCCAAGACCCGTCAGCTGCAGCAGCTGGCGCTCCATCAGCTTTTGCAGGTTGTGGCCAGGTATGGCAGCTATCAGCGGGCTGGCTAGCGTGGCCATGTGGGCCTTGCCTTCTAAGCTGTCCATGTCGAGGTCTTCGGCTAGATGGCGGAAGAAGTAGTCTGACAATGACAGGCTTTGGCTGGTAATGCGTGCCTTGAAGGCGTCCGCGCCTTCGCTGCGCACCAGGTCGTCTGGATCGCTGCCGTCGGGCAAAAACAGAAAACGGGCACTGATGCCGTCTTTCATGTGCTCCAGCGTGGCTTCTAGGGCGCGCCATGCTGCCTTGCGGCCGGCGTTGTCGCCGTCAAAGCAAAAGGTGATGGTCGGCACGATGCGCAGCAGGCGCTTGATATGTTCAGGTGTAGTGGCGGTGCCTAGGGTGGCGACCGCGTTGCGCAGACCCTGCTGGGCCAGTGCGATGACATCCATGTAGCCTTCCACCACCAGAATGTCCTGTAGTTGGCGGTTATGCTGGCGCGCTTCGTACAGGCCGTACAACTCTTGACCCTTGTGGAATACGGGGGTTTCTGGCGAGTTCAGGTACTTGGGTTTGTCGTCACCCAACACACGTCCGCCAAAGCCGATGACGCGGCCACGGCTGTCACGAATCGGGAAGATGATGCGATCACGGAAACGGTCGTAGCGACGACCGCTGTCGGCGTTTTCTGCCAGTAGGCCGGCCTCCAGCAGGTACTTTTCTTTCAGGCTATCGCCGCCCAGCTCGCGGTGTAGGTTGTCCCAGCCGGGTGGCGCGTAGCCCAGCAAAAAGTCGCCGGCAATGTCTTTGCTGATGCCACGGCGGCTTAAATAGCTCACTGCCTGCTGGCGGGCAGGGTGGCTGTGCAGGGCGTTGCTGTAAAAACTACAAGCGGCTTGCAGGATGTCGAATAGGGGCGATTGAGCGGGCTGGCGAGGGGGTTGCGGGCGATTACTTTCTTCGCGGGGGACTTCAACGCCTGCGCGGCGTGCCAAACTTTCTACTGCTTCGGGGAAGCCGAGATGATCATGGTCCATGACGAAGCCGATGGCATTGCCACCGGCACCACAGCCAAAGCAGTAGTAAAACTGTTTGTCGGGACTGACACTAAATGAGGGAGTTTTTTCTTGGTGAAACGGGCAGCAGGCGGTGAAGTTGCGACCGGCTTTTTTTAGCGAAATACGCTCACCGACCACCTCGACCAGATCGGTGCGGTTGAGCAGATCGTCTACAAATCCTTGGGGGATCAGTCCGGCCATCATCCGTTACCCGTATTCAATAGGGCCTGCGAGGGGCAGGCTGGCCCAGGCCAGTCAGCGCGCTGGCCGTAAAGCGCAAAAACCCGGAACAAGTCCGGGTTTTCTGGCTGCGAATGTCTGTCGATTAATACAGACGCTCGCGGCGACGTTGTTCGCGCTGTACTTTCTTGGCGTGACGCTTGACGGCAGCAGCCGCTTTGCGCTTACGCTCAGCAGTAGGCTTTTCGTAAAATTCGCGACTGCGCACTTCAGAAAGTACACCGGCTTTTTCGCAGGCGCGTTTGAAGCGACGCAGGGCAACGTCAAATGGTTCGTTGTCTTTCAGTTTGACAGCTGGCATTCAATTCGTACCTTCATCGGGGACCGGTGGTTGATGTGTTTGCTTTCTGTAAAACAGTTGCAATGCACACCGCGTTTCAAGGGTTGCGGATTATAGACACTTTGTTTGGGGAATGCAAAGCAGGGAGTGCGTAGAGGGGCATTTATTGTTCGCGTCGCGTTTTGTACAGGCTGTGTCTCATCAGCGCCTCACCCCTGCTCCAGCGCAGCCCTCACCTAAGCGCCGCGCCACCCAGCTGCACAAAAGTTACAAAATATCCCCGCGCAGCGCACGAACTTGGTCAAACAACTGTTGCGGGCTGGCATTTTCTGGGGCAAGCGGCGCACCGATTTTCAGACCGACAGGCGAAAATAGCCCCCGGCGAAACGGCTTGCACATGGCCTTGCCCTCAATACGCGAGAAGAAGCTACCCCACAGCCCCGACAAGCCCATAGGGATCACCGGTACTGGCTGCGTGTGCAAAATACGGGTTACGCCAGGGCGAAACGGCTGCATTTCACCGTCACGGGTGATGGCCCCCTCGGGAAAAATACCAACCAGTTCGCCCTCAGCCAGCGCCTGATCGATGCGGATAAAGGCCTGCTCCAGACGCTCGGGGTCTTCTTTGGCGGGGGCGATAGGTATGGCCCCGCTATGGCGGAAGATAAAACCCAGTAGCGGTGTTTTGAAGATGCGGTGATCCATAACAAAGCGGATGGGCCGTGGTGTTGCGCCCATCAGGATTACGGCATCGGCAAAGCTGACATGGTTGGCGACAATCAGCGCGGGGCCGTCGTGGGGGATATGGTCGGTGCCTTCAAGGCGCAGACGGTACAGAGTCTTGACCAATACCCAGGCCAGAAAGCGGATGAAAAATTCCGGCACCAAGCTGTAGATATAAATAGCCACGGCGGCGTTGCATAGCGCGGCGACGGCAAACAGGGCAGGGATGGATAGACCGGCGCTTAATCCGGCAATCGCCAATAGAGCGCCAGCGACCATAAACAGAGCATTGAGAATGTTATTGGCAGCGATGATACGGGCGCGTAGGGCTTCGGCGCTGCGAAACTGTACCAGTGCATACAACGGCACAATAAAGAAACCGCCAAACAGACCCAGCATCAGCAGGTCGAGCATGATGCGCCAGACCGGCCACTGAGACAGCAAAAACCATAGCGAGTGGGCTGTGTCGCTCGCCAGTGCAGTGGGCGCGGCAAAGAACAGGTCCAAGCCAAACAGAGTCAGGCCAATGGAGCCCAGCGGTACCAGACCGATTTCTACTTGTCGGCTGGTCAGGCGCTCACAGAGTAGCGAGCCCGCGCCGATGCCAAGGGTAAACACTGCCAGCAGCAGGGTGACCATGCTTTCACTGCCGCCCAGCACCTGCTGGGTAAAGGCCGGCAGCTGGGCTAGAAACAGCGCGCCATACAGCCAGAACCAGGAGATGCCCAAAATGGACAGAAATACCGAGCGCTCTTGGCGGGCAAAGCCAATGGTTTTCAAGGTGGCGGCGAATAGGTTGTAACTCAGGCGCAAGCCCGGTTCCGGCGCGGGCGCAGGTGGAATGCGCAAGCTGGCAAGCAGCCCAGCCACCGCCACCAGCATGCCGGCCCCGGCTATCCAGGCGGGGTCGGGTAGATAACCGGCGAGCACACCACCGGTCAGGGTGCCGAGCAAAATCGAAATAAAGGTGCCGGCTTCAATCAGGGCATTGCCGCCCAGCAGTTCGCTTTGCTTGAGGTGCTGCGGCAGCAGGGCGTATTTGATCGGGCCAAACAGGGTTGACTGCAAACCGAGTAAAAACAGCGCCCCCAGCAGAATGTTCAGGCTGTGCTGGATAAAGCCCCACAGCGCCACCAGCATGATCAGCACTTCCAGCAGTTTGGTGAAGCGCGCCAGCAGGGCTTTATCGTATTTATCTGCCAGCTGCCCAGCGGTGGCAGAGAACAGAAAAAAGGGCAAGATGAAAATGCCTGCAGCCAGGTTGGCCAGCACGCCGGCAGACAGCTCGCTCCACTGGGCGGTGTGAAACGTCAACAACACCACCAGCGCGTTTTTGAATAGGTTGTCGTTGAACGCACCCAGAAACTGGGTGATAAATAACGGCGCAAAGCGCTTTTTCTGCAGAAGTTGGAACTGACCGCTCATGGGTTTTCGTCTTTAAAAGTTGAGGCTCAGGGCACGATACAGACAGGGGCTGATGGTGGCAACTGCCGGCACCGCTCTGTGTGCCCGCGTGCCGATCCGCTTGGGGTTTGACGGGCCATACGGCTGTTTGTGTGCAACAGCGCGCCCAATGCAGCGTAGGCGGGTCAAGGCTGTGGGTGCGGCCAGTGAATACTGCGTTCTTCGTGCCGAAGGCGGGCAACTAGGCATTGTATAAGCAACCGATTGTTGCAGATGCGAGTGAAAATAGCGGTGGAGCCTGGCTGCCTTGCGGCTTATCATGAGCCCTTTTTCAGGGCGGAACTGTAGACATGTTGGTATTGGGGCTGGAAACATCCTGCGATGAAACCGGCGTTGCGCTATATGACAGCGCGCAGGGTCTGCTGGCCGATGCGCTGTTCAGTCAGATTGATTTGCACCGTGTTTATGGTGGCGTCGTGCCCGAGCTGGCCTCGCGTGATCACGTCAAGCGCGTGTTGCCGCTGATTCGCCAAGTGCTGGACGAAGCTGGCCGTACCCTGCAAAACGTGGACGGCATCGCCTACACCTCAGGCCCTGGGCTGGTTGGCGCGCTGCTGGTCGGCGCATCCTGTGCCCGCGCCATGGCCTTTGCGCTGGATATTCCCGCCATTGGCGTGCATCACATGGAAGGCCATTTGCTAGCGCCCATGCTGGAAGAGCAGCCGCCCGAATTTCCCTTTGTGGCCTTGCTGGTTTCCGGCGGGCACACCCAGCTGGTGCGGGTGGACGGCATTGGTCGTTATGCGTTGCTGGGCGAGTCGATTGACGACGCCGCCGGTGAAGCCTTTGATAAAACCGCAAAAATGCTGGGTTTGCGTTATCCGGGTGGACCGGAAATCGCCAAGCTGGCAGAGCAGGGTGTGTCCGGCCGCTTCAAGCTGCCACGCCCGATGACTGACCGGCCCGGGCTGGAGTTCAGCTTTAGCGGCCTGAAAACCTCAGTGCTCAACCAGTGGCACAAGTGCCGTGCAGCCGCTGATGATAACGAACAGAGCAAGGCTGATTTGGCGCTGGCCTTTGAGCAGGCGGTGGTGGATACCCTGACCATTAAGTGTCGCCGTGCGCTGGAGCAGGAGGGTTTGCAGCGCTTGGTGATTGCCGGTGGTGTCAGCGCCAATACCGCGCTGCGTCAGTCGCTGGAGCAGATGCTGGCCGAGTTAAACGGCGAGGTGTTTTATGCCCGTCCGCGATTTTGCACCGATAACGGTGCCATGATTGCCTATGCCGGCTGCCAGCGGTTGCTGGCCGGACAGCACGAAAATCTGGCCATCAGTGCGCGGGCGCGCTGGCCGATGATGGAGCTGGAGCCGGTCTGATCAAAACTTATATTCGGTGCCGTGCAGCAGGTGTTTTAGATTTTGCCGGTGCCGCCAACATAGCAGCAGCGTGAGCAGACTGATGGGCAACAGAGCCTGGGGCTGTTGCCAAGCGAGCAGGGGCAGGGTGACCGGTAGAGCGCTGAGTGATGCCAGCGAGCTGGTGCGGGTGAGAAAAAAAGCCAGCGCCCACACCGACAATGCCAGCAACGCCGCTGGCGGATACAGCCCTAATAGCATGCCGGCTGAAGTGGCCACGCCCTTGCCGCCACGGAAGCGGTGATAGAGCGGGTACAGGTGACCCAACACGGCAAACAGGCCAACCCAGGCTTGAGCATAGCTCGGCAGACCCAGCCCACTGGCACAGAGTACCGGCAATAGGCCTTTACCCAGATCTCCCAGCAGGGTGAGCAGTGCGAGCCGCTTGCCGTGCAGGCGCAGCATATTAGTGGCACCGGGGTTGCCTGAGCCGTGTAGGCGTGGATCGCTGTTGCCATGCGTGCGGCTTAGCAGTATGGCAAAGGACAGCGAGCCAAGCAGGTAGGCACCTAGGCAGAGCGTAATAAACATGAGCGGGCCCAGTGGGGGGTCGAGACAGGCCGCAGCCAGTGCGATGGCCTGACGGCAGCAGACGCCGAATTTTAACGGGAGAGGATACAGGTGGACAAAGTTTTTATCGAGCAGCTGGCCGTGGATACCGTGATTGGTGTGTATGACTGGGAGCGCACCATCACGCAACGGCTGGTGCTTGATCTGTGCATGGCCTGGGACATCCGTCAGGCAGCAACCGATGACGATTTGCAATATACCCTTGATTACGCGGCAGTTAGCGAGCATGTGCTGGCTTTTGCTGCCCGTCATCAGTTTGAACTGGTAGAAACCTTTGCTGAGCGGCTGGCTGCCGAGCTGATGCAGACGTTCGGCATTGGCGGTCTGCGCCTCAAGCTGACCAAACCGGGCGCTGTGCCGCAGGCCGCCGGTGTGGGTGTGATCATTGAGCGTGGCTGCCTCTGATCGATGGTAATCGGAGGCATGAACCGGGTGGCGCTGGCGGCGCTGTTGAGCCGCTTGGCGCGTTCGCGCATGCGGGGCAGGGCTCATGTATTATGGCAGCCGGCAGCTTGCACGGCGACGCCCGAGCGCAACGGCGCTCTGAGCACAGTTATGGCAGCGCTTTCACCCGTAGCATGTGCTATGGCCAGTGGTATTCACTTAGCAGGGGTGGCAACTGCCTGCCGGTGAATCATGGGGTATGGGGGTAAATACTGATGTTGTTGCGTGGCCTTACGGTCCTGATTTTTTTTCAGCTGCTGGGCACTGGACTGAATGCCTTGCTGCTGCCCAAGCTGCCAGGCCCGATCTTGGGGCTGGTGCTGCTGTTTAGCTATCTGATGCTGACCCGGCAGGTGAGTGAGCCGCTGGAACAGGCGGCCGGTGGTTTGCTGCGTTATCTGCCGGTGCTGTTGTTGCCGCCAGCGGTGGGCGTGATGGTGCATTTTGCCGATATCCGCGCCGACTTTTGGGCCATTACCGGCTCGCTGGTGATTTCTCTGCTGGTATCGCTGGTCTGCGTGGGCGGGCTGATGCAATGGCTGGTCAGTCGGCAGGCACGCAAGTCACAGCAGCAGGAGGAGTCGTCATGAGTCTGCAATGGTATGCGGCTTTACAAGCGGTGATTGGCCACCCGCTATTTGCCGTGGGCATTACCCTGGCTGCTTTTCAGTTGTCGCAGCTGTTGTACGAAAAAACCCGTGCGCTGCTGTTACAGCCCTTGCTGGTGGCCACGCTGATGCTGGTGACTACCCTGTTGGTGCTGGATATTGACTATCAGGATTATCGCAGCGGTGCCTCGATCCTGACCTTTTTGCTGGGTCCTGCCACTGTCGCGCTGGCGGTGCCGCTGTATCAGAATGTGCGCCGCGTGCGTGCGGTGCTGATGCCGGTGCTGATTACCCTGCTGCTGGGCGGTACGCTGGCCACCGTGCTGGGTATTGGTCTGGCTTGGCTGCTGGGTGCTGAACACATGATTATGATGGCGCTGGCACCTAAGTCGGTCACCTCACCGATAGCCATGCTGGTGGCCGAAGAAATTGGCGGTTCGGCCTCGCTGGCGGCGGTGTTCGTGATGATCACTGGTATTTTGGGGGCCATGTTCGGCGTTGAGCTGATGCGCCTATTCCGCATCGAACACCCCGCTGCCAAGGGGTTGGCGCTGGGCATGGTGGCACATGCCATCGGTACCGCCCGTGCGTTGCAAGACAGCGAAGAAACGGGTGCGTTTTCGGCCCTAGGCATGAGCCTGATGGGCGTGATAACGGCGGTTGCCTTGCCACTGGTGGTGGCGCTGGTGAGTTAGCTTGTTGCGTACACAAGAGGCGTGCAAGGCCCTACGACTATGCGCTGATCATAGGCTGTCATTCTGCGCTCAGTCGCAGAAACCCATGCCCTATAGCACGTTAAATAATGAATGTGCCGGTTTGCCGGCAATTGTTTTGAACTTGAAATACAACACCGTTTTTGGAGCCGTTTATGCAAAGCTTTCCTCCTTTTGATCAGGCATCGGTGCTGGTAGTCGGTGATGTGATGCTGGACCGTTACTGGTACGGCAGTACCAGCCGCATTTCCCCAGAAGCGCCGGTGCCGGTGGTGCGCATCACCCGTACCGAAGACCGGCCGGGTGGCGCAGCTAACGTGGCGCTCAATATTGCCGCACTGGGTGGTCAAGCGTGGTTGGTTGGCGTAACGGGTCAGGATGAGGCGGCGGCGTCGCTGGCCGAGCAGCTGCATTCAGTGGGCGTACAGACAGATTTTCAGCAGGTTGCCTGCCAGCCGACTATCGTTAAGCTGCGTGCCATGAGCCGTCAGCAACAGCTGCTGCGCATGGATTTTGAAGAGACCTTTGCCGTGGATGTGCCGGCGCTACAGCAGCAGGTGGAAAGGCGGCTGGATGACGGCGTCAAGGTGATGATCCTGTCCGACTACGGCAAGGGTAGCTTGGTCAACCACCCACAGCTGATTGCCGCTGCCCGCGCCCGTGGCGTGGCGGTCCTGGCCGATCCCAAGGGGAGCGATTTTTCCATTTATCAGGGCGCCACCCTGCTCACGCCCAATCTGGCCGAATTTGAGGCCGTGGTCGGTGCTTGCCACGATGAACAACAGTTGCTGGCACGTGGCCTAGCCATGCTGCAACAGCTGGCGCTGGACGCGCTGCTGATTACTCGGGGCGAGCAGGGCATGACCCTGATTCGCGCCGGCCAGCCGGCTATCCACCTGCCGGCACAGGCGCGTGAAGTGTTTGACGTGACCGGTGCCGGCGATACCGTCATTTCCACCTTGGCCACGGCGTTGGCTGCAGGGCAGGATCTGCCCGATGCGATGCATCTGGCCAATGTGGCCGCTGGCATTGTGGTCGGCAAGCTGGGTACGGCAACGGTCAGTGCGCCCGAGCTGCGGCGTGCAGTACAGGGCGAGCTGCGCCATGGCCGTGGCATGCTGGGTCTACAGCAGCTGCAGGCGGCGGTGGTCGAGGCTAAAGCCCGTGGCGAAAAAGTGGTATTTACCAATGGCTGTTTCGACATTCTGCATGCCGGTCATGTGCACTATCTGGAACAGGCCCGTGAGCTGGGTGACCGCTTAATTGTGGCCATTAATGACGATGCTTCGGTAACCGCGCTGAAAGGCCCAGGCCGCCCGATTAATTCGGTGGACCGGCGTATGGCGGTGTTGGCTGGCTTGGGCGCGGTGGATTGGGTGACCAGTTTTGCCGACGACACTCCCATTGCACTGCTGAAGCTGTTGCAGCCAGATGTGCTGGTGAAGGGCGGTGATTACGGCGTCGAAGGTGTAGTAGGTGGTGATTTGGTGCGTGCCTACGGCGGCGAGGTTAAGGTGCTGGGGTTGGTAGAAAACAGCTCGACCACGGCGATTGTCGAGAAAATTTTGCAGCAATAATTGCTGAGCTAGATCATTTTATTTGCGCTTGGTGTGTGATCGGCTAATCGACATAATTCTGGGCGGTGAGCTATGAACAGGGACTCAGCCGTAATGCGCTTGTTTAGCGAGCAGCATGCCGAGATTTTGCAAATTCTTTGTGAGTTGCAAAACAAGGCCGCCTAGGTGGGCGCATCACAATGATATCGCTAGGCTGCTGATTAAATTACGCTTTAAGGTCAAATTGCACTTGGCCTCGGAAAACAAAATTTTATTTCCCCTGGTGCGTAACGAAGGCGAATGCCACGAATCGGCCTTGCTGATGCACTATGAGGGTGAGATGCAGGGCTTAGCTGGTGTGTTTCTGGAGTTCATTCACCGCTGGGAATATGCCGAGCAGATTCTGGAACACTCCGCCGAATTTCTCAAAGAAGCGTCTGCTGCCATTGATGCGCTGAAGCAGCGGATTGACCGCGAAGAACGCGAGCTGTATCCAGCGATTGCGCGGCTGGAACAGAAATCTCTGCGCACCTGATCCGATCCAGCCCGCACACTTAGCGGGCTGACACTCCTGCCTTCAATACCGCCTCAGCCGTGTGCACGTTATCGCGCAGGTGCTTGGGGTTGATGGTGCCGATCACTGCGCTGGTGGTACCAAGATGGCCGAAAATCAGCTCAAAGCTGGCGCGCACTGGATCCATACCTGGCTCCAAACAAATATGGCCGCTGGCCAATGCCTTCTTAATTAATACCGCTTTGCCGTGCTGGTGCGCATAGTCCAGCACCGGCTTTTCGGCTTGCTCGTTAAGGTTGTAAGTCACCATCGCGCAGTCACCCTGCTCCAGCGCTAACAGGCCGCCCTCAACGGTTTTACCGGAAAAACCAAATTGGCCAATTTTGCCTTCTTGTTTTAGCTGAGCCAGAGCTGCGTAAACTTCTTCTTCGCGCAGTACGTGTAAGTCATTGCCGTCAGAATGAACCAGCACCGCATCCAGGTAGTCGGTATTGAGCCGTTTAAGGCTGCGCTCGACCGACAGACGGGTGTGGCTGGCGCTAAAGTCAAAATGCGATGCACCATCGACAAATTCTTCGCCTACCTTGCTGACTATTACCCAGTGCTGGCGCTGACCTTTAAGTAAGGTGCCCAGACGCTGCTCGCTAATACCGTAGGCGGGGGCTGTGTCCAGCAGGTTAATCCCCAAGTCACGGGCTAGCGCTAGCAGCTCCAGCGCACTTTTGTCGTCGGGCAGATCAAAGCCGGTTGGGTATTTGACGCCCTGATTGCGACCCAGTTTGACAGTGCCCAGCCCTAGCGGTGATACCAGCGGGCCGTTGTTGCCGAAGGGACGGTGGAACGTGTGCAAAGAAGTCAAAACAGGCACTCCCAAGGGGCCAAGCCCAGCGGCGGGCGTGGTAGTGAATCGTGTTCGGAATACTGACCGGGACGGATACTTTGTTTGCCGAGCTCGGCCAACACACGGTCTGCCAAGTCCGGCGCTAGGGCCAGTTTGGTCGGCCAAGCGGTCCAGAGGTTGCCATGGTTGGCGACGAGAAATGCGTTGTCGGGGCGTACCAGCCCGCTTTGCGCCGGTTCGGCGCGGTTGATGCGCAGGGTGCGCCACTCCAGTGCGGACTGCTCCAACCAAGGCATCAAGGCACGCAGTTCACTTTGCGCAAAGGCGATTTGCGTAGCTTCGTCGCGGGCCACGCCGTCGGCTTCGGCCAGATTGCCGCCCAGATACCAAGCCCACTGACCATCTGCTGTCGGGTGGGTGGTGATGGTGATGCGCGGCTTGCTGCCGCCGCCCAGGCAGTGGGCGTAAATGGGTTTGAGCGCCGCGCCCTTAACCACCACCATGTGCAGCGGACGCAGTTGCTGCTTTGGCTGCTGCTGGCCAAACTGCTCCAGCAGTTGCTCCGTGCCTTCGCCGGCGCAGAGCACAATTTTTTGGGCGTTGATGTGGTAGTCGCCGGCTTGCAGTGCCTGCAGCTGGCCACCAACAATAATCGGCTGAATATCCGCTGCATGCAGCAGGCTGTTGCCGGCCTGTTTTGCCAAGGTACGTACCAGGCTTGGCACATCAAATACCAGCTCGGCCAACCGGTAAACCTTGCCACGGAACGTTGAATGCTGCAGGGCGGGGGGCAGTGCGTTGCCGGTAACGCCATCAACGCGGCCACGCATTGCCTTGCTGGCAAAGAAACTGGTCAGGTTGCCGGCCACGGTGCCCGGCGACCACAGATAGTGGGCCTCGGACAGCAGCCGGACACCACGCAAATCCAGCTCTCCCGTGCCATCCAGCGCTGCCCGCCAGCGTGCAGGCATATCGGCAATCGCCTCGGACGAGCCGGTCAGGGCACCCTGCAGCGCATACTTGGTGCCGCCGTGAATGATGCCCTGCGAACACAGGCTTTGCACGCCGCCCAGTTGTGTCCGTTCCAGCAACAATGTGTTGAAACCTTCCCGGCGCAGACGGGCGTTTAGCCACAAACCGGCAATACCGCCGCCGATAATGGCAATGTCTGTGTTGAGCTGGATGGGCATGAGATGTCCTTGAGGCTGCGGGTGAACAAGGGCGCAGTATAGCGAAAATCGGCCGGTATTTTGCGGGCAAACATAAACCCCTGCCGTGTCTGTCTGGTTAGAGTGACGGCTGGGTCGCTGTGCTGTCGCCCCTGCAAACGGATGAGCAGGGACTATGCTTTATGGGTGCGGGCACGTAGGGTACCGGCCTTTTCATCAGCCGCAGGAATGTCCGCCATCTTGCTGGGGCGCGTGGTTCTGGGCGCCGGGTGCTGCACGTGGACAACGCACACCCCCTTGCCTAAAATCGCACCATGAATAGAACCCTGTACAGCATCCTGCTTTATCTGGCGCTGCCGCTGATTGCCGCGCGCCTGTGGTGGCGCGGGCGCAAGGCTCCGGCCTATCGCCAGCGCATTGGCGAGCGTTTCGCGCTGGGTTTGCCGGCGCTGAAGCCTGGTGGCATCTGGCTGCATGCCGTGTCGGTGGGTGAAAGCATCGCGGCAGCGCCTGTAGTGCGCGCTCTGCAGGAGCGTTATCCGCAGCTGCCGGTGACGGTTACCTGCATGACGCCGACCGGCTCCGAGCGCATCCGTGCCCTGTTTGGTGACAGCGTGCAGCATTGCTATCTGCCCTACGACATGCCCTGCCGCGCACGCGCGTTTTTGCAAAAACTGCAGCCCGTTGTGGCCGTGGTCATGGAAACCGAACTGTGGCCCAACCATATTCACCAGTGCGCCCGCATGAATATTCCCGTGGTGCTGGCCAATGCGCGCCTGTCAGAGCGCTCGGCCCGTGGCTACGCACGCTTCCCGAAACTGACCGCGCCAATGCTGGCACAACTGTCCGGGATTGCCGTACAAACGCAAGCAGAAGCCGAACGGTTTTTGCAACTGGGCGCAAGGCCTGAAGCCGTACAGGTTACCGGCTCCATCAAGTTTGACCTGCACATCCAGCCGCAGCTGCTGCAGACTGCGCAACAATTGCGCGAGCAGTGGCAGCTGGAACAGCGCAAGGTCTGGATTGCCGGCAGCACCCACGAAGGGGAAGACCTGCTGATGCTGGAAGCCCACCAGCAGCTGCTACAGGCTTTCCCCGCAGCCCTGCTGATTCTGGTGCCGCGTCACCCCGAACGCTTCGATACCACTTACCGCCTGTGCCAGGCGCAAGGGCTGGAGGTCACGCGCCGCTCGCGCGCGGAGCCGGTAACCGCTGCGACCCGCGTGCTGCTGGGCGATACCATGGGCGAAATGCTGCTGTTGTACGCGCTGGCCGATGTAGCGCTGGTGGGTGGCAGCCTGGTGCCTCACGGCGGGCACAACCTGCTGGAGCCGGTAGCGCTGGGCAAGCCAGTTCTTTCGGGGTCCTATGTGCAGAATTTTCTGGAAATCGCAGGCCAGCTCAAAGACGCGGGTGCCCTGCGCGAAGTCAGCGACGCCCGCGAAACCGCCACCGCCGTTGCCCGCCTGTGGACAGACCAAAAAGCTTGGCAAGACATGCAACAGGCCGGCCAGCAAGTGCTCAAAGCCAACCAGGGCGCGCTGGAGCGTTTGCTAAAAGTGATTGGTGACGCAATGTAATTGGGTTTGCGCAAGGCAGACCCGAGCCGTACAGGGCCGGAGTCAGGCCTTAGCGGTTTGGGCCGGCTTGCCGGATTGAACCGGCGCAGACTGGCGTAGCGCCCTGTATGGCCCAAACGCCACAGTGCAAAATCCTCTCCCTGTGCTATATTTGCCCGCA
>JAHAYO010000087.1 GCA_018384595.1 Thiopseudomonas sp.
CGGTCCCGATAGCCCAGCAGATAGAGAATGCCATCCAGTCCTAGGGTCGAAATGGCCTGACGCGCGCTTTTTTTCACCAGCGGCTTGGCACGAAACGCCACGCCCAGTCCGGCCAGCCCCAACATGGGTAGGTCATTGGCACCGTCGCCCACGGCAATGGTCTGATCTAGGCACAGGCCCTCTTGTGCGGCCAGCTGTTGCAGCAGGTCCGCCTTACGCTGGGCATCGACAATCGGCTCAATGGCACGACCGGTCAGTTTGCCGTCAATAATTTCCAGCTCGTTGGCATACACATAATCAATGCCCAGCTTGTCCTGCAGGTGGCGGGCAAAATAGGTAAAGCCACCGGAGAGAATGGCGGTTTTGTAGCCCAAGCGTTTCAGCTCGGCAAATAGCACTTCAGCGCCCTCCGTCAGGCGCAGCGACCGGGCAATGCCTTCCAGCACCGACTCGTCCAGCCCTTCCAGCAACGCCATGCGCTCACGAAAGCTGGCTTTGAAATCCAGCTCACCCTGCATGGCGCGCTCGGTGATGGCCGCCACCTGCTCACCCACGCCGGCGGCAACCGCCAGCTCGTCAATCACTTCGTGCTCGATCAGAGTGGAGTCCATATCGAACACCGCCAGACGGCGGTTACGGCGGAATACGGTATCGCGCTGAAAGGCGATATCCACACTCAGCTCCTGCGCCACGCTCAGAAACTCGGCTCGCAGCGCATCGACATCATCCGGCTCGCCGCGCACGGAAAACTCGATGCAGCCTTTGCCCTGATCCGCCGGCATATCCAACGGCATGCGGCCCGACAGGCGATCAATGTGATCAATATTCAAGCCGTAACGAGCGGTAATGGTGCTAACCCGCTGCAGCTGCTCAGCCGTTACCTTGCGCGTCAGCAAGGTAACGATATAGCGGGACTTGCCCTGCCCAGCCACCCAGGCCTGATATTCCTGCTCGGAAACGGGGCTAAAGCGCACCTGCTGTTCCAGCTTGTAGCCGGTAAACAGCACATTTTTCAACACATCCGCCGATTGGCCACCCGCCGAAATCTCAACCAGGATGCCAAACGACAGGGTGTCGTGGATCACCGCTTGGCCAATATCAAGAATATTGACATCGCTTTGCGACAGCGCCTCCATAATGGCAGCCGTCAGGCCCGGGCGGTCTTCACCGGTGATATTGATCAGAACGATTTCACGCAAGGGGCAATCTCCAGGAGAAAGGCCGGCGCAAAGCCACAACGCCATGCCAAAAAACAGGGCCATAGTCTAGCCTTATTCCGGCGCGTGTGCAGCCCGCCCTGCTGCATCTGCCATGACTTTGCTATACTCCGCACCCGTTTTCCACCTCGTCTCAGGACTGTCGTATGGCCGCGCCCGCTCCACATCCCGTATCCGGCATTAGCATTACCCAGCGCATTCTTGGCTTGTGCCTGCTGGTGATTGCCGGTGTCATCGCCATACTGTTGGCGCTGACCGTGCGTCAGTTCAATGCCTCCATTCAGCAACAGGCGGATGCACTGGGCGCTGCGCTGAGCACCCACGCTGCCCGGGAAGTCGCCGCGCCGCTGTCACTGGGCGACAACCTAGCGCTGGCTGCCGTGTTGCGTGAGCTGGTGGCCAATCCCTATGTCGTCCACGCCGCTCTGTACAGCGTGGATAACCGCACCTTGGCCGAAGCAGGGCAACGCCCGCGTCTGGGGCGCATCAACAGCCTTTATACCCAGACCCTGTCTTTTGAGCAGACGATTGCCGGCCAGCTGCATGTCAACATCAATGTGCCTCTACTGCGCCAACCGCTGTACGGCAACCTACAGGGGCTGGCTCTGATCGGCGTGTTATTGCTGCTGGCGGCGGTCATGCTGTTGTCGCGTGTCGCCCGTTCGGTCAGCCAGCCACTGATTGAACTGCAACACTGGCTCGCCCACCCAACTGGGCCTGCGCCGCATCAAATACGCAGCGATGAAATAGGCCTGCTAGCGCGCACCCTCGAACACAGCTTTCACCCACCCGAAGAAGCTCCTGCGCCCGAGCAGCCGCCCGTCTCCGATGAGCTGCAACCTGCTGCGCCGCCGGTGCTGGAGGCGAGCGAACCCGAAGTACGCCTGCCCGACAGCGGTGCCGTACTGACGGTGGAGCTCAGCCTTAACCACGCTACGCACGATCTGGACGACAGCCGTCGCCTGCACCTGCTGCAGCACTATCATGCTGCCCTCGATGAAGTCGCCCAGCTGTATCAGGGCAAACGGGTCGAGTTGGGGGCAGGGCCAACCCTGATGCTGTTCCAACATGAAGGCGCTGAAAATCTAGCTAACGCGCTGTGCGCCGCCGAGCTACTGCGTGCATTTGCTCACGCATTACAGATTGAGGTCGCCAACAGCGGTATGACTCTGAGCATGCAACTGGGCATTGCCGAAGGGGCTCCGGTTATCGACCTCAGCGAAGACGGCCTGCTGCTGCATCCTGTGATCGGACAAGCGCTGGAGCTGGGCCGCCACAGTCGCAATCTGGTGTTACTCAGCGCATCGGCGGCCAGCCATCCGCAGGCCGCCTGTGCCAGTATCCGTGCCATTGTCCGTCCTGCCGGTGCTAGCTGTATCGAGCACCTACACCTGCCCCATTCTGAACACTTGGATGACCAGCTGCAGGGGTTGATGTTGTTGATGCTGGATATTGAGGATTAAGCCGTCAAATAGTGTTGCACTGCGGTGTTTGGGGTCATGTGGTATGCCATGCCACGCTACGCTGCCCGCACCGCAGCACGCTTCGGTGCGGGTAGCGTAGCGTTACAAAGCATCCCAACCACTCCCTCTTGCACCAAAGGCAAAAATCACCCTATCTCCACACGATCAGGAAACTGCACAGCCCATTGGGTAAAGCCACCATCCATGCTGTACACCCGATCAAATCCCTGACTGTTGAGCCAAGCCGCAGCGCTCTGGCTGGAGTGGCCGTGATAGCAAACTACGATAGTAGGGGCATCCAGATCCGCCTGCTGGATAAACTGGCTCACAGAATGGGTATCGAGCTGAATGGAGCCGGGCATATGGCCCAGAGCAAAGCTGTTTTCGTCACGGATATCGACCACTACCGCGCCCTGCTGCATCAAGGCTGCGGCTTGCTCTACGTTTAGATATTCAAAGGGTTGCATGCTGATTCCTGTGGGCACGACGGCCGTAGCCGATGGCGGGTTTAGGGGCGCGGGTTGTTGCAGGCGCAGCGGTGGAAGTGGCCGGTTTCTAGGTTGTACAGGGTCATGGCGTTGCCCCAGACACAACCGGTGTCCAGCGCCAGCGCGTTGGCATGGCTGCTGCGGCCTTCCAGTGCGGCCCAGTGGCCAAAGAGGACGCGCTGATTGTCCAGTACCTTGCTCGGGTGGGTAAACCAGGGGGCGAAACCTGCGGGGGCTTGGTCGGGGCCGCTTTTGGCCTTGAGTTGCAGGGTGCCGTCGGCGGCGCAAAAGCGCATGCGGGTGAAGTAATTGGTGATGATCCGTAAGCGTTCGGTACCGGTCAGGCTGTCGTCCCAGAGTTTGGGCTTATTGCCGTACATATCAAGTAGAAAGTCGCTGATCTTGTGGTCATCTTGCAAAACGGCTTCCACTTCGGCGGCGCGCTCCAGTGTCTGTTGCAGCGTCCATTGCGGTGGAATGCCGGCATGCACCATGACGGCGTTGAAGGCGGGATCAAAGTGGGCCAGTTTTTGCTGGCGCAGCCAGTTTACCAACAGGTCACAGTCGGGCGCGGCGTAGATGTCCTGCAAGGTGTCGTGTTTTTTACGGAAATCGGCGTGCCAAACGGTGGCCAAAAAGTGCAGATCATGGTTGCCGAGCACGACGACCAGGGAATCGCGCATGCCGTACAGAAAGCGCAGGGTGCCGAGCGAGTCAGGGCCACGGTTGATCAGATCGCCGACCAGCCATAACCGGTCGCTGGCCGGATCGAAGTGTACCTGTTGCAACAGTTGTTGCAGTGGCTCAAGGCAACCCTGCAGGTCGCCGACGGCATAGGTGGCCATGTCAGTGCAGTGCGCCGGGCTGGGCCAGGGTGAAGGGGGCGATGGGTGCGTCAAATTCGGTGCCGTCTTCGGCCAGCATGCCGAAGCTGCCGTACATGCTGCCCACTTCGGTATTGAGCAGCGTGCCGCTGGTGTAGCGGTATTCGGTGCCGGGCGGGATCACCGGCTGCTCACCGACTACGCCTTCGCCGCGTACTTCCTGGGTTTTGCCGTCACCATCGGTGATGATCCAGTGACGGCTCAGCAGTTGCACGGGGCTGTCGCCCTGATTGCGTACGCAAATATCGTAGGCAAATACGAATTTTTGCTCGCTGGGTTCGGAGTGATCGGCGATGTAGCGGGTTTCAACCTCTACGCGGATTGCGTTGTCGGTCATGGCTGTTCTCCGTCAAGGGTGCGGATGTCGGCCAAACGGTCGGCCAGACGCACAAAGTCAGCGAGGGACAGTTGTTCGGGGCGCAGGCTGGCATCCACGCCGGCGGCTTGAATATCGTCTGCGTTTAGCAGGGTTTTTAGGGTGTTGCGTACGGTTTTGCGGCGCTGGTTGAAGGCTTCGCGTACCACGCGGTCGAGTGCACGGTAGTCACGCGCGGGGTGCGGCAGCTGTGCGTGCGGCACGAGGCGGACAATGGCAGAGTCAACTTTGGGCGGCGGGTTGAAAGCGCCGGGGCCAACATTAAACAGGTGCTCAACCTTGCAGTGATACTGCACCATGATGGACAGCCGCCCCCAATCGCCACCGCCTGGCCCGGCACACATGCGCTCAACCACTTCTTTTTGCAGCATAAAGTGCATGTCGCGAATCAGCGCGGCTTGCTCTAGCAGGTGAAAAATCAGCGGTGTGGAAATGTTGTAAGGCAGGTTGCCCACGACGCGCAAGCTACGCGGGGCCACCTCAAGGGTGGTGAAGTCAAATTTTAGGGCGTCGCCTTCATGCAGGCGAAAGTTGGGTTTGAGGCCGAAATGCAGTTTAAGCAGTGGAATGAGGTCTTTGTCCAGCTCGATCACATCCAGATCGGCACCACTGGCGACCAGTCCACGGGTCAGCGCCCCTTGGCCGGGGCCGATTTCGAGCAGACGCTCGCCCTCTTTGGGGTGAATGGCGCGCAAAATGCGGTCGATTACGCCGCTATCGTGCAGGAAGTTTTGCCCAAAACGCTTGCGCGCGCGGTGTTGGTAAAGTTCGGCCATGCTCAACTCCGGAAAAACAGCGGGCTAGTGTAGCAAAGCCAACTAAAGGGGTCAGGTACATTTTAAGCGTGGCGACGGGCTTAAAACGCCAGCAGGATTTGTTGCAGGCTCAGCCAGGGATCACCGATTTGCTGGCCTTTGGCTTGCTCGTCGATCACCTGCACCTGTTGCAAGAGGCGGTTCCAGTGGCTGGGGCGTTGGCGCTGCAGCGCGGATTGCACCAGCGGCTTGCGGTTGGCCGGCCAGATACGGCTGGTGACTTGGCTGAGTGGCTGGCCCTGTTCAACCTTGCTGGCCAGATCGGCCAGCTGGCGGATTTCCCGTGCTACGGCCCAGAGGATGACCGGCATTTCGATGCCTTCGCTGCGCAGGCCATTGAGGATGCGCAAGCTACGGGTGCGGTCGCCGCCGAGCATGGCGTCGGTCAGGGTGAAGATGTCGTAGCGGGCGCTGTCAGCAATGGACTGCTGCACGGTGTCCATGTCCAGATGGCTGGCGTCGGTGAGTAACACCAGTTTCTCGATTTCTTGGTCGGCAGCCAGTAAATTGCCTTCTACGCGGTCGCTGATAAATTGCAGCACCTCGGCGTCGGCGGTAAGACCTTTGGTTTTCAGGCGCTGGCCCAGCCAGCTGGGCAGCTCGCTGGGGGGGATGACCGGAATCTGGACAAAGCCACAGGCGGGGCTGTCGTGCAGCGTTTTGGCCCACTTGGTTTTCAGTGTGTTGCTATCTAGGCGCGGCACGCTGATCAGTAGCAGGGTGTCTTCTGGCGGGCGCTCTATATAGTCCAGCAGCACCTTAGCGCCCGCATCGCCGGGTTTGCCCGAAGGAATGTTTAGCTCAAGGATGCGCTTGTCGGCAAACAGCGACAGGCTGGCTCCGGCTTCACGCAGGCTGTTCCAGTCAAAGCTGCGTTCGGCATGGAACACCTGCCGTTCGCTGAAGCCCAGGTTACGGCAGGTCTGGCGGATGGCATCGCAGGCTTCGCGCTGGAGAAGTGCGTCGTCGCTGCTGACCAGATAGACCGGCAACAGCTGCTTTTGCAGCTGGCCGGCCAGTTTGTCTGGGTAGAGGCGCATCAGTTGAGTTGGAACATGTTTTCTTGTTGCTGCAGGCGCTGTTGTTCGCTGTCGCTGGCGGCCTTGTCGGCGTCAGCGCGGGCCTGTGCCTTGACGCGCAGCTGTTCCAGCTGCTCCGGCTTAAGCGCTTGCAGGCGCAGCAGCAGTTGATTGACCAGCTCGCGGCGCATTTCTTCGCGCAGCAGGTTGTTTTCTTCGTTGGAGGCGGCGGCATGGCTATGGTTGAACGACATGACGCGCTGTACTTCGGCGCGCCCACTGATCAGGGCAGGCAGATCACCTGAGCGAATTTCATAGAGCACGCTGCTGGTGAGCATGCTTTCGCCGGTGCGGGTGCCGGCAGTAAAGCTGACTTGACGCTGACTCAGCGCTTCGTGGCCCAGATACAGGCTGTATTCGGCGCTGTCAGTCAAGGTAATGCCTTGGTTTTTTAGGCTTTCTTGCAGGTTTTTAGCCAGTGGCGCAAGGCTATCGCTGGCCTTGAAGCGGAACTCTTTAATGGCAAAGTCAAAACTG
Source organism: Thiopseudomonas sp. (assembly GCA_018384595.1). Taxonomy (GTDB): domain Bacteria; phylum Pseudomonadota; class Gammaproteobacteria; order Pseudomonadales; family Pseudomonadaceae; genus Thiopseudomonas. The sequence continues at coordinate 6,800 of JAHAYO010000087.1, forward strand.
CCAGTACCGCGCAGTTGAAATCCGCAGGCACCCAGCAGCAGGGCCAAGGACAGGGTAACAAGGTGTGCTAAACGCATGGTGTAGACCTTTATGGGGGGTTGAGGTGGAGCCACTCCGGCCCTGCTGCCTGCAGGGCCGGAGTGCGCGTCAGTTGGCGACGATATTAACCAGTTTGCCGGGTACCACAATCACTTTGCGAATGGTTTGGCCTTCGGTATGACGCAGTACGTTGTCGTTGGATCGGGCGGCGGTTTCAATCTCTTCGCGGCTGGCATCAGCAGGTACTTCGATTTGGCCACGCAGTTTACCGTTGACCTGAATCACCAGGCTGATGCTGTCTTGCACCAGCGCGTTGGCATCCGCTACCGGCCAGGTTGCGTCAATTACGGGCTGGTCATGGCCCAGCAGCAGCCAGAGCTCATGGCAGATGTGCGGGGCAATCGGCGACAGCAGCAGTACCGCAGTTTCCAGACCCTCCTGCAGCAGGGCACGGTCGTTGGCGGTTTGCGTCGGGGCTTTTTCCAGTGCGTTGAGCAGCGTCATGACCTGGGCAATGGCGGTGTTGAACTTGTGGTGCTGGCTGATATCGCGGCTGGCATGTTCGATCACGGCATGAATTACATGACGCAGCTCTTTTTGCGCCGGGTTCAGCTCGCCCTCAAGGGCGCTACTGACCACGCCGGCACTGATGTGCCTGTGCGCCAGACGCCAGAAACGGCGCAGGAAGCGGCTGGCGCCCTCGATACCGGAGTCGGACCATTCCAGGCTCATTTCCGGCGGGGCAGCAAACATCATGAACAGGCGACAGGTGTCGGCACCGTACTGGTCGATCATCACCTGCGGATCAACGCCGTTGTTCTTCGACTTGGACATCTTTTCCGTGCCGCCAATTTCCACCGGCTGGCCGTCGGCTTTGAGCGTGGCACCCAGTGCCTTGCCTTTGCTGTCCAGCTTGACCTCGACGTCCTCGGGGTTGAACCACTCGCGCCCCCCATTGGGCAGCATGCGGTAGAAGGTGTCCGCCACCACCATGCCCTGGGTCAGCAGGTTGGTGAAAGGTTCGTCGCTGTTGAGCAGACCCTCGTCACGCATCAGCTTGTGGAAGAAACGGGCATACAGCAGGTGCAAAATTGCGTGCTCGATACCGCCAATGTACTGGTTGACCGGCAGCCAGTAGTCGGCGGCCTGTTTGTCGACCAGTCCCTGCTCGAACTGCGCCGAGGCGTAGCGGGCGTAGTACCAGGAAGACTCGACAAAGGTGTCCATGGTGTCGGTTTCACGCCGTGCATCGGCACCGCACTGCGGGCACTGGCATTCGTAGAATTCCGGCATCTTGGCCAGCGGGTTACCGCTGCCATCGGGAATCACGTTTTCTGGCAAGATCACCGGCAGCTGCTCTTCCGGCACAGGTACATCGCCGCAACTTGGGCAGTGAATGATCGGGATCGGGCAGCCCCAGTAGCGCTGGCGGCTGATGCCCCAATCGCGCAGGCGGAACTGGGTTTTGCGCTCGCCACGGCTTTTGGCTTCCAGATCGGCGACGATGGCATCAAAAGCGGCCTGGAACTCCAGGTTGTCATATTTGCCGCTGTTGACGGTCTGTACGTTGTCCTTGTCGGCGTACCAGTCCTGCCACTCTTTGTCGTTGAACGCCAGACCAGCATCGGTGCTGCGGTACACCTGCCTGATCGGCAGGCTGTACTGGTTGGCAAACTCGAAATCGCGCTCGTCATGGGCGGGAACCGCCATTACTGCGCCCTCGCCGTAGCCCCAGAGCACATAGTTGGCCACATAGACTGCCAGCTTGTCGCCGGTCAGCGGATGGATGACAAACTGACCGGTGGCCAAGCCCTTCTTCTCCATGGTGGCCATGTCGGCTTCGGCGGTGGAAGCGGTCTGGCACTCCTTGATAAAGGCGGCCACTTCTGCGCTGTTTTCGGCGGCGCGCTGGGCCAGCGGGTGCTCGGCGGCTACCGCTACATAGGTGGCGCCCATCAGGGTATCGGGGCGGGTGGAGTAGACACGCAGCTGGCCGTCGATGCCGACGCTGTCTGCGTCGTAATCAAAGACGATATCGGCACCAAAGCTTTTGCCGATCCAGTTGCGCTGCATGGTCTTGACCTGCTCGGGCCAGCCGTCCAGCTGGTCCAGGCTGCTGAGCAGTTCTTCGGCGTAAGCGGTGATCTTGAAGTAGTACATGGGGATTTCGCGCTTTTCCACCAGCGCGCCAGAGCGCCAGCCACGCCCTTCAATCACCTGTTCGTTGGCCAGCACGGTGTTGTCCACCGGATCCCAGTTTACGGTGCCCTTTTTCTGGTAAATGATGCCTTTCTGATACAGGCGGGTGAATAGCCACTGTTCCCAGCGGTAGTAGTCGGGCTTGCAGGTGGCCAGTTCGCGCGACCAGTCCAGTGCCAGTCCCAGCTGGTTGAACTGCTTTTTCATGTAGTCGATGTTCTGGTAGGTCCAAGCGGCCGGTGCGACCCTGTTCTGGATGGCGGCGTTCTCCGCCGGCATGCCAAAAGCATCCCAGCCCATGGGCTGCAGCACATTTTTGCCCAGCATGCGCTGATAACGGCTGATGACATCGCCAATGGTGTAGTTGCGCACATGGCCCATGTGCAGGCGGCCACTGGGGTAGGGGAACATCGACAGGCAATAGAAGGGCTCTTTGCTGCTGTCTTCTTTTACGACGAAGGATTGGTTCTGGGTCCAGAAGTTTTGCGCGCGGGACTCGACGGCGCTGGGTTGATACTGTTCGTGCATGATGGGATACGGATTTCTTTTGCAAATAGGTGGGAAATAATGCTGTAAGCATACATGAAGCCGCGAGGATTCGCCTATGCCCTCTACGTTGTGGTAGCTACCACAGTCGCGCGTGGTTAGCGGCTGCTGTATGCCAACGGATACAGCCACAGGCCGGCCAACTCGTTCAAAAGTTGGGTGTTTTGCCACAGGGCACGGCTTTCTGGCAACCAGCCCCCTGCTGGGCTACGCCGGCTGGCGCTATAAAAGCCTTGTGGGGCGGGTGTAACGCTAAAGCCCGCCTGCTCAAAGCTCCAGAGTGAGCGGCGCATGTGCCAAGCATCGGTTACCAGTACGATTTTATGCATGCCGAGCGGGTGTAGCAGGGCAGCGCTGTAGCGGGCATTTTCTTCGGTAGTGCGGCTGTTTTCTTCTAGCCAGCGCGTCTGTACGCCGTAATCGAGCGTTAGGCTATCGGCCATGATGCGTGCTTCGCTGGGTGGCTGGCCAAAGTGCAGCCCGCCGCTGACCAGTATGGGCAGGCCGCTGGCACGATGCAGGCGCGCGGCATAGCGCAAACGCTGACTGGCAAATAATGAAGGCTGGTCACTGCCCCAAGCTGCATCCGCAGGCTCGCGACCACCACCCAGAACAATAATGGCATCCGCGCGATGGGCGAGCGCAGCCCACTCTGCGGCAGGCAGGGCGGGCAGTCTTTCAAGAGGACTGGCCAGCAGTTGGGTAGTTACCGGCAGGCTGAGCAGATAAAAAGCCGCCAAGGCCGTTAGGCATAACAGGCTGGCCAAGCGGGGCCGGCGTTTGCGCAACAGCCATGCTGCCAGTAAGGCCAACAGCAGGCTTGAAGGAGGCATGGCAAGCTGTTTGAGGATAAAACGCCAGCCCATGGCGGTTAATTGATGACAGCCGTTTGATTGCGCAGGTGAGTGATTTCTTTATTCATCAGGTCGATGCGGCGGGCCATGCTTTCAATCAGACTGTGGGCAATGCGCGGATTGCTTTGCATTAGGGTGAGGAACTGATCCTTGGGGATGGTCATGACGGTGCAGGGCTCGGTGGCGATGACGGTGGCGGTGCGCGGCTCGTTGATGAAGACCGCCATGGCACCAAAAATCTCGTCTTTCTGCACATCGCCTACTTTTTGACCGTCCACCCAGGCTTCGGCGTGGCCTTCGACAATGACGAAGACGTGTTCGGCGGCATCGCCTTGGTGGATCAGTTTTTCACCCGGCGCAAAGTGCTCAAAACCGGTTGAAGGGCTGACTTCCAGTTGTTTGATGCGGGCAAAGGCTTCGGTTAGTAGGCTGGTTTGACCCAGCAGGTAAAAGGTGAACAGCTCTTGGCGCTCTTCATCGCTGTACACATGCTGGAAAAATGCACGCCGCTCATAGGGCACCAGTTTGATCGGATCGCTGTGGCTGTATTGCCAGTCGGGCAGGTTTAGCCCGTGACGCAGGCCGATCAGGCTGCCGCTTTGCAGGTAAAACAGCGGGCGTTGGTCAACGGATGTATCAATGATGCCCTGCTCAATGATGAACAGCTGGTTGTCGGGCAGTAGCGAGTTAAGTGCGGTGCTGCTGGAAAACTCCAGAGCAGGCCCGCTGGGTTCAAGCCCTTGTAATAGCTTTGCGGGAATTTCCTGCAGGCGGCTCATCAGGGGTTCGGCATAAACGGGAAGGTCGCCAAGCAAGTACATGGTGGGTGTCCTGTGCAAACATTATATAGGAGCACAGTATAAAGCAGTTGCTGGCGCGGGGCGTAACTTGTGGGTCAGTTGGCGGCATGCGTCACACTTTAGCGGTAAAGACACGGCACGCCGCGCAGAAGCGGGCGTTTTGGTTTGCGCTTTTCAGGCGTGCTGCGCATAATCGCCGCTGTGTGATGAGAGGATGCCAGCGTGCCAGCAAGTGTATTGAAATCAGACGTTCAGACCCTGATCCAGATTACGGATAGCCACCTTTTTGCTGAGCCGGCGGGCAACCTGCTGGGCTTGCCAACCCGCGCCAGCTTGGAAGCGGTGGTGCAGCTTGCTGCGCTTGAACATCCTGATACTCGCTTGGTGCTGGCCACCGGTGATATCTCCCAAGACGCTACGCTTGAGTCCTATCAGCATTTCGTGCAGCAAATCGGCCTGATTAATGCCCCCATGCGCTGGTTGCCGGGCAATCACGACGAGGCGCAGGTGCAGTTGCAGGCCAGCGCCGGCGCTGACTGGTCGCAGCCTGTCACCGACTTACCCGGATGGCGAATCATCATGTTGGACTCTTCAGTGTCCGGCGCTGTATTTGGCCAGTTATTGCCGGAGCAGCTGCAGTTACTGGACGATGCGCTGAGCAGTGCCGGCGAGCGTCACGTGCTGGTGTGTATGCATCATCATCCGGTGCCTATTAGCTGTCGTTGGCTGGATAATTTGGGTCTGCGCAATGCCGATGCGTTTTTTAGCGTGTTGGATCGCTTTGCGAATGTGCGGGCGGTGCTTTGGGGGCATATCCACCAAGAGCTGGATATTGAGCGCCAAGGGGTGCGTCTGCTGGCAACCCCTTCAACCTGCATTCAGTTTGCGCCGCACAGTGATGAGTTTGCGTTGGACCGCCTGCTGCCGGGCTATCGCTGGTTGCGCTTGCATGCCAATGGCCGGATTGAAACCGGTGTTTCACGGTTACAGCAACTGGACTACACCATCGACTTCTCACAAAACGGCTATTGAATGCAGCCGATTCTCTACCTGCACGGCTTTAATAGCTCGCCGCTGTCTTTCAAGGCGCAGGCGTTGCTCAAGCGTTGGCGCGCTGCCGGACTGCCGGCAGAAAAGCTCTACATACCCACCCTGCCGAATGATCCGCGTGCCGCCATTGCGTTGGCCGATGCCTGGTTGCAACAGCAGCCGGATGCGGTACTGGTGGGCAGCTCGCTGGGCGGCTGCTATGCCACTTATCTAGCTGAAAAATACGGTAGCAAGGCGCTGTTGATCAATCCGGCGGTGCGCCCTTGGCTGCGTTTTCATGCATACCTTGGCCCTCAGCAAAACTATTCTACCGGTGAGCGCTGGGAGTTGACCGCTGCGCATGTCGAGGCACTGGCGCAATTGAAAACACCACCGCCACAGGCCCCAGAGCGTTTTGTGGTGTGGTTGCAAACCGGCGACGAAACGCTGGACTACCGTGAGGCGGTCGATTTTTACCGTGGCTGCCAGCTGGATGTGCAGCAGGGCGGTGACCATGGCTATCAGGGTTTTGCAGAGCGCATCCCCGAGCTGCTGGCGTTTGCCGGTTATACGGTCTGATACTGCGTATTTATACAGCTGTGCTATTCTTGTGCGCCCGTCGTTTCCCATTATCTGTTTTGCAGGGCCAGCATGACCAATTCCACCTATACCGCGGATGCCATTGAGGTTTTATCCGGTCTGGACCCAGTGCGTAAGCGCCCGGGCATGTACACCGACACCACCCGTCCCAACCATTTAGCGCAAGAAGTCATCGACAACAGTGTGGATGAGGCGCTGGCCGGCCATGCGCGTAGCATTCAGGTCATTCTGCACGAGGATCAGTCACTGGAAGTGGTGGATGATGGCCGTGGTATGCCGGTGGATATTCACCCGGAAGAAGGCGTGCCCGGGGTGGAGCTGATCTTCACCAAGCTGCATGCCGGTGGCAAATTTTCCAACAAAAATTACGAGTTTTCCGGTGGCCTGCATGGGGTCGGCATTTCCGTGGTTAATGCGCTATCGACTCGACTGGACGTGCGGGTACGCCGTGATGGGCAGGAATGGCAGATGCAGTTTGCCGACGGCTTTAAGGCTAGCGAGCTGGAAGTGGTGGGCAGCGTGGGCCGGCGCAATACCGGTACTTCGGTGCGTTTCTGGCCCGATGGCAAATATTTTGATTCCGCACGTTTTTCTATCAGCCGCCTCAAGCATGTGCTTAAGGCCAAGGCAGTGCTGTGCCCGGGTTTGAGCATCAGTTTCACCGACAAAAATAGCGGCGAAAAGCTGGAGTGGTTTTATGAAGATGGCCTGCGCTCGTACTTAGCCGATGCGGTTAACGAGTGGGAGCGCCTGCCGGATGAGCCGTTTTGCGGCAGCCATGCCGGCGAGGGCGAGCGTGTCGAATGGGCGCTGCTGTGGCTGCCGGAGGGTGGCACCAGCATCCAGGAAAGCTATGTCAACCTGATCCCTACCGCACAGGGCGGCACCCACGTCAATGGCTTGCGTCAGGGCTTGCTGGATGCCATGCGCGACTTCTGCGAGTTTCGCAATCTATTGCCGCGAGGCGTCAAACTGGCACCGGAAGATATCTGGGAGCGCGTTAGCTACGTCTTGTCACTGAAGATGCAAGAACCACAGTTTTCCGGCCAGACCAAGGAGCGACTGTCGTCACGGCAGGCGGCCAGTTTTGTTAGCAGTGTGGTCAAGGATGCTTTTAGCCTGTGGCTCAATGCCCATGCCGAGCAGGGCTTGCAGCTGGCGGAAATGGTGATTGAGCAGGCTGGCCGGCGTTTAAAATCAGCCAAGCGCGTCGAGCGCAAGCGGGTTACGCAGGGGCCGGCGCTGCCGGGCAAGTTGGCCGATTGCGCTGGGCAAGACCCGATGCGCGGTGAGCTGTTTCTGGTCGAGGGTGACTCGGCGGGTGGTAGTGCCAAGCAGGCGCGGGACAAGGAATTTCAGGCCATTCTGCCGCTGCGCGGTAAAATTCTGAATACTTGGGAAGTGGATGAAAGCCAGGTGCTAGCATCCCAAGAAGTACACAACATTGCCGTGGCCATTGGCGTCGATCCGGGGGCAAAGGATCTGGAACAGCTGCGCTATGGCAAAATTTGTATTTTGGCGGATGCTGACTCGGATGGTTTGCACATTGCCACCCTGCTGTGTGCGTTGTTTGTGCGCCACTTTCGCGCGCTGGTCGAGGCGGGTCATGTGTATGTGGCGATGCCGCCGCTGTTTCGGATTGATGCCGGTAAAGAAGTACATTATGCGCTGGATGATAGTGAGCGTGAGGCGATCATACAGCGAATTGAGTCAGCCAATAAGCGGGTGAAAATTCAGGTAACGCGCTTTAAGGGGCTGGGCGAAATGAACCCGCCGCAACTGCGTGAAACCACTATGGATCCCAATACCCGTCGGTTGGTGCAGCTGACGCTGCAAGAGGCGGATGGTACTAGCGAGATTTTGGATATGTTGCTGGCGCGCAAGCGGGCGGGGGATCGGCGGGCCTGGTTAGAGAGTAAAGGGGATTTGGCGGTCGTTTAGTTTTGGCTGGCGCTGTTGGTTGCGGTGCGTTGTACGGCAGGTGCTGCGGAGTTAAAGGCGCCGTGAATACATCCCTGTAGGCTCGAAGGCGTCATCCATGTCGCCTACGCTTTACTCCACAGCACCTGCAACTCCGTGCGGGGTTCGTTTGCGTCAGCCTTGTGGTGGGGAGAGGGCGGGCTTTGCACACTATTTGCGTACACCTAAATGAAAGATTTATATGACTGATTCGATTGAAATGAGTTTTGAGGGCGTGGAGCAGCAGTCGCTGGCGGAGTTTACCGAGCAGGCGTATCTGAACTATTCCATGTATGTGATTATGGACCGGGCGTTGCCGCATATTGGTGACGGCCTGAAGCCGGTGCAGCGCCGTATTGTTTACGCCATGAGCGAGCTGGGGCTGGATGCCAATTCCAAGCACAAAAAATCCGCCCGCACTGTGGGTGACGTGCTGGGCAAATACCATCCGCACGGCGACAGTGCCTGTTACGAGGCCATGGTGCTGATGGCGCAGCCGTTCAGTTATCGCTATCCACTGGTGGATGGTCAGGGTAACTGGGGTGCGCCGGATGACCCCAAATCCTTTGCTGCCATGCGCTACACCGAAGCGCGGCTGGCGCGCTATTCGGAGGTATTGCTAAGCGAGCTGGGCCAGGGCACGGTGAACTGGATTGCCAACTTTGATGGCACCATGGACGAGCCGGAAGTGTTGCCGGCGCGCCTGCCCAACCTGCTGCTTAATGGCACCACCGGCATTGCTGTGGGTATGGCGACCGATGTGCCGCCGCACAACCTGCGCGAGGTGGCGGCGGCCTGCGTGCAACTGCTGGACAAGCAATCCACCACAATTGAAGAGCTGTGCGAGCTGCTGCCGGGCCCAGATTATCCCACCGAGGCGGAAATTATTACCCCGCGCGAAGACCTGCTGAAAATTTACCAGACGGGTCGTGGCTCGGTGCGCGCCCGCGCCGTGTATCAGGTGGAAGACGGCGATGTGGTGGTCACTGCGCTGCCGCACCAGGTGTCCGGCGCCAAGGTGCTGGAGCAAATCGCCGCGCAGATGCAGGCCAAGAAGCTGCCAATGGTGGCGGATTTGCGTGACGAGTCGGACCATGAAAACCCCTGCCGCATTGTGATTGTGCCGCGCTCGAATCGGGTGGATACCCAAGAGCTGATGCAGCACCTATTTGCCACCACCGATCTGGAAGCCAGCTTCCGCGTCAACATGAACGTGATTGGTCTGGACAACAAACCCCAGGTCAAGGATTTGCGCAGCCTGCTGCTGGAGTGGCTGCAGTTCCGCGTGGAAACGGTACGCAAGCGTTTACAGTTCCGTCTGGATCGGGTGGAAAAACGCCTGCACCTGCTCGAAGGCTTGCTGATTGCCTTTCTCAATCTGGACGAAGTGATTGAAATCATCCGCACGGAAGACCAGCCCAAACCGGTGCTGATGGAGCGCTTTGGCATTACTGAAATTCAGGCCGACTACATTCTGGACACCCGTCTGCGCCAGTTGGCGCGACTGGAAGAAATGAAAATCCGTGGTGAGCAGGACGAGCTGGCCAAAGAGCGCGATAGCCTGCTCGATTTGCTGGGTAACGAAGGCAAGCTCAAGCGTTTGGTACGCAAAGAACTGCTGGAAGATGCCAAAACCTATGGCGATGAACGTCGCTCGCCGCTGGTGGAGCGTGGCGAGGCCAAAGCGCTGTCTGAAACCGAACTGGTACCTTCTGAGCCGGTCACCGTGGTGCTGTCGCAGCAGGGCTGGGTGCGTAGCGCCCGTGGCCATGAGGTGGATGGTGCGGCGCTGTCGTATAAAACCGGCGATGCCTTCAAGGCCGCTGCGCCGGGTCGCAGCAACCAGCAAGCGGTATTTTTGGATAGCACGGGCCGCAGTTATTCACTGCCAGCGCATACGCTGCCGTCGGCACGCGGCCAAGGCGAGCCGCTCAGCGGCCGGCTAACACCGCCAGCCGGTGCCACCTTTGAGCATTTGCTGTTGCCGGCGGACGACCAGCTCTATGTGCTGGCCTCCGATGGCGGCTATGGCTTTATTGTCAAAGGCGAGGACATGCAGGCCAAAAATAAGGCCGGCAAGGCGCTGTTGACGGTACCGGCTGGTGGCAAGGTGATGCAGCCGCGCCCACTGCCTAGCATCGAGGGCTATTGGCTGGCCGCCACCACCAACGATGGCCGCTTGCTGGTGTTTGCGGTCAGTGAATTGCCAGTGCTGGCCAAGGGCAAGGGTAACAAGATGATCGGCATTCCTGGCGAGCGGCTTATCAAGCGTGAAGAATGGATGGTTGATTTTGTTATTCTGCCGGACGGCGCGCATCTGCAAGTTGAGTCGGGCAAGCGCATTCTTACTTTGAAAAACACTGATCTGGCGCATTACCGTGGCGAACGGGGCCGACGTGGCAACAAGTTGCCGCGTGGTTTCCAGCGCGTGGATGCACTGGGCGTGGTGGAGCCGTCCTAACTATGCAAAACACAGCCATGCAGCACCAACAAGCGACGCTTAACTGGCAGCAGGACGGTAGCCTGTCGTGTTTGCATGTTACCGGCTACTGGACGCTGCATCAGCGCAAGCCGGATTTGCTGGAGGTCTGGCGCAAGGGCGGACGTTTACCGCAACAGCTGTGTGTGCGGGTCGCGGTGCAGGCTTGGGACAGTAGCCTGCTAGCGTTATTGCGCCGCATCAGTTATCTGGCGGAGGACGCCGGTATTCGTCTGTGTTGGCAGGGCCTGCCGGATGGTGTTGAGCAACTGCTGACTATGGCCAGCTCGCCTTCGGTGCAGGTGCAGGCCGTACAACAGGCCCCTGCGGGACGTATCACACGGCTGGGGCTGACCAGTATGCGCATGCTGGCCAGTCTAGGACGTGCCTGCAGCTTCATGGGTGCGGTGAGTCTGGCGCTATTGGCGGCCTTTATGGGCCGCGCGCGGATGCGGGCCAGCGATTTCTGGCTGGCCGTGCAGCAAAATGGCCCAGGCGCGCTGCCGATTGTGGCGCTGATTGCTGTGTTGGTGGGGCTGATTTTGGCCTTTGTCGGCGCGGTGCAATTGGAAGCCTTTGGTGCACAAATTTACATTGCCAACATGGTTGCCATCGGCATGACCCGTGAAATGGGTGCGTTGATGACCGCCGTTATCATGGCTGGGCGTACCGGTGCCGCCTATGCCGCCGAACTGGGCAGCATGCAGGCCAATGAAGAGATCGACGCCCTACAAACCTTCGGCTTTCCGCCGCTAGAGTTTTTGGTAGTGCCACGGGTGATGGCGCTGCTGGTCAGCATGCCGATCCTTACCTGCTTTGCCGATGCGCTGGGCATGATGGGCGGCTTTGTCATTGGCTGGGGCATGTATGACATTTCGGCCACCCAGTACATCAACCAGAGCTTGGTGATGATCAGTACCACCGACTTCTTTATTGGTCTGTTTAAAAGCCTAGTATTTGCCTTATTGATTGGCCTGATTGGCTGTTATTACGGGCTGAACAGCGGCCGCAATGCGCAGGCGGTCGGGCAGGCAACCACCAACGCGGTGGTCAGCATCATTGTGGCACTGGTGGTCAGTGATGCCATGATTACCGTTATCTGCACGCGGCTGGGAATTTAACCATGAACCGTCCTGTACTGGTTGCAGAAAACCTCAGCGCTGGCTATGGCCAGCTGGTGATTCAGCATGACCTCAACTTCAGCATCCGCCAAGGCGAGGTGTTTGTGGTGATGGGCGGCAGCGGCTGCGGCAAGAGCACATTGCTGCGGCACCTGATTGGCCTACAGGCTCCGTTGGCCGGGCGCATGCTGTTTCAGGGTGAAGACTTTTGGAAGCGCAGCAGCGACGAACGTGCTCTGTTGCAGCAGCATTTTGGCATCCTGTACCAGAACGTGGCCCTATGGGGCGCGATGACCCTGCGCGAAAACATCTGCCTGCCGCTGGAAACTTGGCGTCCTGAACTGAGCCGCGAAGAGCGTCACGAGCTGGCAGCGCTGAAACTGGCGCTGGTTGGCCTGACCGGTACCGACCATCTGTACCCGTCCGAACTGTCCGGCGGCATGCGCAAACGCGCTGGACTGGCACGAGCCTTGGCGCTGGACCCGCAAGTATTATTTTTTGACGAGCCTTCGGCCGGGCTGGGCCCGATCAGCTCAATGGCGTTGGACGAACTGATTTTGCAACTGCGCGACAGCTTGGGTGCCAGCATTGTGCTGGTGACGCATGAGTTGCCCAGCATTTACCGGGTGGCTGATACCTGCCTGTTTCTGGATAATAAAACCCGTACCCAAATTGCCCTTGGCAGCCTGCAAGAGCTGCTTGACCACGGCCCTGAGCAGGTACAGCGGTTTTTGCGCCGCAGTGATTCCTTGGCAGCTGGAGAGCCTGCATGAACGAAACCCGTAAACCCTTCTGGATTGGTGTTTTTCTGCTCAGCGGGCTGGTGCTGCTGGTCGGCGGCATCCTGATTTTGGCCCGCGATAGCCTGTGGAGCAAACCGGTGGAGTACGTGGTGTACTTTACCGGCGCGTTGGACGGGCTGGATGTGGGCGCTGATGTGACCTATCGCGGGGTTAAGGTGGGCAGTGTGCGCGACATTCGCCTGTCGTATGACCGCAAAATCAACGATGTCATCATGCCAGTGGTGATTCGCATCAGCACCGATGTCGGCAACAAGCCGAGCACCGGCCCGCAGCTGGACAAGGCCATTGCCCGGCTAGCCGAGCGTGGCCTGCGCGCCCAGCTGCAAGTCCCTAGCTTGCTGACCGGCAAGGCCATTGTTGCGTTGGATTTTTTCCCGGGCCAAGACGGCTACGTCCGTGACGATGGTGAAGAAAGCACTGGACTGACTGCCATTCCGACGGTGCCTTCTCGTCTGGATCAGGCAGCCGATGTGCTGCGTGATCTGGCCGACGGCCTGCGCTCGGTGCCGCTGAAAGAAACCCTAGAGTCGGCCAACCGCACGTTGGAACGCATGGAAAGTTTGCTGGCCTCGCCAGAATTGGGCAGCAGCATCAGCCGCTTTAATGAGCTGCTGGGCAGCTTGAACCAAATCAGTCGCCAGCTGGATCGGCGTTTGCCTGGGTTTATGGACAATCTGGATGATAGCGGGCGCGAACTCAAACAGGCACTGGCGGATGTGCGTAAGGCCGCCGACAGTGCGCGGCAAACGCTAGAAGACGCCAGCGTGCTGGTGCAAGAAGGTCAGCGCAGCCTGAGCCCACAGTCCGAGCTGCAATATGAATTGCTGCAGGCGTTACAAAATATCTCCAGTGCCAGCAAGTCGCTACAGCGCACGGCGCAAGCGATTGAGCAACAACCCCAGTCCCTTATTTTTGGCAAAAAACAATGAATAAACAAAAAATTACAGCCGCTTTGGCCGCGCCTTTGCTGGCCCTGTTGGCTGCGCTGGGTAGCGGTTGCAGCCTGCAACAGCCTACTGCGTATTACCAGTTACAGGGCCAGGGCGATGCCGTGGTGGCCGGTCATGCCGACTCGGCTATTTTGCTCGGGCCGGTCAAATTGGCGGACTACCTGCAGCGCGAGCAAATCCTGCAACGTCAGGCCGACGGCAGCCTGAGCAGCGGCCATGCGCGCTGGGCTGGCAGTTTGGATGATGAAGTCGGTCAGCTGCTGTTGCGCCAACTAGCCGCGCAACTGGGCAATAGCCATGTAGCGCTCTACCCAGACCGCATTGGTGTGCGCCAGCAGGCGCAGCTGGTGGTAAGTATCAGTCGGCTGGACTCGGGCGCAGAGCAGCCCGCCGTGTTGGAAGCCCAGTGGCGACTGCTGGATGCAGAGGGCGAAATACACGACAGCAAGGTAATTAGCCTACAGGCCAGCCATGCCGGTGATCTGTCCAGCCAAATCAGCGCCCAGAGCAGCCTGCTAGCGCAGTTGTCAGAACAACTGGCAGCGGCGACCAAACAGCTAAATCGCCAGCAACATCAGACAGGCCAGTCCAAGCAAGTACGCGCAGACGCAGCGCCGACCAAGAGCGACAAAGAAACCAACAGACCTGCCGGCAAAGCGGTTAATGAGCCAGAGGTTTATCGGTTTTGAGTGGATGTGTATTTATAGGGTGCAATCTCCCCACCCGCACAAGGTTTTAATGGAACAGGTGGTGTGTCATGCCAAGCATCAGCAACCGTGCCGAAGCGTGCTGCGGTGCGGGCAGCGTAGCTTGGTATGGCATATCGCCTGATCCCAAAACACCGCCGTGCAACACCCCCACAAACAAACACTGGATTGCGCGACTCCACTGCATTGCGCGCGGAATGACATGCTCAGCGGCCCACGCTTCCTCCCCCCATCCCCCAAACCGCCCACACCAGTCCGGCCC
>JAHAYO010000107.1 GCA_018384595.1 Thiopseudomonas sp.
GGATGACGAAACCTTTTACCTGCCCTATGCAACCAGCCTGCGCATGAGCGATCTGGGCTATCAAAGCAACGCCCAAGCCGGTATCACGCCCTGCTACAACACCCTGCAGAACTATACCGACAGCCTACTCAAGGCTGTCAGCACGCCTTATGCAGATTATGTTGCAGCCGGCACGCACGACAGCCATGGCCAGTGGCAACAGATCAATACCAATATTCTGCAGATTGAAAACGAGTATTACTCGACCATTCGCCCCAAGCGTATCCCAGAGGGCAACGAGCGCTCCGTCGATGCGCTGATCCGCGGCGGTATCCAGTATGTAGAAGCCCGCTGCCTAGACATCAACCCGTTCTTGGCGCTGGGTATCGACCTGCCGCAAGCGCGGTTTCTCGATAGCTTTCTGCTCTATTGTGCGCTGCAGGACAGTCCACAGCTAAACGGCAGCGAATGCCGCGAAACCCGTGACAACTTCCAGCGGGTCGTCAATCAGGGCCGCCAGCCGGGGATGATGCTGAGCCAGCAGGACCAGGCGATCAGCCTGCAGGACTGGGCCAGCCAGCTGCTGGACGGCATCCAGCACTGTGCCACCCTGCTGGATACAGCCAGCAGTCACCACGAGCACGCCCGGGCCATCGCGCTACAACGTGCCAAAGTGGCTGACAGTCGCCTGACGCCCTCCGCCCAACTGTTGGCCGAAATGCAACAGCGCCCATGCAGCTTCGCCGAACTGGCACTGCAGCTAAGCCGCCAGCACGCCGAGCAGCTGGCCAGCCGCCCACTGGACGCCGCCCTGACCGCCCACTACCAGCAACTGGCCACCACCTCCCACGCCCGTCAACACGCCATTGAGGCCGAGCCGCAAATGGATTTTGATGACTATATGAAGCAGTGGCGGTAACTGGCCTATACCCATAGGATCCTGCGACTACGCGCAGGATGACAGGAGGCGACTGTCCGCTAGATGACAGGTGGCAACGGCACGCAGGATGACCAGCGCCTTTACATCACCAAATCAATCTGCTGCATGCTACCCACGCGGCCATCCTCAAACAGGAACAGGCCATTGCTGCGCACCTGCCCCTGCAGCTGGCCGTCGGCAATCAGGTCAAAGCCGCCGTCCACATGGCGCAGGCCCAGCGCGCCGATGCCGGCCTCTGCCAGTCCCAGCAGGCGGCCACCGCCTTGGCTGTCGGGTATCCATAGTTTCAGGTCTTTGAACACGGCATCGGCGCTGTCGATAAAGCCGTTGCCGTCCTCGTCGTAAGCGGCCAGCTCGGCAAAGCCATTGCCGGTCAGTGCGCCAAACAGCTCGCGGCCATCGTCGATGCGGCCATTGCCATTTTTGTCCAGCGCCAGATAGGCACTACCCTGCTTGAGCATGGCCAGCGTGTCAGCACGGCCATCGGCATCCAGATCAAACTGCATGGTCTGACTACCCAGCCCCACCGCATGACCACCATAATTGATCACCAGCGGGTCGGTGAGCTGGCCGCCGGCGCGTATGCTGACCGACTCGCGGCTGTAATGGCTGTACTGCATGTTCAACGCCAAATCAAAATTCAGCGTGCGGCCATCGGCGGTGGTCACTTGGCCACTGGCGCTAAACTGTAACTGCTCCTGCTGCCACTGGGTCACCTCATACTGATAGGTCAGCCCCGTAGCCAGCACCTGTTCGGCAGGACCATTAGTGGTCAAGGTCGGAGCCGGCCGCTCAGCTGCCGGCAGGCTGTGTGACACGCCCTGTTCGTACATCGTGGCAAAGCGCTCAAAGTCACCATTCAGGCGTGCCAAGGCAGCCAGCAACATGCGCAGATTTTCCAGCTGCTCGGCATCCGGCTCCAGATTGATTAGCGCGTCTTCAGTGGCAGGTTCACTGGCCGCCGGCAGGCTGTCGGCATACCGTTGCAGCGCCTGTCCGGAAATCTGCGGCCCCGACTCAAGCGCCAGCTCGCGCTGCGCAGCCGAGGCGAACAGCTGTGTTTCGTGGCGCTGATATTGCAGGCTCTGATTACCATTGCGGTAGTCCAGCTGCTCGCTGACTTCACGGCCAAAGACCTGTGAATGGCTGCTGCTCATGTGCAGGCGGTCGGTAGAAACAATGTGCATGCCGATACTCCCCTAGCGGTGCATGTGGCGAGGGTATCGGCGCTTGGACTGTAAGGTTGAGCCGGACAAGCCAGCCCCGCTACATCACGCTGTTTTGCCGGCGACGCCAGTTGCTCAGCGCGGTTTCCAGCTGCTTGACGGTGGTGATGCCCTGCTTGCTCGCCTGTTGCAGAAAAATCAGCAATAGCTCGGCGGTAACCATGGCATCGGCAGCGGCGTTATGACGTTGCAACACATTGAGTTTAAAGTAGTTGACCCAGTCATCCATGCGCGGCTGACGCATCCCATGTTCGGGGTTAAGCAGCGGGGCCACTTCGGCCAGATCAAAAAAGGGGTGTTTGAAGGCATAGCCGAAAAAGTCCTTGAGCTCACGCTGCAGCAAACGCTGGTCAAAGTCGGCATGGAAGGCCACTAACGGGCTATCACCGACAAACTCAAGAAAGTCCAGCAGAGCAGTTTTCGGGCGGATACCGGCAGCCAGTTCACTGGGCGCGATCTGGTGAATCAGTACCGCCTCGTTGACCTTGACCTCGCGGCGTTTCAGCGTGCGCTCAAACTGCTGCCCCATCATGATGCCGCCCTGCTCGACCACCACCGCCCCGATCGACAAAATTTTATCCTTGCCGGTATGCAGGCCGGTCGCTTCCAGATCGACCACCACAAAACGCTGCGTATCCAGCAACTGCTCGCCCGGCACCAGCGGCATCTGCAGGCTGTTCAAGCGCTGCTGGTCCTGCTCGCGCACTTCGGGCCGACGGCGCAGCCATTTCAGCCAGCTCATAGCTGATACCTGAGTGCCAAGCTGCTCTGGATGCGTTGGGCCTGACGGAAGGATTCGCGCAGGATGCGGCGGTCAAGCGTGTTGAGCTCATCGGGGTAAATCAGGTTGCTGTATGACAGGCCCAAGCTCTGCTGCAACTGGTGATGCTGCATGCGGATCAGCTGCACAAAATGATAGGCCTCGGCATAGGCGTCGCCATCCAGCCGCTCAATGATGCCGCGTCCGACCAGTTGGCGAATGCGCTCCAAGGTATTGCAGGCTTCGATGCCCTGGCTCAGCGCCAGCACGCGGATGCTCTCGACAAAGGGGGCCAACCCCTTGACCTTGAGATCAAGGCTGTCTTTTTCTGTGCTTTTCTTGCTTAAGGTAAAGTTGCGAAACAGGCCGCCCAGCGGCGGTTTGTTCAGCAGCGCGCTTTCGGCCAGCACGCGCTGGAACACGCCGTCAGCGGCGACCATGGCCACTACTTCACGCTGCAGGTCGGTGCAGGGCTGCTCATTGCCCCAGATGCAACGCAGATCAAAGTGCACACCGGCAAACTGCATATTTTGTGCGGTGGCGTCGCGCATCATTTTTTTGTAGCGGCTCAGCCACTCTTGGCGTGACAAACAAAATTCGGCGTTGCCGGCCATAAAGTTGCCACGGCACAGGGTAAAGCCACAATCATCCAGCGCCACATTGATCTCGCGGGCAATCGGCAGCAGCTTCTGGCGAATGGCGTTGGCCTGTTCGCTGTTGGCAGCCTCGAACAGAATGCCGTTGTCCTGATCGGTAAACAGCGTTTGTTCCTTGCGGCCTTCGCTGCCAAATACAATCCAGCTAAAGGCCACGCCCGGGTCGCCGTGCTTGTCCAGCACCAGCTCGATGATGCGGGCGGTGGTGTGGTCATTAAGCAGTGTAATCAGACGGGTGATCTGCTCGGGACTGGCACCATGGGCGATCATGCGCTCAACCATCGACTGCACGTCTTTGCGCATCAGCACCAGTTTTTCTAAGCTCGGTGCCGTGCGTACCGTGCGCGCAAGGCTGACCAGATCCACCCGCCGCAGCGAGAACAGGTCACGCTCGGACACCATGCCAACCAGCCTGCCGTCACGCACCAAGCAGACGTGAGCAATATGGCGCTCGGTCATGGCCAGCGCAGCGTCAAAGGCGGTGGCATCCGGTGATAGATAAAAGGGGTTGGGCGTCATTACCTGTTGCATGGGCTGGCGCAGATCTGTGTTGGGATCGGCGATCACCCGTCGCAGGTCGCGCAGGGTGAAGATGCCCTGCGGCTGCATCAACTCGTTGGCAACCATGATACTGCCCACCTGGGTTTCGTGCATCAGCTGCACCGCCTCATGCAGCGGCGTGGACGCTGAGCAGGTCACCGGCTCGCGCATGGACGACAGCTGCGAGAGCGGCATGTCCATGGAGATTTGTGATCCCAGCGACTCGGCGGCACGGTTTTGCACCTGCACGTTGACCTGGTCCAGCAGACTGCTGATGCCGCGCACGCAAAAATCACGGAACGCTTCGCTGCGCTGCATCAGTTTGACAAAGGCGTCCTTGGTCAGCAGAAAGCAAAAGCAGTCCTCGTCGGCGGTATGTACGGTGCGGGTCGCC
The DNA here is from genome assembly GCA_018384595.1 of Thiopseudomonas sp. Taxonomy (GTDB): domain Bacteria; phylum Pseudomonadota; class Gammaproteobacteria; order Pseudomonadales; family Pseudomonadaceae; genus Thiopseudomonas. The sequence goes on from JAHAYO010000107.1 coordinate 4,496, forward strand.
CGCTCGCCCAGCAGCGCCGCAATGGGGAAGCACTCGCCCACTGCCAGCTCAAAAATGGTTTCATCACTGACATCCTGGCCCTTGCGGCGCTCGCCATACACGCGGCCCTGCTTGATGATGTACAGGTAATTGACCGGCCCATCTTCGGGACTGATGACATTTTCGCCTTGGGCATAAAACCGCAACACGCAGTTTTCAACCAGAAAACCCAGCTCGGCAGGTTCCATGGCATCAAACGGTGGATACTGCCTGAAAAATTCAAGCGTGCCCTGGATGTTTTGTTGTACTGCATCACGACCGGCCTTAGCAAAGGCATCCTGACGGCTCATTGTATGTCCTCCACGGGTAACCTCGGCATGCTACCTGTCACGCCACGCTCTCCCCATTGGACGTAAGTTGCAAGCCGGATGCGCCTGTGGCGGTGGCGCTAAATGCACGCCTGTTATCTGCACGAAACTGCACCCACACAACCGCCTGCCTGCGCTCGCTCAAACCACAGGCACAAAAAAGCCGCCGGCATGGCTGCGGGCGGCTTTTGTTTACTGCATGTACAACCGGTGCTTACAGACCGTTTTTAGCCTTGTACTCGCGGCGACGGCGGTGCAGAACCGG
>JAHAYO010000122.1 GCA_018384595.1 Thiopseudomonas sp.
GCGGTGGGGTGTTGGTGTTTCGGTTTTGAAAACTCAGTGTAAAAAACCCAACCACAAAAAAAAAAACCAAACCCAAAAACGCGACAGCAGCCCGCCACAGGGGGGCAACAACCCCCCACCCGCACAAGGTTCATTCAGGCCGGTCGAGGCATGGCGACAGGCGTTTAGCGGTTTGGGCCGCAGGACCGAACCAGCGGAGCCTGCCGCAGGACCTCGACCGGCCAGCCACCACAGTGCAAAAAACCCCACCACAACCAAACAAACCAAACCCAAACACGCGACAGCAGCCCGCCATAGGCGGGCCACACCCCCACCCGCACAAGGTTCATTCAGGCCGGTCGAGGTATGGCGACAGGCGTTTAGCGGTTTGAGCCGCAGGACCGAACCAGCGGAGCCTGCCGCCGTACCTCGACCGGCCAGCCACCGCAGTGCAAAAAACCCCACCACGCGACAGCATCCTCACAGCCGTTCTTGCCAGAGGCTTTACGTAGAAGCCCCACCTTTTGTTAAGCTGCCAAGGGAACAGGCGGAGCTACTAGACCACCCATACACAAAAACAAGAGGACGCTTTAATGACCCACCCCCTGATTATCACCGCAGTTCGCAACCAGATTGGCCATATATGGCTCGACCGTCCGACGGCCTATAACGCCATCAACCTGGATTCGGTACGCCAGCTAATGGCGCAGTTGCAACAATGGGAGGCGGATGACCACATCCGTGCCGTAGTTCTGCGCGCCAGTGGTGACAAGGCGTTTTGTGCCGGCGGTGACATTCGTGAGCTGTATGACAGCCACCTGCAGGGCACTGCGCGCAAAATGCAGTTCTTTGAAGAACAATATGTGCTGGACCAGTACATTCGCGCCTATCGCAAACCCTTCATTGCCTTGGCCGAAGGGCTGGTGCTGGGCGGCGGCATGGGACTGTTTCAGGGCGCGGCCTTTCGTGTCATTACAGAGAAGGCGCGGCTGGGCATGCCGGAAACCAGCATCGGCTATTTTCCGGATGTGGGCGGCAGCTATTTCCTGTCACGACTGGCCGGAGCGCTGGGCAACTATCTGGCGGTCAGCGGCAGCATCATCAATGCGGATGACGGTCTCTATGCCAATCTGGCCGACTATAGCGTGCCGGCAGAAAAAGTTGCCGAACTGGATGAACAGTTGGACCGACTTGCCTGGCAGGAACCGGCCGCCGACTGTGTCCGCCAGTTGCTGGAAGGGCTGCATGTGGCACCAGCGGCACCCGGTGCACTGGAACAGGCGCGCGCAGACATCGACCTGCATTTTGCCCATGCCAACATGGCGGATATTCAGCAGTCGCTGGCCGGCGGCACTGACTGGGCGCAAGAAACCCTTGACCTGCTGCGCAGCCGTTCCCCTATCGCCATGGTAACGGCCCTGGCCATGCAGGAGCGCGGTCGTACCCTGACCATGGCCGACTGTTTTGCCATGGAGCTGCACGTGATTGCCCAGTGGTTTGATCAGGGTGACTTTATCGAAGGCGTGCGCGCACTGATTGTCGATAAAGACAAAAACCCACGCTGGAAATACGGCACCATCGAACAGGTACCCAAGGCAGCAATCAGCGCCATGTTGGCCGGTTTCTAGGCGTAGCCACCCGTGTTGATGCGCTTGCCAAGCGCTTTAAATGCCGGCAAAACACGTTATTTGCCGGCAATATCTGCGTTCCAGCGCCATCTAACGCAAACCTTGCAACGCGCCCTAGCCCGCCTGCGGCACCCGCCCAGTGCGTGCCAGACAATACACATCCACCCGTCGCGCCCCCGCCGCCAGTAGCTCGCGGGTCAGCGCGGCGCAGGTAGCCCCCGTGGTCAGCACATCATCCACCACCGCAATATGCCGGCCCGCCACCTGCTGCGGCTGCAGCACCGCAAAAGCATTGTGCATATTGGCCTGCCGCTGGCGGGCGTCCAGCCCTTGCTGAATCTGGGTGTAGCGCACCCGCTTGACCGCCCGCTCCAACACCGGCACCTGCAACGCCTTGCCCAGCCAGTCGGCAATCATCTGCGCTTGGTTATACCCGCGCATGCGCCAGCGCTTGCCGGCCAAGGGCACCGGCACCAGCGCCTCGGCCAGCTGCAAACCGTTCTCGTCGCGTAAAAAAGCCAGATGCGCAGCCAGCAACTCACTTAACAGGCGCCCCGCCGGCCAGTCACGCGCATACTTGAAGTTACCAATCAGCATGTTGACCGGAAAATCATAGCGCCAAGCGCATTGCGCGCCGGCAAAAGGCTGCGGCTGTTGCTGGCACGCAGTACACCACTGCACGCCCGTAGGCACCGGCAGCGCGCAGCCTTCACACCCCTGCAGCAACCAGGGCAGGTCCAGCTGACATCCGCTACAAATCGCCTGCAGTTGGCCGCGAACCGGCGCTAGACACAGCAGGCAGTGGTCAGCCTGCACCGCCCACCTGTAAACCTTTTTAACCAATCCAAGTTGACAGGCCATAGTTCCTCCCTGAATATTGCGACTGTTTTTGCAGTCTAGCAGCCACAACAAGGAAAAGAATCCATGCCTGCCGCCACCCGTCACGACTGGAGCCTCAACGAGGTTCTCGCCCTGTTTGCTCTGCCGTTTAACGACCTGATGTTTCAGGCGCAGCAGGTGCACCGCCAGCATTTCGATGCCAACCGCGTGCAGGTTTCCACCCTGCTTTCCATCAAGACCGGCGCTTGCCCTGAAGACTGCAAATACTGCCCGCAGTCCGGTCACTACAACACCGGGCTGGACAAGCAGAAGCTGCTGGAAGTGCAAAAGGTGCTGGAAGAGGCGCAACGCGCCAAGGCACAGGGTTCGACCCGTTTCTGCATGGGGGCGGCCTGGAAGCACCCTACCGCCAAGGACATGCCCTACGTGCTGGAAATGGTAAGGGGCGTCAAGGCCATGGGCCTGGAAACCTGCATGACACTGGGCAAGCTGGATGAGCAGCAAAGCCGTGAGCTGGCCGAAGCCGGGCTGGACTACTACAACCACAACCTAGACACCTCGCCCGAGTTCTACAGCCAGATCATCACCACCCGCAGCTACGGTGAGCGGCTGGAAACCCTAGCCCATGTGCGCGAAGCCGGCATGAAAATCTGCTCTGGCGGCATTCTTGGCATGGGCGAGTCACTGGCCGACCGCGCCAAGCTGCTGCTGGAACTGGCCAACCTGCCCGAGCACCCGCAGAGCGTGCCCATCAACCAGCTGGTCAAGGTGCAGGGCACGCCGCTGGCAGATGCCGCCGACGTTGATCCCTTTGACTTCATCCGTATGCTGGCCGTTGCCCGCATCATGATGCCGCACAGCCATGTGCGTCTGTCGGCCGGGCGCGAGCAGATGAGTGATGAAATGCAGGCGCTGGCCTTCATGGCCGGAGCCAACTCGATTTTCTATGGCGACAAGCTGCTGACCACCGACAACCCCGAGGCCGACCGTGACCGCCAGCTGTTCGCCCGGCTGGGCATCCAGCCCGAGCAGGGCCAGCAACACGGCGATGACGTACATTACGCGGCGCTGGAGCAGGCAGTACTGCAGCAGCGTGGCAACGAACTGTTTTACGACGCGACAGCGGTATAACCTGCATGGCCTTCAACCTGCAGGAACGGCTGGCCGCGCAACAACAGGCGCAGCGTTATCGCCGTCATGTCTGCGTGCAAAGCCCACAGGGGCCACGGATACAGATTGATGGCCGCGATTATCTGGCCTTTGCTTCCAACGACTACCTGGGGCTGGCCAGCCACCCGCAGGTGATTGAGGCCCTGCAGCAGGGCGCGCAGCGCTGGGGTGTCGGCGGCGGCGCGGCCCATCTGGTCACCGGCCACATGCAGCCCCATGCCGAGCTGGCACAGGCGCTGGCCGACTGGACCGGACGCGAAGCGGCCTTGTTGTTTGGCAGTGGCTATCAGGCCAACCTGGCAGTGCTGACTGCATTGCTGCAGTCCGGTGATTGCCTGCTGCACGACCGCCTCAACCATGCCTCACTGCTGGACGGTGGCCGTCTGTCCGCTGCCCGCTTTCAGCGTTATCTGCATAACGACATGCAGAGTCTGGCCGGCCATTTGCAGCGGTGTCAGGGCGATACCCTGATCGCGACCGATGGCGTATTCAGCATGGATGGCGATATCGCCAAGCTGCCGGAAATCTGCCGCTTGGCAGCCGAGCACCCAGCTTGGGTGATGGTGGATGATGCCCATGGCCTTGGCGTACTGGGCAACAACGGTGCCGGTACGCTGGAGCATTTTGGGCTGGATGCACAGCAGGTGCCGGTGCTGATGGGCACCTTGGGCAAAGCGCTGGGCACTGCCGGGGCCTTTGTCGCCGGCAGCCATGCGCTGATCGAAACCCTGACCCAGTTTGCCCGCCCCTACATCTATACCACCAGCAGCTCGCCAGCACTGGCCTGTGCCACCTTGGCCAGCGTGCGGCTGGCCCGTACAGACCATGAACGGCGTCAACATCTGCAAGGACTGATCCGCCTGTTCCGCCATGAAGCCGGGCTACTGGGCTTGCCGTTAATGGACAGCCCGACCGCCATCCAGCCACTGCGGGTGGGCGACAGTGGCCGCGCGCTGGCCATGTCGCAGCGCCTGCGCGAGCTGGGTATCTGGGTGACGGCCATTCGCCCCCCTACCGTACCGGAAGGCGGTTCCCGCCTGCGCATCACCTTGACGGCAGCTCACAGCCCTCAGCAGGTCGAGCAGTTGCTGACCGCGCTGGCGCTTATCCAGCAGGAGCTTACCGATGGCAACCATTAGCCTGCTACCCGGCTGGGGGTTGGGCCTGTCGGCCCTACAGCCTCTGGCGCACGCATTATCCGCCAGGCATGAGGTACAACTGCTGCCACTACCGGAATGCACCACGCTGGAACAGGCGCTGGATGAACTGGACGCCCAGATCCCAGCCGGCAACTGGCTGGCCGGCTGGTCGCTGGGCGGCATGCTGGCGACCGCACTGGCGAGCCGACGCGGCGCGAGCTGTCCCGGGCTCATCACGCTGGGCAGCAACGCCCGCTTTGTCGCTGCTGAAGACTGGCCCCATGCTATGCCGCCTGCGGTGTTTAAAGCCTTTGCACGCAGTGTCAGCCGCGACTGGCACACAGCCCGTGCCGGTTTTGCGCAGCTGTGCGTGCAGGGCGAGCGCGGCGAGCATACCGATGCGGTGCTTGCACGACTCCAAGCCCCGGAGGCCGCAGCGCCCATGTCCAGCCTGAGCTGGCTCGAACAGCTCGACAACCGAGACGCGATTACACACATGCGCTGCCGGCAACTGCACCTGCTGGCCGTTGCCGACGCCCTGGTGCCCGCTGGCGTGGCCGGCCCGCTGGCCCGGCTCAACGCACGGGCCAGCATCCGCACCCTGCACGGCAGCCATGCCTTTGTCGCCACCCGGCCACAGCTGCTGGCCGACAGCATGCACAGCTTTATTGAACCGGCGACGGGAGCCGACCATGACTGATTGCCACGACAGTCCTGTCGCCCGCAACTTCTCCGCTGCTGCCACCCGCTATGACAGCGAGGCGGTGTTGCAGCGCGAGGTCGGCCAGCGCTTACTGCAACGCCTGCCAGACGGCTTGGACGCCAGCCGTTGGTTGGATTTGGGCTGTGGCACGGGCTATTTTTGCCGCCAACTTGGCCTGCAATATCCACAGGCCACAGGCATCGGGCTAGACATTGCGCGCGGTATGCTGCACCAAGCACAGGCACTGCGGCCACAGGCCCGTTACCTGTGCGGCGATGCCAATGCCATTCCCCTACAAAGCGGCAGCCAGTCGCTGATTTTCAGCAGCCTGGCCCTGCAATGGTGCAGCGATTTTGCCGGCGTGCTCAACGAAATCCACCGCGTGCTGGCCCCCGGTGGCGTATTCGCGTTCAGCAGCCTGGCAGACGGCACCCTGCACGAACTGAGCCAGAGCTGGCAGAGTGCCGGCGCCAGCCGCCGCGTCAACCGGTTCCGCACCCATGACGACTACCAACACCTGTGCGCAAACAGCGGCCTGCACAGGCTGTCCCTAGAATGCCGGCCCTGCGTGCAGCACTACCCAGATGTACGCACCCTCACCCGCCACCTGCAGCATATCGGTGCCCAGCACCTGCAACAGGGCCAGCGCCCCGGCCTGCTAGGGCGCCACAGCTATCAGCGTCTGCTGGACAGCTACGAGCTCCTGCGCCAGCCCGCCGGCCTGCCCGCCACCTGGCAGGTGGTGTATGGCGTGTTGCGCAAACCTGCCTGACCCCACCGTCATCAAAGCATAACCTGGTGGTAACCGCACTGCCATATGTGGTCACTAACATCCCCAGCAACCACAGCCAACACGACAAACGCTGTGTTCTGTCCAACACAAGGGGATATGTAATGACTAACAAGCTCAACGCTCTCAAGCCCACTGGCCGCTATCTGGCCGCTCCGGTCGCCGCGCTGGCACTGGCCGTATCCGGCCAGGCCATGGCCGAGGTGACCCTATACGGGCGCGCCCATGTTTCGGTGGATTACCTGGACGATGGCGCGAAGTATTCAAAAACCAACGTGTCCAGCAACTCGTCACGCCTGGGTTTCAAGGGCACCCACGAGATCAGTCCCGAGCTGACCGCTTTTTTCCAGATTGAACAGCAAATCAACTTCACCACCGGCAGCAATGACGGCGACAGCGCCAGTTTCAGCACCCGCGACACCTTTGTCGGCCTGCAAAACAGCCGGCTGGGCGCCATCCAAGTGGGCCGCTTTGACAGCCCGTTCAAAACCGCACGCGGCCCAGCCAACCTGTTTGGCGACCAGGTCGGCGACATGCGCAACCTGACCCGCGTCGGCAACGCACGTTTTGACGAGCGCTATGACAACACCTTTCAATACAGCTCGCCCACCTACAAGGGCCTGGGCCTGAAACTGGCCTACTCGGTGTACGAAGGACAGGCCGCGCAAGAAAAGGATGGCAGCAGCAATGCCGCCAGCCTGTCGCTCACCTATGCCGACGGCCCGCTGACTGCAGCACTGGCCTATGAAAAGGTCGGCGAGGACAACAGCCGCGGCAAGCGCAACGGCGTGCGCCTGGCCAGCTCTTACAACGTCACGGACGACCTGAAGCTGGTCGGCTTTTACCAGACAATTGACTACAAATCCGGTGACAGCGCACTGCGCAAGCAACTCTCGTCCGACACCTACGGGCTGGGCGGCGAGTACAGGCTGGGCAAAAATACGGCACTCAAGGCCATGTGGATGACCCGTGACGCAGACGACTCCGACTACGGTGCCGACATGTGGGTGGTGGGTGTCGAGCACAAACTGGACAAGGCCGTGCGGGTGTACGCCAATTACGCCTTTATGGACAACGACAAGCAGTCGAAGCTGACCCCCTGGGCACAGGCGCGCAGTGCCAAGCCGGGCGCCACCGCAACCGGCACCGAAGCAGCGGGGCTGTCGGTCGGGCTGCGTTACGATTTCTAAACCCTTGCCCCTCCCGGAACGCCCGCATCTGCGGGCGTTTTTGTGCCTGTCATCCAGCGGCGTGCGCCTGATGCGTGTTACTCAAGACGGTGCGGCTTGCTCCACAACAACGCCCATTCATTCCACCCGGCCAGCCTGGGCACGCCGCCCTTCAAAATGACGGGGTGCCTACACAACGCACGCGCGTGTTTCGGGTCGGCCCCGTTACATAAGGTGCCTGTATGTGTGGGCCTGGCGTGGTCAGCCACACCGCATCCACCAGAAAACCTTAACAGGGTACCGAACCCGCCGGAACCTAGGGCACACGGCCGGCGCGTGATGCGACGGGTGGCCGGGGGATATGCAGTGCGGCTGGCACAGGCTGGCCAGTGTGTCGAATAGCCTGATGCAGGCTACCGGTTACTCACGCCCCATAAAAAAGCCCCGGCATATAGCCGGGGCTAAACCCTGAGACAGGGTGAGGAGTAACCGGATCAGTCCTGTGTCCAGCGCAAAAAGCTGCGGCGGCCTTCGTCATCCAGCATCAGCCACAGGTGTTGCAGCGTGGTCAGAGTGGCATTGTCGTTGGGCAGCGTAGCGCCCGAGCGCGCAGGAACCTGTGTGGCCAGCGGCTCTACGGCGTTATTCACGGCCAGCGCTGGACCACCGCTCAACAAGCCCGACATGCCGGACCGGCCACCTTCCGCTTCACCGGCAATGCGCTCGCCGGTACGGGTGTTTTCGGCCCAGCCGGTAAAGCTAAAGCGCTGCTCGCGGGCGTCCTCAAGGCTGCGGGGGGCGGCAAACCCCAGCGTCCAGCGCTCGCCCGCCTCGCCCTTGATGTGGAACAGTGCACTGGTACTGCGCACCACCTCGTGCGACAGACCGCCGTCAATATCGAAGATATTTTTGTAATAGGCACTGACCCGGTATTCGCCCGGCTGCAGTTGTAACTGACGCGGCTGGTTGCCGGTCATCCGGTTGGCGGCCGGTACCGGCTGGCCATTGATATGTAAAATCTCCAGTGCCGGCGGTACATCCAGGGTAACCAGTTGGGTATCCGGCTGACTGCTGCCGGCATACAGCTGCACAGGGCCATTCTGGGCGCAAGCGCCGAGCAGGCCGGCAGCGGCAAGGATAAACAGGGGGCGCATAACATCTCTCCATGTCGGGAAAACAGGGAAGAACCGGACGCCCGGCACTTCCGTGGCAGGCGGGCAGTCTAGTCGGCGCAGATTGCAGTTGTGTGACAGGCAGGGCATTGCGCCCGCCGGAGAGCCGGCGGGCAGGAGACAATCAGTTTTGTACCACTAGGTTGTTGAACAGCAGGTCGCTAACCAACGGCACGCCTTCTTCCTGGGTCAGCACCTGCTGCACCCGTTGCAGCGCTTCCATACGCACCGCCTCCTTGCCCTCAAGGGTGGCAAAGTCTTCTTCCGTTTTTTGCGAAAACAGAATAATCAGCTGGTCGCGGATCAGCGGCTCGTGCTGCACCACGCGATCCTTGGTGTCATTGCTGGCACGCAGGGCAATGTCGGCTTTGTAAATTTTGAATTTCTTGCTGCCAAGCGCGTAATGACCAACCAGCGCCGGCATCAGGTTGATATAGCTGACGGTATTACCCGCAGGCGCTTCACTGGCGTGCGCAGCGGGAGCCAGTAGCAGGCTGAGAGCCAGCAGGCAGCTGGGTAGGGTTTTCAACAGGTTGCGCATAATCATCATCCACAGGCCAACGGAGCTGCACAGTGTAAACGCAAACCGCCCGAACACGAAACATACGCCCGAGTGCCCACCCCTCCAAGCCAGTCTGGCGCTCAAAATACCGTATAATCGCGCCCCTTGATTACCCAATAGACGCGCCCTCATGCTCTGGATTGAACCCCTCGCCGCCCTGCTGGGCATTGCCTCCGTGGTGCTGATGACGCGCCAGCAACCGCTCGCTTGGCCGGTGGGCTTGGCTATGGTGCTGCTGTATACCGGTGTGTTTTACGACGCTCGGCTGTACTCAGAAATGCTGCTACAAATGGTGTATGCACTGCTGCAGGGGTACGGCTGGTGGCGCTGGCTGCGTGGCGGCACTGACAAAAAGCCCTTACCGGTCAGCGTATTACCGACCGTTCGGGTAGCCCGTGACCTGAGTGTCGGCCTGCTGATCAGCCTGCTGCTGGGCGTTTTAATGAGCCGTTACACCGATGCCAACCTGCCCTGGCTGGATGCGGCGCTAACCGGCTTTAGCCTAGTCGGCCAATACTGGATGGCCAACAAACGCCTGCAGTGCTGGCCGCTGTGGCTGGTACTGGATGTGGTCTATGTCGGCATGTTCGCGTCCGTCGGCCTGCCCATGACCGCGCTGCTGTATCTGGTGTTTACCGGCCTTGCCGCCTATGGCTGGTGGCAGTGGAGCAGGCCGCAAACAACGATGGCAACGGCATGAAGGTCATCGTTCTGACCGGCCCCGAATCCGCCGGCAAAAGCAGCCTGTGTAGCGCACTGGCCACACGCTTCAATGCGCCCGTGGTGCATGAATACGTGCGCGAATATATCGAACAGCAGCAGCGCGACACCTGCTATGCCGACGTAGACCCCATTGCCCGCGAGCAGTGGCGGCGCGAACAGGCAGCACGCGCGTTGCAGCCGCCTTTGTTATTACTCGACACCCACCTGCTCAGCAACCTGCAATGGAGCCTGACCCTGTTTGGCCAAAGCCCGCCGTGGCTTGAGCAAAAACTGGCTGCACAGCGCTATGACGCGGTGTTTTTACTCAGCCCCGATGGCCTGCCCTGGCAAGCCGACGGCATGCGCTGCCAGCCTGATCTGGCTGACCGACAGACGTTTCATGCCGATCTGGAGCACTGGCTGGTGCAACACCGCCAACCGCTGGTAAGCCTTAACGGCAACTGGGAGGCGCGCTATCAGCAGCTTGAACAGGCCATAGCAGGCATCCTGCGTCAGAACTAACACGCCCACACCGCAGACGGCCAATGCGCGAGATAAGCAGGTGGCAAAAGCCACAGTGCCCGCAGCGTAAAATTGTGTATAATGCGCGCCACGCGTTAGCGGCCAGCCAGATTGAACACTGCCTCCAAGGCAACAATCACAGCACAAGTCAGCCCAAACGTGCACATCAAAACCTGTCGCAACACCTCTTACGCACTCGTAGCTCAGCTGGATAGAGTACTGCCCTCCGAAGGCAGGGGTCGTGGGTTCGAAT
>JAHAYO010000123.1 GCA_018384595.1 Thiopseudomonas sp.
CTTCCTTACAGCGAAGTCGAATTCTTTGACGGCCAAGGCATGTGCTCATTCAATTTGAGCTGGCACGGAAAACCTAAAAAAATCATTACTAGCTGGATGACTCCTAGAATTTTGTTGAAAGCCGAAAGTGCCACGGGCAGTTTTGTAGAGTGGTATGAAGACTTTCCAAAACTCAGAACAAGCGTCTAACAACTGGTTCAAATCGTTCGCTGCGCTCACTGGGACGGGCTAAAGCCCGCCCCTTAACCAAACGTTAAATCTCATATATATCAAACCAATGGCAATCCCTTATAACTCTGTGGCAGAATGTAAAACAAGAAATAATCATAGGTATACATTATGAACCTCCAGAAAATTGAGAATGAAGCTCTTCACTTACCTAAAGGTGAGCGGGCAACATTAATTCAGAAATTGGTTCTGAGTTTTGATACACCAACGCCTGAAGAGCTAAGAGACGACTGGTTGCTTGAAGCACAAAGTAGAGCAAAGGAAATTGATGACGGTCTAGTAACGCTTGTTTCAGGTGATGAGGTATTAAAAAAGGCTCGAGCACTCGCGAAATGAAGTATGAGTATGAGTTTCACCCTAATGCAGAGGCAGAGTTTTTAGAGTCTGTTGGTTTCTATGAATCTAAAGTTAAAGGGTTAGGCTCAGCATTTATTGACGAGTTTGAGGTTATTGCCAAATTAGTCTGTGAATCACCAAAACAAAGGAAAATCGAGCGAAAACCTGATATTCGAAGAGCACCACTACGACGATTTCCTTTCTCAATAATTTACAGAGAAAAACAATCTGTAATTCAAGTGTTGGCAGTTGCGCATGATCGTAGAAGGCCGTTGTATTGGCTACCAAGGCTTTAACAAGTGCATCAAATTCGTTCCCGGCCTGACGGCCGTCCACCGGACGCCCTAGTCGGGCGCCGTTTATGCAGGCGTTAGGCTTCACATGGAAAATTCATGCTAGAACCCAACCAATTTGAAGAAGACGAGGCTTGGGTTGTGTTCCAACTCAATGATGCTCCCGTTCGCACTGAGCAAGACGGAGATTTCAATTGCATCGCACTCATGGACGCTGCAAGCGGCTTCATCTTTGGCACTGCTTTCGTGTCTGTTGCGCAGGCCGAGCCTTCCGTGTTTGAAGTGCGTAAATTATTCAGTTCATACTTGGAGCGCAGCGGTGGCACCCCTGCCACCCTTCTGCTCCCGAAGGGGCAATTCCAAACTAGGTTCCCCTCGGAGGCCAAGCGCCGCGGAATCACCGCCGTCCATGTTCATGAGACAGAACTTTTATCTCTCACCTCTGAGGCCACGCAAGGCTTCCGAGAGCATGTGCAGGGTGGCCGGGCGTGAAGCCTAATACATGTTAGGCCTCCGGAGAAACAATGAAATATCCAGGACAACCTGAATCACCTCCAAGCTGGTACAGAGATCGGGGTCAATCTTACATCGAGAAAAAGTTCAGTAAGGAGCTGGGTGACTTAGCGGATGCTATTGAAAATGAGCATTGGTTTGGTGATCCCGAAAAGCACAGCAGGTACCGGGTTGATTTTCTTCTAAAAGATGCTCGCTTGATCGTTGAGTTAGATGGCCATGACAGTTACCGGTTGGTACACTCTGCGTCAGATTGATTGTTGCGTGATGCGCAGCATGATACATTGTCACCATGATCAAGACATTCCGGCATAAGGGACTGCGCCGCCTCTTTGAGATAGGCAGCACCTCGGGTGTTCAGGCCAGTCATGCCAAAAGACTTCGGATGCAATTGGCTGCCTTGGACACGGCGCAAACAATCGAGGACATGGATATCCCGGGTTTTCGCCTTCACCCGCTCAAAGGTGAGCTACGAGGGCGCTGGTCTATTACGGTCAATGGCAACTGGCGAGTCACGTTCGAGTTCAGGGACGGAAACGCCTATGTTCTGGATTACGAGGACTATCACTAATGGCTATGCACAACCCCCCTCACCCTGGTGAATTCATCACCGACATCTACCTTGAGCCCAATGGCATCAGTGGCCGCGAGCTCGCGTGCAAACTGGACGTAGCAGCATCGACTCTCAGCCGTATCCTCAAGGGTTCCAGTCGGGTCACTCCCGAGATGGCGCTTCGCCTGTCCAAGGCTATTGGCCGCAGCCCCGAGAGTTGGCTTGCCATGCAGGACGCTCATGATCTGTGGCTTGCTCGACAGAGCCTGGATCTAACAAGGGTTAGCAAGCTCAAACTAGCCGTGGCCTAACAATTCATTCAAACCGGTGCCGCTTCGCGATGTGGCTTTATTCAGCGTTATAGTTTTAGTGGAATACAGAAGGTAGTCTGATGGAGAACCTCAAAAACATCGAGTTCTTGGTTAACGGTCATGGCACGATCACTCTCGGCAGGGAGAGGTCGGTGCGCTGTGCTGCAACAGCTTTCGATACAGATCAAAACTTGGCAAGGCTTGTAAGGCGAGAGGGTGAATCGCTTATGGAGCTTCTCAGAAGGCTGGATGCTGCGATTGAGGATGCAAACGAGCGCCACATATTTGCTGATGAGGTTAGCAGGTAGGTTTCAGCCGCTAATCCTAACTTGTTAATGGTCATCTAAACTGACCCACCTAGGGCAGCCTTCAAAACAGGAAGCATGATGCTCGCTGGCCGCACCAGGCACGCAGGTGTCTGCTCGTTTTTGTGAGAAGAGGGTGCCTAACGGTTACAGCTGCTGCAAATACTGCTGCAGCCAGTTGAAGCCAGTCTGCTCTTGCTCAAAGCGCAGGTTGTTGAACGGCTGTCCGTCATCATTGCATAGCGAGTTTTCACGCAGGGCCTGGTAGAGGCTTTTTTCTTCGCAGGTCAGCAGGGGAAGCTCGCTGGTACAGGCGGTGTCAGCCGGTTCCTGGCCCCAAAGCGCCTGGTGTTGCAGCAAGGTGCTGTGATCCATCAGCATGGATTGGGTGTGCGGCAGGTAGGTGCGCAAGCGGTTCAGGATGGCAAAACCATGGGTGTCGATATCGCCCCAGTAGTGCAGGGGTTGCTTGCTCAGCCATGGTATCTGACCCAGCACATCCAGCGCATAGCCCTGACCAAACAGCAGCACCGAATCGGGCAGTTCGGGAAATGCCAGAGCGTTGACTTCGTTTTCGGTAACAAAAACCCGTGCCAGCGGCAACTGTAAACCAGCCAGTTGCTCGGCTGGCACCTCCAGGTCAGTCAGGCCGGCGATGGCCAGACGCGGGTCCAGAATACGCATGCGGATGCGCTGGGGTTTATCCAGCAGGCCATAGCGCCGGCAAAAGCCTTTTACACCGCGTGATTGTTCGTTGATATGCGTGGCCGGCAGTACCAGGTCCAGCAGCTCGCCAAGCAGGCCACGGCGCTGCTCAATAAACTTGGTATCAACGCCGGGAATATCCAGTTGGCGCAGATACAGCTGGCTGTGTGGGTGGGCGGAAAACCACTGTAAAACCGCCAGAATTTGTTGCCAGTACGCTGCTTGCTCGAGCGCTCGCAGCGGGTGTTTGCTCAGCCATGGGTGCAGGGCCGGGAACAGATCCAGGCTGGTGTGTGCCAGGTGTTCAAACTGGCGCGCTGCCCGTTGCTGTCCCAGCAGTTGCAAGGCATCTTCGAGCCGGTCAATCCAGACGCTGTCTGGAATCTGGTTGCGTCCCAGTTGGCGGTGATTGATTTCCCGGTATTGCAGCCGGTAGCGCGAATCCAGCTGTTGCAGTTGGGAAATCCAGTGGCGTACCTGTTCGAACCTGTTGCCAAGATCATTGGAGTTGGGTTGTTTCAGGCGCAGTTGCAGCGGAAACATGGGTTCTGCCTGTGGCAGACAAGAACGCAGCAGCTGGCCCCTGTCCCAGCGTTTTTGTAGCTGGTCGCGTAAATCGGCCGGGCGGGTCCAGTCAGGCTGGCTCATGGCTGTCGTCCCGCCCGAATTTTTGTTCCCGGTATTCCTCTATGCTCAGGCAGCGCAGCATGGATTCGCGTCCCTGTTCGTTGTGTACAAAGCCAACGCTGGCGACATAGGGTTCGATAATGTGGATTTTTTGCAAGGGCGTAACGATCAGCAGTTGCAGATTGAGCTTGCGGAACAGCTCCAGGCCATAGCGTGCCGATTCGTCCGAGCCACGGCCAAAGGCTTCGTCAATCACGACAAAGCGGAAGGAGCGGGAGCGGGTTGCGCCCCATTCCAGTCCGAAGCGGTAAGCGAGGCTGGCGGCCAGTACGGTGTAGGCCAGTTTTTCTTTCTGCCCGCCGGATTTGCCGCCCGAGTCGCTGTAATGCTCGTACTCGCTGTGGTCTTCGCGCCAACGCTCAGAAGCTGAAAAGGCAAACCAGTTGCGTACATCACAGACTTTGCGTGTCCAGCGCCGGTCAAGTTCGGAGCTGCCGTCACGGCCACGGAAACGTTCGATAATTTGGCGCACCTGCAAGAACTTGCTTTCTGCGTACTGTTCATCCTGACTGCCGGACAGGCTGCCTTCGGTACAGGCTTTGAGGTCGTTGCGGAAACTGGCGATTTCACCATCGCCGCTGGCCTGTGCTTCCAGTTGGATTAAGCGCCCCGGGTTGTAGTCGATTTCCTGCAGGGAGTTGTTTATTTCGTCGATACGCTGGCGAATATCCTGCTCTTCGCGGCGCAGGTGGGTTTGAAAGGTGGCAATTTCATTGATGATATTTTCATTGAGCATGGACTTGAAACGCTGCTCAAACTGCGGCAGTCCGTCGTCTTCCAGGCTGACAAGCATGGCGTGGTAATCCTCTGCTGCGGCCACGCTGGCATCGACCTCTTGAGTGTCCATCGGGTAGGCGTTGCGGTAATCGCTCATGGACTGGACGATGGACTGGCTGAGCCGCTCCAGCCGCTTGTTGGTGCTGTCTATTTTGCTTTGCAGCCAGGCCCGCAGCTCCTGTTCCCGGTTGCTGCATGATTCAACCGTCAGGGTATGCTCGCCTAGCGCCTGTTCACGCAGGGCCGGCAACTCGGCAAAGTATGTCTGCTGCTCCGGCGTGGCAGACTGGTATAGCGTTCGGGCGGCCCCGGCTGCTTGCTGTGCGTCTTCTTGCTTTTGCTCACAACGGGCCAGATCACGGTTTTTCTCGTCCAGAGTATCCTGCAGGGTACGCAGTTCGGTCTCCAGCTGGCGCAGCTGCTCTTGTAGGGTGCGCAGGATGTCGGACTCGGCTTCCAGTTGCTTGCGCTCTTCGATTAAGTTATGAATTTGAACCTGTAGCGGTTTCCAGTCGAGCTTTTGAAAGCTGTCATAGACAGAAAGCTGTGTCAGAAAACCAATGCGCTCATCGAGTGTGCGCTGTTGTTGTTGCAGTTCGGCCAACTGCCCGGCAAGGTTTTGTATACGCAGTTGCACAGCGTTTGCCTGCTGTTCCAGTGCCTGGATCTTTTGTTTGTTACTCCAGCCCAGAATGTAACGGGTGCGGTCGTCGAGCCGGTGGCGGTCGTCCTTTTCGTGGCGCTCATGGCCGGCCTTGATCTGGCCGCTGGGCGTGACGGCTTTTTCTTCGCGGCGAAACTGTTCCAGTGAACTGCAGCAGGCATAGTCAAAGCGGCGGGCCAGTTCGCTCTCCAGCCAGTCATAGAACGGGGTGTCGGGCTTGATGTCCAGCTTGCGCGTCAACGAGTCCGGATGGGTGGCTATGCTTTCCGCAGTGCGACGCTCCCGCACCCTGAAGTACACCAGTCGGCCGCCCAGGTGGGTTTGTTCTACCCACTCGGCCACTTTGGCGTAGAGGCTGTCCGGCACCAGCAGGGACAGGCCGAAATTATGCAGCAAGCGTTCGGCCACGCCTTCCCAGTCGCGTGCATCATCCCGGATCTGCAACAGTTCACCCACAAAGGGTAGCTGGCTGTCTTGCAGTTCTAGTGCAGCACAAAGCCGGTTGCGGATTTCCAACATCCGTGCCGGCAGGTTGGAGCGGCGCTGGCGCAGGGAGGTGAGCTCGGTATCCAGCTGCTCATGCTGATGGCGCAGGCTTCTTAGCTCAACGGCGTTTTCGGTTTGCTGGTTTTGCGTTGCATCACGTTCGTGCCTGCTGGCTTCCTGCAGCTCAGGCAGCGCCTGGCGGTTGGCTAGGAAAGGCTCGGCGCCAAGCGCCAGCGGCAAGCCAAGCTGCTCTGCCAACCGGTTGTATTGGTTGGCGGTCTCTTGTCGGCTGGTTTGTTCGCGTTGCAGGCGTTCCATGTCTTCCTTGATGGCTGCCAGCCGGTCACCGCCGTTTTGTGCGATGGCGCGGTTGAGCTCGTCACGGCGGGACTGGCCTTGCAGCTGCTGGTCTTGCAGGCTGCGATGCTGTTCCTGCAGGCGGGCCCGCTCTTGCGCAAGGTTGGCCAGGCGCTTGTCCAGCAGATCCGCCTTGAGCCCGGCAAACCATGGTGCCAGCGCCTCGCGGCAGGCTACCTGCGTATCACGCTCGGTTGTGGCTTGCGCATGGCGCTGGCAGTCCTGCACCAGGGGTTGCAGCAGGGCAATTTGCTGTTTGGCTTTAAGCACGGCTTCGTGGGCACGGTTAAGGTCATCAAAGTGCTGGATCAGCGCCTGAATGCGCTCATCCACCGGAAACTCCTCCAGCATGTGTTCACGCACAAAGTCGGTGAGGTTACCCACGGACTTCATGGAAACCGTCTGGCTGAACAGCTCCAGTGCCTGGTCATTGTCGATGCCAAAGCGACGACGGAAGGCGGCGCTGTAGGCGGTAAAGCTGGTTTCCAGAATGAGCTGCGGCATGGCGCGCAGGCGCTTGCGCAAGGCGTTAAGGTCGTTGCCGAAGCTGGCAAAGTGTTCGGTAATGCTGAGCTGCTGATCCGCAACCACATAAAAGCGCTCCGGCTGGCCACGGCTTTCCGTGATATAGAACACCTGCGCCAGGGTCACGTGCTGGTCGTATCCCTCGTTATAGAAGTGACCAAGAATGACCGAGTAGTTATTGTGATCACGCAGGGGAACAGGCTTGGCACTGCTGCCTGTATCGCTGCGTTCGGATTTGTAGTAACCCAGCACGTAGGAGCGCAGGGTGCGCTCCTTGGCTTCGGCACCGGCGGCTTTGTTGTAGGCGATTTTCTGGGCCGGCACCAGCAGGGTGGTAATGGCATCCACCAGTGTGGATTTGCCCGAGCCGATATCGCCGGTCAGCAGGGCATTGTTGCCGTCAGTAGGAAAGCGCCAGACCCGCTGATGGAAAGTTCCCCAGTTATACAATTCAACGGCATGCAGACGAAAGCCGGCCTGTTCGTCGTTAGCGGCAAAATCCAACATGGGCATCAGGTCGGTATCGTTCATTATGGCGCGTCCTCTGCAGTGAACTGGGCGGCATATTCGGCCAGGCGCTGATCAAATTCGTTTAACCACTGGGCATCGACAAAGGCTTTGAGGATGCGCTGAACTTCGTACAGTGCATCCTGTTGGCCGCGCAGTTTACGCAGGAAACCCAGCTCCACGACTTTAGTGATGTGGCTATCGATACGGTCGATCAGGCGTACTTCGTTGCTGCCATCCGGCAGAAACAGCCGCAGCATCTCTACGAGTTGTTCACGCGACAAAATAAGTCTGGCATCGCCGCTGCTGGCATCAAACTCGGCCAGCCGTTTGCGCAGCAAGGCCAACAGCAGGCTGACCGGATAGCTGAGCTGGCGGCGCGGAATGAGTCTGGGTAATGCAGCGGTTTGAGTGTCGTCAGCCTGTTGCGACTGCTGCAGATAGGCATAGCCTTCGGCTTCGTCCAGCATCAGGTCCAGCCCCAATAACTGAATGTAGTCACGCACGCCAGTCTGTTGTTCAAGCAGTGTTTGCCAGGCAGAAGCATTGTCTTCGCGGTACAGCACCCCCTTGAACAGGCCAATGAGCAGGGGCGATAGAGCAGGGTTCAAAGAAGCGGGCATGGTGTGTTTACCGGCAAAAAAGTATCAAAGGTACACTGGCACGGCGTGCGCGTCCCTGTTCGTCAATCCATTGAATGAGCTCGGTTTGTTGCTCGTCAATGGCGTAATGGTGGTGTGTTGTCGTCAGTTCCAGCCAGGCGATGAGCTCTGCCAAACCCTGTTGCAGCGGCTGTTGCGTGAGCAATTCGCCAAGGCTGATGTGCGGCTGCTGGCGTAATGCCCGTCGTAAAGTGGCCTGCAAGCGCGCTTTATCAACATAAACCTGATTGAACAGGGCGTCGGTGTTGCCCTCGCTACTGCCTTCTACCAGCACCTGGCTAGCGATGTGCGGCTTGAGCGGCGGGCTGTACAGCGGACGGTCCAGCGGCAGGTTTAGCTCGACCCTGGCATCATCCAGTTCGATAATATTTTTGTCCGGTGGCTGCTGCCGAAGGCTTAATGCCTTGCCTTCAATATCGCGCAGCAGGTGCATGATGCGCTTGTTTTCCAGCCAGGCCTGATCGTCCAGATAGCGGCGCAACTGCTCGGACAGGCGCGCGACAGTGCGTTGAGCCACTTCACCCGCCTTTAGCC
>JAHAYO010000085.1 GCA_018384595.1 Thiopseudomonas sp.
CAGCGAGTGGGCGAATCGCCTGTCGCTGCGCGCGTTGTCATGGCGGCTGGCGACGCCGGCTTAGTGGCGGAAGTGGCGCATACCGGTAAAGACCATGGCGATGTCGGCTTCGTCGGCGGCGGCAATGACTTCTTCGTCACGCATGGAACCACCGGGCTGAATCACAGCACGGATACCGGCTTTGGCGGCGTAGTCGAAAACGTCGCGGAAAGGGAAAAAAGCATCCGAGGCCATCACAGCGCCTTCGACCTGCAAACCGGCATGTTCGGCCTTGATAGCAGCAATGCGGGCGGAGTTGACGCGGCTCATCTGGCCAGCACCAATGCCGACGGTCTGACGGCTTTTGGCGTAAACAATGGCGTTGGACTTAACGTATTTGGCGACTTTCCAAGCAAAGACTAAATCGTGGATTTCTGCTTCGGTCGGGGCGCGTTTGGTAACGATCTTGAAGTCTTCAGCACCGATCATGCCGATGTCACGGCTCTGTACCAGCAAGCCGCCGCTGACGCGCTTGAAGTCCCAGCCGGCGGCGCGTTCGTTGCTCCACTGACCGCATTCGAGCAAGCGCACATTGGCCTTGGCTGCAACCACAGCGCGGGCTTCGGCGGAAATGGATGGGGCGATGATAACTTCAACAAACTGGCGCTCGACAATCGCTTGGGCGGTTTCACCGTCCAGTTCGCGGTTGAAGGCAATGATGCCGCCAAAGGCAGATTCGCTGTCGGTGGCATAGGCCAGGTCGTATGCCTTGCGGATGCCACCGTCGGCTTCCGGTACCACGGCCACGCCGCAGGGGTTGGCATGCTTGACGATGACGCAGGCCGGCTTGGTGAAGCTCTTCACGCACTCAAGGGCCGCATCGGTATCGGCCACGTTGTTAAACGATAGCTCTTTGCCCTGAATCTGGGTGGCGGTGGCGACGCTGGCTTCGGCAGGGTTAGCTTCGACATAGAAGGCCGCGCTCTGGTGCGGGTTTTCGCCGTAGCGCATGTCCTGTGCCTTGATGAACTGGCTGTTGAAGGTCTGCGGGAACAGGCTGCGGCCTTCGGTGGACAGGGTACCTGCGCTCTGGTCGATGGTGCCCAGGTAGTTGGCAATCATGCCGTCATAGGCGGCGGTGTGCTCAAAGGCTTTCAGGGCTAGAGCAAAGCGCTGGGCGTAGCTCAGGCCGCCTTCTTTCAGGGATGCAACGATACCGTTGTAGTCGGCGGTGTTGACCACAATCGCCACGTCTTTGTGATTTTTTGCCGCACTGCGCACCATGGTTGGTCCGCCAATGTCGATATTTTCGATGGCGTCGGGCAGGGTGCAGCCATCTTTGGCTACGGTTGCGGCGAAGGGGTACAGGTTGACTGCTACCAGATCAATCGGCTTGATGCCGTGCTGTTCCATCACTGCGCTGTCGATATCGCGACGACCCAGAATGCCGCCGTGGATTTTCGGGTGCAGGGTTTTTACCCGTCCGTCCATCATTTCGGCAAAGCCGGTGTAATCGGCCACTTCCACAGCGTCGATACCGTTGTCACACAGCAGCTTGAAGGTGCCGCCAGTGGAAAGGATTTCTACACCCAACTCAGTTAGGGCGCGGGCAAAATCCACGACACCGGTCTTGTCGGAAACACTAATCAGCGCACGACGCACTGGGGTTTTGGCAGTTTGATCAGTCATCAGGTTTTCCAGCTTGTATCAGGGCTGCAGAGCAGCTTAATGGTTGGCAAATAAAGCCTACCAGCGGGTGCTGGCAGGCGGAAACGGCTTAGATCAGGTTGTGTTCCTTGAGCTTTTTGCGCAGGGTGCCACGGTTGAGGCCCAGAATCTCGGCGGCCTTGCTTTGGTTGCCTTGGGCGTGCTGTAGCACGGTGGCCAAGAGCGGCGCTTCGACTTCGTTGAGTACCAGTTGGTAAACGTTGGTCACTTCGGTGCCGTCCAGATGGCTGAAGTAGTTGTGCAGCGTCATTTCGACACAGGCGCGCAAACTGGGGGGCTGGCTGGCACTGTGGCCGGCAGGGCGAATTGAATGTTGACTCACTGTTGTGTTCCGTAAAGTACTGCCAAAATTAGGCGGCGCAGGTAACGCCCAGCCTGTGCAATCGACTAAAAAAAGCGTCGACAGTTTGCAGCTGCTGCTGTGGGCAGGTGCATTGATTGAGCTGGGTGCGGGCTGCGCTGGCCTCGGGCAGGGACTGCAGGTACCAAGCTAGGTGCTTGCGGGCAATGCGCACACCCATAACCGGTCCGTAGAAATGGTGCATTCTAGCAAGATGACGGGTTAAGGTCTGTTGTAATTCGCCCAGCGGTAACGCCTGTGCCAGCTCGCCGGTGCGCAGGTAATGATTGATTTCACGAAAAATCCATGGCCGGCCACGGGCTGCGCGACCGATTAGCAGGCCGTCGGCACCTGTGTGGTTCAGTACATAGCGGGCTTTTTGCGGGCTGTCGATATCGCCATTGGCAAGCACAGGAATGCTTACCGCCTGCTTGACTGCGGCAATGGTGTCGTATTCGGCTAGGCCGCTGAAACGATCGGCACGGGTGCGGCCATGTACTGCCAGTGCTTGAATGCCTGCCTGTTCGGCTATGCGGGCAACGTGCAGGGCGTTGCGGGTGTCGCTATCCCATCCGGTGCGAATTTTGAGGGTAACCGGCACTGCGACAGCGGCCACCACTGCGTGCAGGATGTCGGCCACCAGCTGCTCGTCGCGCAGCAGAGCCGAGCCGGCTGCTTTGTTGCACACCTTTTTGGCCGGACAGCCCATGTTGATATCAATAATCTGCGCACCCATGGCCACGCAGCCACGCGCCGCTTCAGCCATTTGGGCAGGCTCAGAGCCGGCGATCTGGATCGAGCGCGGTTCGGGGTCGGTTTCATTGATAAGACGCTGGCTGGATTTGCGGCTATGCCACAGGCGGGTATCGCTGGTTAGCATTTCTGCGACCGCCATGCCGGCACCAAAGTGGCGGCACAGCTCGCGAAAGGGGCGGTCGCTGATGCCGGCCATAGGGGCCAGAATCAGCGGGCTGGTTAGCAGGTGTGGACCAATGCGCAGGCTTGGAGTATCGGCGGTAGCCGCTGCTGCCGGCGCAGGGGGTAAGGCCGTGTCAGTCATTGGCGCTGAAATCGTAATCCATGGCGGTGGTCGGCCCTTGCAGGTAATGCCCCTGAATGTAGTTGACACCCGCCTGCCAGAGTACCGACAGCACGCTGGCGCTTTCGACAAAGGGCACTATGCTCAGTTTGCTCTGGCCATGCAGGTTGCTCAGCATGGATTTCAGATTTTCTTGCTGTTCTTGGTCGTGCAGCTCGCTGGTGAAGGAGCCGTCTATTTTTACAAAATCGACATTGACGTGCTTGAGGGTATTAAAGGGGTTGACCGTGCAGCCAAACTGGCCCAGTGCGGCTTTGCATTGCAGTGCGTGCAAGCCTTCGACTAGGGCTTTGACCTGTTTGAGGTAAGTGACGGCGTCGGTTTCGCGGATTTGGAAAACCAGTGACCCCGGAGGTAGTTTGGCCGCCTTCAGTGCCATGGTGAGCCAAGGCAGCAAAGATGCATCTTGCAGGCTGGCGCTGGTCAGGTGAATAAACAGGCAAGTTTTGTGACCTTTAGCGCGGTGCTGCGCCAGCATCTTGATGGCGTTGATCAGAACCCAACGGTCCAGCTTTTCGGCCAGCCCTGCACTGATCGCGGCACTGATAAAGTCATTGGGTGCCACTTCTTCGCCCTGTGGATCGAGCAGTCGCACCAGTACTTCGTAAAGCTCTTCGCTGTCGCCGCGCAAGCTGATAATCGGCTGGAACAAGAGGCGGAAGCTGTTGGTTTCCAGCGCATGCTTGACCATCGCTACCTGATCCCCACGACTGGCCGATGCGGCAAGGTCGTCAATTGGATTGTGGATATGTAGGTGGTTGCTCTTGCCTTGTTCTTCGCAGCTGCGACGGGCGCGGTCTAGCACTTCGACCGCTTTGGTGGTCTTTTCGTTGATGCAGGCCACGCCGATGGATAGGGTGGTTTGGGCGGTGCGCCCATCCACTTCAAACAGCTTGTTTTCAACGTTTTTGAGCAGGGCTTCAAGCGCCGGTTTGTGCTGCTCGGGCGTGGTGGCGGGTTTAAGCGCACAGAATACATCGTCGGCTAGACGGGCCAGTAGTGTGTCTTCGCCCAGTGATTGGCTGAGCATGTCGGCCATACTGGCCAGCAGGCTGTCGATACCGGCCATGCCCAGTTCGGCGGCGTGACGGTTGTAATCGTCTAGGCGGATGTAGGCCAAGCTGGCATTTTCGCCGTTGTTGATGCTTTTTTCGGTGGCGTTGTCGAGCAGTTCTAGAAAGCGCCGGCGGTTGTTGAGGCCAGTAACCGAGTCAAGGTTGCTGATGGCCTTGAGCTTTTCTTCCAGTTCGGCGTTGTCGCTTTCGGTACGAATGACAACCTGCACACAGGGTTCGCCGTCGTAAGTGGCGGGTGAAAAATTGAGGCGGGCTTCGAAACTTTCGCCTTCAGTGTTGATGCCGCTGCATTGGAAATCGGCCGAGTCGGTCTCGCTGCGGTAGCTGCGCAGAAACTCCTTGAAGGCGGCCTGATCCTTCGCGGCAATCAGGTCGGTCATTGGCAGACCTTCGAAGTCGTCGGCGATGCTGTAGCCAAATAGCTTGACGTAGGCACGGTTGGCATAGATGTGCATGCCGTCGTGGACGTAGGCGATGGCATCCATGGAGCTGTCGAGCAGTAACTGACAGCGTTTTTCAGCCTCTTGCAGGGCGATCTCAGCGGTGCGGCGCGCACGGCGCTCGGCCAGACTGGCCAGTTCGCGGCGGGCTACCAGAATTAGCAGCTCGTCTTCTTCCTTGGCTATGGCGTCTTGAGCGCCCTGCTGTAGGGCTTCGACCACGAGGCAGGGGTCGTTTTCTGCAACGATCTGGATAAAGGGCAGGTCGCGCTCGGCTTTTTGTAGCATTCTGAGCGCGGCGAGCGGCTGTAAATTCTCGCATTCATAGGATGCAATGCACAGGTCCCAGACATTGCCAAGTGCTTCTGCCAATGCTTCGGGATCACTGACACGGTGCACCCGAGTGGGCATACCTGCATTGCGAAACAGGCTGACAATGCGTTCAGCTTCGTTCTGGGACTCTTCAAGAATGAGCAGACGTACTGCCTTGCGTTCAATAGCCATAAATACCATCGGGGTATATAAAAAGGACTGTGTAAGTCATCCGTGGCAGCGCCCGCGCATGGGTGTGCGGATAGAGCCGTGCCCGGAATATTATAGGGTGCCCCACAGGGAGTTAAAGTCTTCAGGGTCATTCACTTTAGCATGATTCCTGCTGTTGGGTTGGGGACTGGGGGTCGTTGCCTGCTGAGTTGGCTCGGATCTGAGTGGGGTGGCCGGCTCGTATTCAAACTGGCTGCAGCTGGCGGTTTGCTTGACCAGCCTGCTCAAAATTATCCGGCTTTCTTCGCCACCAATGTTGAGGGTGACGGTGTTGCCTTCGCGAAAGGGAATCTTGGCGGTGATGATCTGTGGCGGGCGCGAAATCGCCGATACCCCAGGGATACACAGGGCGCGCAGGTAGTTGCTGGCTGCTTTGCCTGAGCGCAGCAGTTGTGCGCCGCAGGGTTCGGCTTTGTGTGCGAGCATTTCTACACCGGTCTGTGCGCCTGAGTCTTGATTTTGGCGAATCCAGCGAATGATGGCGATAGACCAGTCCATTGAAGCCGCCTTGCGAATGGCCAGAATATCCCCCGTTTGCAGATTGGCCGGCGCGTCTTTCTTCCACTCAAGACAGTAGCCCCCAGGGCTCTGGTTGACCACTGCCGCGCTAACAATCGGGTAAAGGGCAGAAAAATCACGACTTTCTTCTTCTGGGGTATCGGCGGCAAACTGGGTGCCATAGTCAATCATGTCCAGTTTGCTGCCGGGCTCTTGGAAAGCGTCGGCGGCCATGGCCCAGACATCGACGGGCGCTTCGGGTTGGGTGGGTACCAGTTGCAGCTTGCTGGCTGCTGGCCGCTCAAGGCGCATGCTGTCCTCAAAACTTTTTTGCCCGGCCAGGTGAAAGTGTACGGCGCTCATACCGATGCATAGTTCCAGCGTCTGGTTGGACACCGTGCGTGGATAGCCGCGTTTGGCAATATCGCCCCAAGCGCTGGACAGTTGCTCTAGCAGGGAGGCAGACAAGCGGCCAGATGACTGGGCCTGAGGTTTCAGTGCCTCGACCAGCCTGTGTGTATTCAGGCCAAGAATATGGCTACGGCCTTCAAGGTTCAGCAGGGCGCGGTAGCGGGGTGGCGTGTCAGTGGTCAGGGCTACGGCAAATACTGTTTGTGGCTCATCAACGCCCTGAATATCGACCAGTCCGGCCCAGCCAGGCAGTTGCTCGACCAGTACTTTGATGTCGCCTTGGCGCATCTGGTTGGCGCGTGCGCAGCCCAAGAGCAAAACGCAGGCATAGGCTTCTTCTAGGGTCTGTTCTTGTACTGTTTCCAGCAGTGGGTCCTTGACGTTTTGTGCCATCAGGCCGTAATGGCTTATCAGCCGGTACATCTGATGAGCTTCAAACCAGAGGCCTTGCGGCACCACGCGGTAAGCCAGATACGAGCGCGATAGCGACAGGAATAGACCATGCAACGTGCGCTGAATGGCCAGCACCAGCATGCCGGATTTTTTGGTTTGCAAGTCCGCTGCTATTTGCTTGTACCCGTTGTTGAGGTGGTGTTGCAGGCTGTGGCATAGGTTGGCGACACGGTTGGCCCGCGCATCGAGGATCACACTGTTGAGCAGGTGAGCTTTTTCAAGTTGACGAATGATGCGTGCGACTTCTGGGCGTAGCTGCTCCAGCAACTGCAGGCGTAAATCGGGCGTGGCTTTTAGGTGACTCAGCTCGGTCAGTGCCATATACAGCTGACGCGAGTACTCGCCAATGTTGGCCTTGGGTAAGTCACGCAGCCAAGCGGCAAGGTCGCGTGCCGTTGTTTTACAAAACGACAGTTCCTTGATGACTGCGGCAGGGGCCGATGTGCCACTTCCGTGAGACAGTGAGTGTGCTTGGTTCATGATGGGGATCGCTTGCTCATGTATGCCTGCTTATGGGGATAGCCCAGCACGGTTAAGCACCTGCGCCCGTTTGGCCTATGGATTGGCCCATATTGACGACTGTGCCTGCAGCCAGATCATCATGCCACACACACGCCTGTGGACCAAACAGGACAATAGCTGTAGAACCCAGTTTGAAGCGGCCCAGTTCATCGCCCTTGTTTAAGGTAATAACCGATTGCGCATTGTCGCCATAGAGCTGGCTGCGCAGCACAGGGCGTACCGGTGCAATTTCACCGGCCCAGACGGTTTCGATGCTGGCGACAATCATGGCACCCACCAAGACAACCGCCATGGGGCCAGCGGCGGTATCAAACAGGCAGACAACCCGCTCATTGCGGGCAAACAGCTCGGGGACGTTTTCGGCAGTGGTCTGGTTGACAGAAAACAGCTTGCCCGGAACGTAGACCATTTCCTTGAGCGTGCCGGTAAAGGGCATGTGGACGCGGTGATAGTCTCGTGGAGACAGGTAAATCGTTGCGAATTGGCCATCCATAAAGGGGGCGGCTCGCTCGCTGTCACCGCCCAGCAGCTCGAACAGGCTGAAGTCGTGGCCTTTAGCCTGAAAAATCCGCCCATGCTTGATGCTACCCAGCTGACTGATCGCTCCATCGGCAGGGCAGGCAATACCCTGTTGGCTGTCGTCGATAGGCCTGGCACCTTCGATCAGTGCACGGGTGAAAAAGTCGTTGAAATTCAGGTATTGCTCGGGGTTTTGACGCTCGGCTTGTGCCATGTCCACCTCAAAACGACGGATGAACCAGCGAATCAGGGCGTTTTTGAAACCCGGGTGCTCACAGTTGGCCAAACGGCCGACCAGGCGGGATAGGGTGTGGTGGGGCAATACATATTGCAGGGCGATAAATAAGCGTTGAGAAAGGGGCATGTTGGGGCCTTGTGGTGTTGTAGAGGCCTGCCTGGCCGAGTTATTTAACACTGGATTTGCTGGCAAACTGTTTAATATGGGCAAGCCACTCAGGATTCAACCTGGGTTGCTCGGGGTTAAGGCTAAGTGCCTCCATGGCTTGGCGGTGCTCGTCCATTTCGCGTACCAGCTCGCTGGCTGCGCTGGAGTTGCCGTCCAGCTGGTGCATGTGATGCAGAGCTAGATGATAAAAGCGCAACAGCTGCATGGATTGTGGGTCGTGCTGGCTAACGCCAGCCTTGAGCTGATGCATCTGATTGGTGATGCTCATGAGGCTGCGCTTGAGGCGCCAGCCATATAAGGACGCGGCCATCCATTGCTGCTTACGAAACAGACCGCCAACCAGTGCCGAGGTAAGCAGCACGCCTAGGATGACGCCAGTCAGGTTCCATTTGAAATTGTTGCCGCCTGTTTCACCAAACTGAGTCACCAGCAGCGCGGACAGCACCATGGCCGACAAGGCAAACACCGCAATGATGCGTATGGAGGCGTTGCGCGTCTGGCGGCGAAAATCTTCTGGCACGACAGATTGTAGGGCAAAGATAGGGCTGGTTTTCGGCATGGTGTCCAAAACTGGAGGCAGTGATACGGGCGGGCATGATAGCAGAAAGGTTGCAGCTAAAACTGTGAAGTGGATTGTGCATGTGGCGTATCAGTCCCAAAAACGACTGTGTTTTGATGTATTTCGCATGAAAATGTTTTTTGGAAAATAACACTTGACGACCTGTTGTGGATCTATATAATTGCTGCCGCGGGATGGAGCAGTCTGGTAGCTCGTTGGGCTCATAACCCAAAGGTCGTCGGTTCAAATCCGGCTCCCGCAACCA